>JBJTIE010000058.1:0-5044 GCA_046094845.1 Planctomycetaceae bacterium | reverse complement strand
GCGTAACGAGTAGGTGCAGACTGGCAGTCTGCACACGGCGGCCAACCGCACGGCCCCGCAGTGGCCGAACGACATGGCGATCCGGATTCCGCAGAGTGCCACTCCGCGGCTACAAGCCCTGGGGGCTCCCGCGAAACGAGTAGGTGCAGACTGGCAGTCTGCACACGGCGGCCAACCGCACGGCCCCGCAGTGGCCGAACGACATGGCGCCCCGGATTCCGCAGAGTGCCACTCCGCGGCTACATGCCTGCGGCTTCGGCGGTCAGGTCAGCCCTGCCAGCCGCTCGCGCCAGGCGGCGAGCTGGGCGGCGACGGAGGCCGGAGCGGTGGAGCCCTGGCTTACCATGCGATCGACTGCGTTGTGTGGGCCGAGGGCCGCCCGCAGGCCGGCATTCCAGCCGGGGTATTCGCGGGCGAACTCCTCGTCGGTCAAGTCGGAGAGGGCCACGCCCCGCGTCATCGCGCTGCGGACGAGGTGGCCGACGAGCTCGTGGGCCGTCCGCTGCGGCACACCGGCGGCGATCAATGCCTCCATCAGGCTCGTGGCGTCAAGATGACCGCGGTCGAGCGAGGCGGCGATCCGCTCGCGGTCGAACCGGGTGCCCGCCACCAGCGGAGCCGCCACACCGAGCACGGCCTCCAGCGTATCGATCGAATCGAAGATCCGCTCCTTGTCTTCTTGGAGGTCGCGGTTGTAGGCGGTGGGAAGCCCCTTGAGCAGCACGAGCAGCGCCTGCACGTTGCCGATCGCCCGGGCACTCTTCCCGCGGACGAGTTCGAGCACGTCGGGATTGATCTTCTGCGGCATGATGGAGCTGCCGGTGCAAAAGCCCTCCGGGAGCGCCACGAACCCGAATTCCGGCGTGCTGTAGAGAATCCACTCCTCCGCCCATTGCGAGAGGTGCACGGCGGTGAGCGAGAGCACGAAGGCCAACTCGCAGGCGAAGTCCCGGTCGCTCGCCGCGTCGAGGCTGTTGGCGGCGACGGCGTCGAAGCCGAGCGCATCCTTCACGTGCTCGCGGTCGATCGGCAGGCTCGTGCCGGCAATCGCGCCGGAGCCGAGCGGCAGGACGTTCGTCCGCTTGCGGCAGTCGGCCAGCCGCTCGCGGTCGCGGCCGAGCTTCTCGCACCAGGCCAGCAACTGATGGGCCGCGAGCACGGGCTGGGCCCGCCGCAGGTGGGTGTAGCCCGGGATGACGAGGCCCTGCTCCCGCTCGGCGAGCCCGAGGAACGCCGCCTGAAGCGTAGCCAAGCCCCGGTCGAGCCGGTCGATCGCCCGCCGGCAATAGAGCCGCAGGTCGGTGGCCACCTGGTCGTTGCGGCTGCGGGCCGTGTGGAGCTTGCGGCCGGTGTCGCCGAGCCGGGCCGTCAGTGCCGACTCGATGTGTAGGTGGATGTCCTCCTTGGCGGCGGTGAACTCGAACCGGCCGGCCCGGATCTCATCCCGGATGTCCTCCATCACGTGGGCGATCGTGTCGGCCTCCTGCACGCTCATCAGGCCACAGGCCGCGAGCATCCGGGCGTGGGCGATCGAGCCGTCGATGTCGTCGTCGGCCAGCCGGCGGTCGAACGACACGCTCTCCGAGAACGCCTCGACCCGCTTGTCGGTCGGCTCACGAAACACGCCGCCCCAGGCTTTGGCGGCGGCCGGCGCGGCCGGCGTAGCGTTTTTGGGGGAGTGCGATGACGACACGTGACGTTCCTTCGAGGCGGCTGGACGCGTTCTGCGAGGCGGATGGACGCGGCGGGGCGACCCTCGCGCGGCGCAATCCTACCATGCCGTCGGCTACACTCTCGGCGATGACGACGCCGCTGACGCCTGACGATTTCCTGGCGCCCGGCGGGCGGCTCGCGGCCCGGCTCACGGGCTGGGAGTCGCGGCCCGAGCAGCAGGAGATGGCGGCGGTCGTGGCGCAGGCGATCGCCGAGCGTCGGCATGCCGTCGTCGAGGCGGGCACCGGCGTCGGCAAGAGCCTCGCCTATCTCGTGCCGGCTGTGCTCGCGGTCACAGCTGATCAGGTCGAGGCCACGCCCGCCCCGGTGGCTGCCGCCGATGCGGACGACGACTTCGACGGCGAGCCCACCACCGAGAGCGGTGGCACGACGCCCCGGTTGCGGCAGCGCCGCGTCGTGATCTCCACCCACACGATCGCGCTCCAAGAGCAGCTGCTCACGAAGGACATCCCGCTCGTGGCGGCGGTGATGCCGCGGGAGTTCTCGGCCGTGCTCGTGAAGGGGCGGAGCAACTACGTGAGCCTGCGGCGACTGCAGCTCGCCCTCGAGCGATCCGGCAGCCTGTTCCCCGACGACGAGGAGCGGGCCGAATTGCTCGAGCTGGCCGCCTGGGCCAAGCGGACGGGCGATGGCTCGCTCGCCGACCTCGACGTGGTGCCGCGGCCGAGCGTCTGGGACGAGATCGCCAGCGACTCCGGCAACTGCATGGGGCGGGCCTGCCCCACGCATCGGCAGTGCCACTACTACGCCGCGCGGCGGCGGATGGCCCATGCGCAGGTGCTCGTGGTGAACCACGCCCTCTACTTCGCCGACCTCGCCGTGCGACGGGCCGGGGCGAAGCTCCTGCCCGATCATGACCTCGTCGTCTTCGACGAAGCCCACACGATCGAATCGGTGGCCAGTGAGCACCTCGGCATCGGCGTGTCGAGCGGCGGCATCGACCGGGTGCTCTCGAAGCTGTGGAACGAGCGGTCGCAGAAGGGGCTGCTGGCCCACTATCGGATGCACGATCTCGAGCCCGACGTCCGCCGCTGCCGGCGGGCCGCCGACGACTTCTTCGACGACGTCCGCGAGGCGCTCGCCCTGCGGGGCGAGCCGCCCTGGCGGGTGCCGAAGCCAGGCCTCGTGGACGACACACTCGGCGAGCCGCTCATGTCGCTCGCCCGCAAGCTGCGAAACGCGGCCGACGGGCTGGCCAACGAGGCGGAGCGACACGACCTCGAATCGCTCGCCGACCGGCTCACGCTCCATGCGGCGGCCGTCAACGTGTGGCTCAAGCAGGGGGAGCCTGGGAGCGTGTGGTGGGTGGAGTCGCGTCGCTCGCGACGCGGCCGCGAGCGGCTCACGCTCTCCAGCGCGCCGGTGGACGTGGCGGGCACGCTGCGGCGCGAACTCTTTGACCGCGTGGGCACCGTCGTGCTCGCGAGCGCCACGCTGGCCGTGCATCCGCCACGTCGCGCCGCGGAGTCGTTCGACGACGAGTCTCCGGCCGATGCCGACGGCTTCGCCTTTCTCCGCGCCCGGCTGGGCGTGCCGCCGGCCGCGCTGACCCGTCGGCTCGGCAGCCCCTACGACTACCCACGGCAGGCGCGGCTCGTGCTCGTCGATCGGCTTCCCGATCCGACGAGCGGCGCGGCCTACGACGCCGCGGGGGTGCGGATGATCAAACGCTACGTCGCGCGGAGCGAGGGTCGGGCGATGGTGCTCTTTACGAGCCACGCGGCGCTCGCGAAGGCCGGCGCCGAGCTGGCCGGCTGGTGCGTACGGCACGATTTCCGGCTCGTGAGCCAGGCCGACGGCCTGCCGCGATCGCGGATGCTCGAGGACTTTCGGGAGGGGCCGGGGAGCGTGCTGCTCGGCACCGACGGCTTCTGGCAGGGCATCGATCTGCCCGGCGACTGCCTCGTGAACGTGATCATCACGAAGCTCCCGTTCGCCGTGCCCGACCGGCCGCTCACGGCGGCGCGGATCGAGGCGATCAAGCAGGCCGGCGGCAACGCCTTCGCCGAGTATCAGCTGCCCGAGGCGGTGCTCAAGCTCAAGCAGGGATTCGGCCGCCTGATCCGCACGCATACGGATCGGGGATCCGTGGTTATTTTGGACCCGCGGATGCTCACGAAGCCCTACGGCCGCGTGTTCCTCGAGAGCCTGCCCCCCGCGGCCGTCGAGATCGAGCCGTTCGCCAACGGCGACGCCGGATGAGCAGGGCGGCGGCGTGCAGCGAGGCACTCGGTCGGCTAAACTGATGGCCCCATGATGACCTGCCTGCTCAAGTCGAAAATCCACCGGGCCACGGTGACCGGCGCCTCGATCGATTACGAGGGCAGTCTCACGATCGCGGCCGACCTCGCCGAGCGGGTCGGGCTGCGTCCCTACGAGCGGATTCTCGTGGGGAATCTCGCCAACGGCGAGCGGTTCGAGACCTACGTGATCTACGGAAAACCTGGCTCCGGCGCGATCGAACTCAACGGCGCGACGGCCCACCTGGGCAAGCCCGGTGATCGGCTCACGATCATGTCGTTCGCCTGGCTGGACGCCGCCGCCGCCGCCACGCACGCCCCAGCGGTGATCCTGCTCGGCGAGCACAACCGCGTGACCCGCGGCTGACGTCGGCTCGGCCGCGAGCAGGCAGTGGCGATCACCGAGCCGTGCGGTCCTCCGCCAGTTCCAGTTCCGCCCAGGTCGTGGGGTCGCTGTCCCAGGGAAACTCCGGCGGCGCGAAGCAGGGGAGCCGGCCGAGCCGCCGATCCACCATCGCGGCGAAGAATCCGAGCCGCGGAATCTCGGCTGGATCCCAGCCCGGCAGCGCGGCGGCACCGATGAAGGCCTCGAGCTGCCAGCCGTCGGCGAGCAGCTTCGACTCGATCTGGATCGAGCCCTCGGGGAGCGGCGCCGGCACCTCGCTCGTCCGCGGGATCGTGGCGACGACGGCCACAGGCTTGTCGGCGAGGCGGCCGCCGCCCGTGGGCAGGAGCGCGAGCCGGCGGCAGAACCGACCGGCGCGATGGCTCTCCCCCGTGGGCCGCGTGGCGATCCACAGGTGGAGCCCGTCGCTGTCTTCGGGCCGGGTGGGGTGACACCAGCGGGCGTTGCCCACGCCGCGGGCCGAGGCCCGCAGGCCGAGGCCCCCTTCGTTCCAGGCGATCGCGAGCTCGAGCAGGTCGGGCACGCCCGCCAGCGGCGCGAACGACGGCAGCCGGCAGGCATCGTCGAGCTGGGTGGCCGCGGGTGGCCAGAGCTTCGCCCGCCGGGGGCAGGGGAGCCGGAGCTTGAACAGGGCGGCGGGATTGATGAGCGGGCTCATGGGGGC
>JBJTIE010000057.1:0-4487 GCA_046094845.1 Planctomycetaceae bacterium | reverse complement strand
ATCCGGCGGGCCACCTGCTGAAAGTCGGCCGGCGTCAGGTCCACGTCCACTGCCCGCGCCATGGCGATCAGGTGCAGCACGGCGTTGGTCGAGCCACCGAGGGCCATGATCGTGACCATCGCGTTTTCGAAGGCCCGGCGGGTCATGATGTCGCGGGGCTTCAGGTCGAGCTCGAGCAGGCGGCGGACGGCAGCGCCGGCCCGCAGGCACTCCTCGGCCTTGGACGGATGCTCGGCGGGGATGGAGGCGCTGTCGGGCAGCGACATGCCCAGCGCCTCGATCGCGGTGGCCATCGTGTTGGCCGTGTACATGCCGCCGCCGGCGCCGGCGCCGGGGCAGGCGTGGCGGACGATGTCGCCACGGCGGGCGTCGTCGATCCGGCCGGCCACGTATTCGCCGTAGCACTGGAAGGCCGACACGATGTCGAGCACGGTGCCGTCGGCGAGATGCCCCGGCTTGATCGTGCCGCCATACACCATGAGGGCCGGACGGTTGAGCCGCCCCATCGCGATCAGGCAGCCCGGCATGTTCTTGTCGCAGCCCGGGATCGCGACCAGGCCGTCGTACCACTGGGCGTGCATCACCGTCTCGATCGAGTCGGCGATGATGTCGCGGGAGGGAAGCGAATAGCTCATGCCCTCGGTGCCCATCGAGATGCCGTCGCTCACGCCGATCGTGTTGAACCGCATCCCCACCATGCCGGCGGCCACGACTCCGTCGCGGACCTTGGCCGCGAGCGTGTTGAGGTGCATGTTGCAGGTGTTGCCCTCGTACCACATGGCGGCGATGCCCACCTGCGGCTTGTCGAGGTCGGCCGACTGGAGACCGGTGCCGAGCAGCATGGCCTGTGAGGCGCCCTGCGAGCGGGGCTGGGTGATCCGCGAGCTGTAACGATTGAGCACGGGGCTGGTCATGGAGGGCGTTCCATCGGAAAAGGGCTTCGGTGATCGGACGCGAGGATAGTATGCTGCCCGCGGCAGGAAAAGCCGCCGTCTCCAGCGCAGGCCATGCGTCCGCAATTCATCTACTTCGATCTCGGCAACGTGCTCTTCGCCTTCGACCGCGAACGGGCGTTTCGGCAGATGGCGGCGGTCTGCGGCACGACCGCGCAGGCGGTCGAACAGGCCGTGATGGGTTCGGGCCTGCAGGAGGCCCTCGAGACCGGCCGGATCGACTGGGGTGCCGCCCACGCCGCATTTTCCCGCCAAACGGGCACGACGAGCGACCCGGCCGCCCTCGCCGCGGCCGCCAGCGACATGTTCACGCTGCGGGTCGAGATGCTGCCGGTGCTCGCGGCCATCGAACGGACGGGCTGCCCCACCGGCCTGCTGTCCAACACCTGCGGCATCCACTGGCGGCACCTCCTCGACGCCGGCTACGCGATCCTCCCCGGCCGCTTCGTCCGCCAGATTGTGAGCTACGAGGCGGGCGTCATGAAGCCCGACGCCGGCATCTACGCGGTGGCGACCGCCGCCGCCGCCGTGCCCGCGCACGGGATTTTCTTCTGCGATGACCTGCCGCAGCATGTGACGGCCGCCCGCGCCGCCGGCTGGGACGCCGAGCTCTTCACGTCGGCGTCGGACCTGATCGACCAGCTCGCCGCCCGCGGGCTCAACCTGTCGCTCTAAGCCGGCGGCTGGGTACGATAGAACTCGACGCCATGAGCGATACCCCGCCCACGATCGCCCAGTTCCTCGAGACCGTCCGCAAGAGCGGCCTGCTCGACGCTGCGCGGCTCGCCGAGGCGACGCTCGCGTGGCCCGACCGCTCCCTGCCGCTCCCCGACGAACTCGTGCAGTCGCTCATCGACGCCGAGTTGCTCACGAAATGGCAGACCGATCAGCTGCGAAAGGGCCGCCACAAGGGCTTCGTCCTGGGCAAGTACCGGCTGCTGCGGCTGCTCGGGGCGGGAGGCATGAGCCGCGTCTATCTCGGCGAGCACACCGCGCTGCACAGCAAGGCGGCGATCAAGGTGCTCCCCATCAAGCGGGTCGATCAGAGCTCCTACCTTGCCCGCTTCGAGCGGGAGGCCCAGGCCTCGGCCCGGTTGAGCCACCCCAACATCGTGCGAGCCTTCGACCTCGACACGTCGGGCTCGATCCACTTCATCGCGATGGAATATGTCGACGGCATCGACCTGTATGCGAAGGTGAAGCAGGACGGGCCGCTGCCGCTGCGGCAGGCGGTGGACTTCATCCGGCAGGCGGCGCTCGGTCTGCAGCACGCCCACGAGGAGGGGCTCGTGCACCGGGACATCAAGCCCGCGAACCTGATTCTCGACGGCCGAGGCACCGTGAAGATCCTCGACCTCGGACTCGCATTCGCCAAGGGGGAAGACGACGCATCGCTGACGCAGGAGCACGGTGAAAAGGTGCTCGGCACGGCCGACTACCTGTCGCCCGAGCAGGCCAAGGACAGCCACAAGGCCGACGCCCGCTCCGATATCTATTCCCTCGGCTGCACGTTCCACTACCTGCTCACCGGGCGGCCGCCGTTCGCCAAGGGCACGCTCGCCGAGCGGATTCAGGCCCATCTCCGCACCCCGCCGCCGAACCTGCTCGACGAGCGGCCTGACACGCCTCCGGCACTCGTCGAGTTGTTTTTCCGGATGATGGAGAAGCACCCGGACGCACGGCCGCAGGAGGCCGGGGACGTGGCGGCGACGCTCGCGGCGTGGCTCGCGGCCAACGAGGCGTCGGGCCCGCAAGGCAGGGCGGAGTCCCCGCGGCGTGCCCCCCCGCGACGATCGCCGGGGAGTGGCGTTGCCGCCGGCCGTGGACCGGGAGGCTCTGGCGTCGCGGCGGCCCCTCGCCCTCCGAGCAACGCCCCGCGCACGCCAGGGGGATCCGGCGTCGGCGGCTCCGGTCCGTTGGCCATGCCGCCGCCGCAGCCCATTCGAAAGGCCGGCTCCGCCCCGCCCCGCTCGGGACCGGTGAGCGGCATCCACTTCGACACGGGGGGCGGCGCGCATGCGGCGAAGCCGGCGGCCGGCCACACGCATCCGCAGAAGCCGGCCTTCGCTCCCCTCGGCCTGCCGCTCGCCGCCTGGATCGCCGTCGCCGCCGGCCTGCTCCTCGCTGCCTACCTGGGCTGGCAGGTGATGCAGCCGAAGCCGAAGAAGACTAAGGTAGCCGCACAGCAGACGGAGACCACCGCCAAGGAGACCAAGGACACAGGCAAGCCGGACAAGGGTGGGAAGAAGGACACCAAGGCCGTGCCACCGAAAGACGAGGACAAGCCAGAGGTTCCCTTTGATCCGGAAGGAGCGCTGAGCAAATTAGGGACTTCAGAAGCGAATGACCCGCCACCGGCCGACGCAGCAGCTACCGAGGCCGAGGCGGATGCGAACGCAAAGTCAGAAGCCGCAACATCAGCCGCACCGTAGTCCACATGCTCCGCATGTGGCCCACGGTGTAAACACCGCAGACCCGAGCTACCGCCCTGCGGGTACGCGAATTTCCCGCGGATCTGCAAACCCCGCAGGAGTAGCCCGGCCGCTCAGCCTTCACGCCTCCAACCGCACACGGAGTGTGCGGACTACGGCGCGAGTGTGCGACGGTCAGGCCTAGCCGCCGACAATCGTCCACGGCCCTGCCGCGAGCGTGTCGATCGCCGCACGATGCGTGAGGTCGTAGTCGAGCGGCGTGAGCGTGACGGCGCCGGCCGCAAGTGCGGTGACGTCGGACTCCAGCGCCGAAGGAGGCGGGGGCGGATCGTTCGTGGCCCAGTAGTAGGCCCGGCCCCGCGGGTCGGTCCGCCGCTCGAAGGCCTCGCCGTAGCGGGCCACGCTCATCGGCACGACCCGCAGTTCGGGAGCACCGCGGAGCGCCCGCGTGGGAATGTTGATGTTGAAGAGGCTTCCCTTGGCGGGCTTCCGGGCGAGCAGGCCGCGGATCACGTCGAGGCCGATCTCGGCCGCCCGGGCGTAGTCGGCATGCTCGTTCCATTCGAGCGACACGGCGATGCTCGTGATGCCGAAGAATGCCCCTTCGACCGCGGCGGCCACGGTGCCCGAGTAGAGCACGTTGATCCCCGCGTTGAGGCCGCTGTTGATCCCGCTGATGACCAGATCGGGCCGCCGCGGACAGAACTCCGAGATCCCGAGCTTGACCGCGTCGGCCGGACTGCCGTCCACGGCCCAGCCGCGGCACCGGTCGCCGTCGAACACCTCTTTGGCCGTCAGTGGCGTCAGGAACGTGATCGCATGCCCCACGCCGCTCTGCTCGGTGGACGGGGCGACGACCTGCACGTCGCCCAGCTGGGCGAGGGCTTTTTCCAGGGCGGCGAGCCCAGGGGCGAAGATCCCGTCGTCGTTGGTGAGCATGATGAGCATGGGCGGGAATATACCGTATACTGGCGGGCTTTTCCGCCCTGTCCCGCCTGCCCCACACGCCGATGACGCCCCGCCCACAGACCGCCTCTCCGCCGGCCGCACGCCAGTCATCCCAGCCCCCAGCCCAGGGCCCGATGAGCCCGCAGCAGTCCGA
>JBJTIE010000056.1:0-8284 GCA_046094845.1 Planctomycetaceae bacterium | reverse complement strand
CGAGGCCGACGAGGAACCGGGTGGCCCGATCGAGATCGCGATCCTCGGCGATCTGGGAAACCACGAAGGGGACATCACCGGCAGCTTGATGGGGATCGAGCCGGGGGGCGAATGCATCATCTATTTCGATTCCCCCGGCGGCAGCCCGTACTGTGCGATGTCGCTCGTGGGCCTGCTGAAACTCCGGGGCATCACCGCCACCGCGGTCGTGACGGGCGAGTGCTCGTCGGCCGCGATCTGGCCGTTCGCGGCCTGCCAGCGCCGCTACGTCACTCCCTACAGCGTGTTCCTCTTTCATCCGATGAAGTGGCAGAGCGAGGAGCACATCGGCATCCGCGAGGCGGCCGAGTGGTCGCGGCATTTCGCGGAACTGGAGCGGGAGATGGACGTGCTGCTCGTCGATCTGTTCGGCCGCGAGGCCGACCGGATCAACGAGTGGATCCGCACGCACCGCTACGTGACCGGCGCGGAAATGGTGAAGGCCGGCCTCGCCGAACTCGTCACACTCGCCCCGCTCCCGCATCTCGCGAAGCGGTAGGCACGCCGTCAGCTCCGGTAATCGCCGTGACAGGCGTCGCATGACTGCTCGAGCTTCCCGGCGGCGGCGCGGGCGGCTTCATAATCCCCTTCGAGGCAGGCGTCTCGCACCTGCAGCGCCGCATCCCGCATCGTGGCGGCGTAGCCCTTGTAGGTCTCGTCGTCGTGATCTTCGAAGTCGGGCTGCTGAATGACCTCGCCGATCACGGCCATGATCTCGGCGGCGTGGAGCAGGCCGGCGGTGCGTTTCTCGAACGCGGCCCGCGACGCGATGGCGGGCCGCATGACCTCCTGTGCCATCTCCAGTCGCGTCATGAGCGGCGATCGGCCGGTCATCTGGCTCCAGCGTTCGGCTGTCTCGATGGACGGACTGGGTTGGGGTGAGTTGCCGTCGAGCAGGCCCGTGAGGTCTTCGAGTCGCGCCTGTGCCTCGGCGAACGACTGTTCGGTTCCCACCTTGCAGTTGAAGCCCACCCGCGCGAAGAGATCGCGGGCGGTCGCGGCGTCCTTCCGCCAGCGAACGTCGGCTTGGTCGTAGGCGGCGATCACGCCGAACAGCATCGCCAGCGAACTGTAGCCGCACCGCGCATCCTCGAAGCCGCCTCCCTTGAAGTCGGAGAGCGTGGAGCAGGCAGACGCCACGAGGTCCTTCATGTCCTTGGCCTCGTCGGCCAGCGTGTCGGCCGAGACGAGCGTCGACCAGGGCCTGCCCCGCACGGCACCGGTCTCCGGTGCGGCTTCCGCGGGCGCGGCCGCCGCGGGCTGCCTGGCGGAGCCGTAGTCGGGGCGCGGACCCGCCAGCAGCGCAAAGGCATCGTCGACGAACATGCCCCTGGTCAGCGCGTCCCACCTGCCTGCCGGCGGCGCCGCGCGGCGGATCGTCTTCGCCTTGCCGCGCTGGCCGGGGGCCGCGACACCGTCGGCGGCCAGGCCGGCGAGCACGCCCAGTGCCACAACGACGGCCAGCCGGCGGCCGAGGCGTCTTTGCCCAGATTCGACAGCCTGCGCCGAATCACACACACGATGTTGAAGCCACATGAGCGAGCCCTCCGGTAGCGTTCCGAGCGCCTTCAGGATCAGCGTAGCAGAGGCCGGCGCAGGCCTGCCGCCACCGCCGGGCAAACTCGTCTTGACCGGCAGGGTGGTGGTCGTCACGTTCCCGGCCCCCGCGGACGCCCGAGTTTCCCGCGGCCGTCGCCGAAGGAGTTGCAGCATGCCAGCCGGTCAATCCCCCCGTGCCCGAGCCCTCTTCACACCCGTATCCCCGTCGCGCTGGATCATCGCGGCGCTGGCGTGCTGCCTGGGCCTTGCAGACCTCACCGGCTGCTCCGCGGGCGGCGGTGGCTCCGCCGGCACCGAGCCCGCGAAGGCGGTCGTGGTCTCGTTCCTCGACGCGATCAAGCGGGGTGACGACACCGGGGCCCGCAACCTGCTCACGAAGGTGGCCCGCACGAAGACCCAGGAGCTCGGCATCTCGGTGGCCCCGCCGGTCAACGACACCGCGACCTATTCCGTGGGCCAGTGCGAGATGGTGGGCGACACGGACGACCTCGTGCACGTGGCCACCACCTGGACCGACGTCGATGGCGACGGTTTCAAGTCGACCGAAAACGTGGTGTGGGTCGTGCGGCTCGATCCGGAGGGCTGGCGGGTGGTGGGCATGGCCACGCGGGTGTTCGACGACCTGCCGCCGCTCCTTCTCAATTTTGAAGACCCCGAAGACATGATCGCCAAGCAGGAAATGGTGGCGAAGGAGCTGCAGGTCCGGGCCAGCAAGGCGGCCGAGCAATCCGGCCCGGCCCGCACCGCCCGCGGCAGTCAGCCGGCGGCCGTGAAGTAAGTTCGCGGCCGCCAAGGCCGCAAAAACTGCCGAACCGGCAGTTTTTGCGTGTTTTGCCCATCTTTCTTGACAGGACGCGCCGTCCGGATAGCCTTTTGCCTGGATTTCCTAGGCGGAAGACTCTGCCCAACCCGCAGCTCTTGCGGGGGAGTGCAGCGGGTTGTTCGCAGCCTGCCGTCCCGGGAATTCCAGCAAACACTCTGTGTTGGCTGCGGTCCGGTGGCCGTCCCGGATCGGGGTTTCTCTCGTGACGGCTTTCATGGACGCAGGACGCGTTCGGTTCTTACCTGGAGGTCAGTGATGAAGCGTTTCCTCGGTTTTGCAGTTGCGATGTTCTTCGCGCTGGTGGCCATCGCCCTCGTCGGCGGTGACGCCGGTGCGGTCGCCGGTCACGGCTGCCATGGTGCCCGCCGTTGCCACGGCGGTCTGTTCGCCCACAAGCACCGTTGCCATGGCGAGCGTGAGCGCTGCCACGGCCTGTTCGGCAAGCACCGCCGTTGCCACGGCGAGGCTGCCCCGGCTGCCTGTGAGTCGGCCTGCGGCGATTGCGGCGCGGCCGCTGAAGGCTGCGGCGCCTGCGGTGAGGGTGCCGTCGTCGAGGGTGGCTGCGGCGCGTGCGCCGAGGGTGGCTGCGCTGGCGGTGCCTGCGGCGGTGAGGGTGTGATCTCCGAGGGCGTGCCGACCGAGGCCGCTCCCGAGGCCCCCGCGGCCCCGGCGAAGACCTGATCCTGTTCGCGGGCAGTCAGCTGACGTGTGCCGACCCCGGGGCACGATCAGCCGACTTGGCCGCGATGGATCGGTGTGATCAACAGGCCGGGCCTTCCGCAAGGAAGGCCCGGTTTTTTTGCGCCCGCTTCACGGCGCGATTTCTTCCGGCGGCTGCGCCGGTGGCGCGAGCCGCCGCAGCAGTCCGCCGCGACGGGGCGGCACCGCCTCCGGATTCGCAGCCTCCGCGGCCCGCCGCTCGGCCCGCCGTTTCGCCACCTCGTCGAGCACACCGCCGACGAGATCGATCACCTGCTCGGCCGTCGGGTCGCCACCGGTCGATTCGCCTCCGGATGGAGGCTCGCCGCCCGGAGCGGGGGCGGGGCGGGGCCGATTGCGGATGTTGTCGATGAAGTCGGCGAGCACGTCACCCGCCGCCGCCTTGATCGAGCCATCGAAGACGACCTTCGGCTCCCCGAGCACACCCGAGATCCCCACCGACACCTGCTTGCCCGAGAGCGCGGCCAGCAGCGGCCGATCCTGTGGCAGATCGACCGGAATCGGAAGCCGCAGCGTGAGCTCGAGCGAGCCGTCATCCAGGCCGACCGAGCCGCTCGACTCCACGTCGAGCCGCTGCCCCGGCTTGGCCAGCGGCAGCCCGAACTCGAGGCCTTTGTGCCAGACGCGGCGGTCGGCGAGCCGGAAGTCCACATTCGCCTCGTCGGCGAAGAGGATCGCCGGGGGTGGAGGCAGTTTGAGCGGCAGCGACTGCAGCACGTTGACCGCCAATGGCCCCGGCCCGAGCACCACTTCATGCATCGAGAGCCGACCGGCGAGCGTGCCTGCGGCTGGCTCGCCCACGGGCAGCCGAGCTCCGTCGAGCCGCAATGAAAACCGGCCGCCGGTACGGGTGGCATCGGCGAGCACCGGCGCGATGTAGGCGAGTACGCCCTGGGCGACGCCCGGCTCCAGCCGCGCGTCGGTGAGCAGCTGCACCGGCTCGATCGTCCACTCGCTATGCGCCGCGTCGGCGGCGGGCGCGAGCGCGGCCCGCACCTGAATCGGATCGCTTACCCACGGCTCCGGAGACCACGGGCCTGCGATCCTCACGATCGCGTTCTCTACGTCGAGCCGCAGCCGCACCGGGCTGCGCCGCGGGCCGCCAGCCACTCCCGCGCCGCCGGTGGCTGGTCTGGCAGGCGGCGGAAACAGCGTGGCCATGTTCGACCGCCGCTGGGAGTCGTACACGACGTCGGCCTCGAGCCCTTCGACACGAATCTGCCCGAGGTCACCGCCGGAGAACAGCATCGCGAGCAAGCCATGACTGCCCACGATCCGCCTGATCCGCACGGGCGCCGCCGATCCATCTCGCGGCACGATCCGCACGTCGTCGAAGGTCATCGGCCCCGCCCAGCCGAGCCGCACGCTGCCGAACGTCACGTCTCCCTGGAGCTGGGGCAACGCCGCAGCCGCATACCGCGCCATCCGTTCGGGGCTGGAGAGCAGCCACGGCACGACTGCCACGGCACCGAGTCCCACGACGAGCACCGTCGTGAGCAGCATCCCGACCTGCGACCGCAGAAAGCCCCGTCCGGCCGGCCGCTGCGTTTCGCCCTGACTCGCCTCTGTCATCCCGATCGCTCCTCTCCTGACTGGTTCCCGGGCCGCGTGCCTGGAGCGGCCGCACGGCGGCTCCGATTCTACGCAGCCCGAAGCCCTTTCGTCGGGCGGCAGCCGCGCCGCTCGGTTGCGAAACGGCTTTCGCAGCTATAGAGTGCGGGTGTCGTCGTGGCTCACCGGCCACGGCTGCCGCGCGGGCGTAGCTCAGTTGGTAGAGCGCTAGCTTCCCAAGCTGGATGTCGAGGGTTCGAGTCCCTTCGCCCGCTTTTCTTCTTTTGCCGTTTCAGGACTCGTCTACTGGATGTCATGAGATTTACCAATCAACCCAGCTGTACATATGATGGTTTCATGGTAACAACACCCTCTCAGTCGCGAATCACCGTTGACCCCGGAAAATGCGGGGGCAGACCGTGCATTCGCCACATGCGGATTCGGGTCAAGGACGTTCTTGAAATGCTCGCTTCCGGGGCAACAGAGGATCAGATTCTTGCTGATTACCCTGATCTCGAGCGAGAAGACATCCGCGCGTGCCTTGAGTATGCCGCCCAGTATTTCGACCATCCTGTCTTCGTCGGCTAGGCGGATGGCATGCGGTTCCTCGTCGATGCCCAGCTGCCACCGTCGCTGGCAAGGTTACTGAGGACGCTCGGCGAAGAAGCGATAGCGTGTCGTGACGTTGGGCTGCGAGATGCAGACGACCGAGAGATTTGGCGGTTTGCGATTGCTGGTGGCTGGTGCATCGTGACGAAAGACGAAGACTTTGCGGTTCGCCACATGACAGAAACCGGCGGCCCTCAAGTTGTCTGGCTTCGGATCGGTAACAGCACCAACCCGTCGCTGTTTCAGTGGTTGGAGCCGCTCTGGGTAGACATCGTTCGAGAACTCCGGATGGGCCAAGAGTTGGTTGAGGTGGGCGAGCGCACCAAGCACTGACGCCGAACCGGCGCACTTGACGCCCCGTTTACCCGCGCACCCATGCCGCCGCTAACCCGCTGGCAGGCTGGAACACCATCTGCTGCATGGTGTCCTCGGTCGTGACGGCGGTTGGCGAACGCCGTGGCACGTCGGTTTTTCAACCGTCACGGCCGCTTTGGCAGGCCTATGAAGAGCGTCTGGAGGACGGTCAGCACCGCCGCACTGCTTCCCAAGCTGGATGTCGAGGGTTCGAGTCCCTTCGCCCGCTTTTCTTCTTTCGCCGGAATCACGTGGAAAACACGGGCGATTGGCGGCTTCTTCGCGTGGGCGGATTTTTTGCCCGATGGACCGTGCGGCCCTGCGGGATCCTCCAAAGCACCGGGGTGGCTATCGGCGATTCAGGTGGGCGAAGCAGTGGGCCCGAACAATGGCCCGGGAACCGTTCACCGCAGGGATGAGCGACCCTCAGGCGGGCCAATCGCCACCACTTGGCGACGGGCGGTTATCCAGCAGATGATGCACGTAACGCCGTCGCCCTTGTGTAAGAAATTGACCGGAAGCGTAGTCCGGCGAAAGACTTGCCGCAGGTCATCGCAAAGGACGTCGGCGCGTTACCCAGCGACGACCTCATTTATGCGGAACAGTAGCATTACTCGTTCTGGACACCGGGATTCGCCTTGTCGCCGTCGCCGAGGGGTTGTTCCTCGACCTAGACGCGCGAGAGGCTGGCGATGGCCAATCCTCTTCGCGGTGAAGTCTGGCTCGTCGACCTCGGCATGGTCGCAAAGATTCGGCCATGCTTGATTTTCAGCGTTCCGGCGGCTGGCCCCAAAACCACGCGATGCAATGGACTCACGGGCATCGTCTTGGGGGTCGGAGAATTCCTCCTATGGACAGCCTGTAGACCGCGAGCCGCTGATCGCCGCCGTTCTGGCAATCCGGTATACTGCAGGCGGAGCGGAGGCACGCATGTCCACTGATATCTCGATTGAAACGATGTCGGTCGCCGAGAAGGTGCGGCTCCTTGAAAGCATTTGGGAGAGCCTGTGCGAACACCCCGGTGATGTCCAGTCGCCTGAGTGGCACCGCGAGGTTCTCGAGGATCGCAGGCGTCGGCTCGAGGACGGACGTGCAACGGTATCCGCCTGGGCTGACGCAAAAGCCCGCTTGATGCAGCTCGGGCGATGATTGTCAGCATCTCCTCCGATGCGGAAGCTGATCTCGCCGAGGGCTATTGGTTTTATGAGCGGCAGTCGCCCGGGCTCGGTGACTACTTCCGTAGCTGCTTGATAGCCGATATCGATTCCCTCTCGTATTACGGCGGCATTCATGAAATCGCCCTGGGATACCATCGGTCTCTGTCGAAGCGATTTCCCTTTTGCATCTACTACACGGTGAGCGAAAGCATGCTGGTGGTCGTTGCGGTCATGGATGCTCGCCGAGATCCCCTGTGGATTCGGCGGAGACTGGCGTGGCAGGGCAGCCAGAACCAGGCGCTGGATCAGGCGGCGGCTTACGTCTCGCGGTGAAGCTGAGCCCATGGCCCGCCGCTGATCAGCTTCAGCGTTCTGCAATAAACAAAGCCCAGAGCTAGAGCACGGGAGCCACCAGCCGTGTTGTGCGGCCGCTGATGATGCAGGCGGGTTTCCTTGGGTCGCGTTAGCCTGGATTCTGTACCCCGCGAACAAATCGGGCCGTGGCATGGATCGTGCCTCGGCGACCGGCCCGTCGGTCTCTTGCTGCGGTGGCGAGGAGTCGCATGGTTCGCGATTCCGGCTGGCGTGTGACATTGCCGTGGCGATACACTTTGACTGTCGGATTCGTTTAGGCGACACGAGGTGCTCTATGCAAACGATCAAATACGTCCACTGGCAAGACGGTGATTGGTGGCTCGGCTACCTTGAGGAATATCCGGATTACTGGACTCAAGGCGAAAGCTTGCCGGACCTGATCGAGCATTTGAAGGATCTCTACCTCGATCTTTCTGGCGGTCATATTTCCGGCGCTCGCAAGGTCGGTGAACTTGTGCTGCCATGAAGCGTGTGGATCTCATCAAGTCAATCGAGGCCAACGGTTGCGTGTTGGTGCGGCATGGTGGGCGGCATGATTGGTACCGCAACCCGGCTACAGGTGTATGCCAGCCTGTGCCTCGTCATCGCGAAATCAAGGAGCCTCGCGCGCCGGATAATCCGGTTGCTCACGGATAGTTCCAGCGAGCACCGTGGCGACGAGTCCAGTTAAGGCAGATGCAGAACCAGGCGTTGGAGCAGACTCGCGATAACGTCTGGCGGCATGGTGAGTCTGTTTGCTGCGAGCTGCCCAACTTGGTCATTCTGAATACCGGGATTCGCCTTGGCCAAATGCCTGTTCTCGCGTACACTTGCTTATGTCTTACATGAGACACCATCCATGACCAGTGCCGTCCGCGACCTACTCCGGTCGTTCCGGTCGCTCAGCGACGCCGAGAAGCATGAGGCTGCCGGTCTGCTGCTGCGGCAGGTCGTGCAGGGCGAAGCGGGCGACATAGGCGACGATGCACTTGTCGCCGTCGCCGAGGAGTTGTTCCTCGACCTAGACGCGCGAGAGGCTGGCGATGGCCAATCCTCTCCGCGGTGAAGCCTGGCTCGTCGACCTCGGCATGGTCGCAAAGATTCGGCCATGCTTGAT
>JBJTIE010000055.1:0-11513 GCA_046094845.1 Planctomycetaceae bacterium | reverse complement strand
GGGCGGGATTCTGCTGAAAACAGCGGCCCGCCGCCAGAGCGTTCGCCGGCGGCGAATCTGGCTCCGGCCGCGTTGGATGCGTCACAGCCGCTGGGCGACGCGGAGCTTCGCCGACCGGCTGCGCGGATTGCGCAGAACCTCCTCGTTGCCTGCCTCCACAGGCGACTTCGTGAGGCTGTCCCAGACCTGGCGGTTGCGGAACGCCTCTTTGGCGAGGCGGTCTTCCAGCGAATGAAAAGAAATCACGGCCAAACGCCCGCCCGAAGCGAGCCGGGTGGGGATCCGCTCGAGGGCGATCCGCAGCGACTTGAGCTCCTGATTGACCGCGATGCGGAGCGCCTGGAACGTGCGGGTGGCGGGATGGATCCGCGGCGGTGGATGCTGCCGTGGAATGGCCGACATCACGACGCGGGCGAAATCGCGGGCCGACTTGATCGGCTCCTTCTCCCGCACCGCCGCGATCCGGCGGGCGATCCGCCGGCTGAACCGCTCCTCGCCGAACTCATGAATGATGTCGGCGAGGCTTTCGGGCCGCATGCGGTTGATGATCCGCCAGGCCGGCTCGCCCTCGGTCGGGTCGAACCGCAGGTCGAGCGGGCCGTCGGACTCGAACGAGAAGCCGCGAGAATGGTCGGCGAGTTGGTCGCTCGACAGGCCGACGTCGAGCAGCACGCGATCGACGCGGTCGATCGCCAACGCGTCGAGCACTTCGGGGAGGTTGCAGTAGTTGGCCTGGGCGAACCGCACGGGCCGTCCCGTCAGCTCGCGGGCGCCGCGGTCGATCGCCTCCGGATCACGGTCGATCGCGATCACCAGGCCGGTCGGCCCGACGGCCTCCGCGAACAGACGGGTGTGCCCGCCGCCGCCGAGCGTGCCGTCCACCACCCGCATTCCGGGCTCGATCGCGAGGTAGGACATCACCTCGGCGGGGAGAACACTCGTGTGGATGGAGGCGGGATCCATGCCCGCCACTGTAGCAGGTAGGCTGAAGCGAATGGGCGACGCCGATCTGTACGACTACGACCTCCCGCCGGAGCTGATCGCCCAGGAGCCGCTCGCCGATCGGACGGCTGCGCGGCTGCTCGTCGTCGATCGTCACACCGGCGGGCTGACGCACCGCCATGTCCGCGATCTGCCCGGGCTGCTGACGCCCGGCGACCTCGTCGTCGTGAACGACACGATGGTGGTGCCCGCGCGACTCCTCGGCCACCGCGTGGGCACCGGCGGAAAGTGGGAGGGGCTGTTTCTCCGGGTGGAACGGGAGGGGGATCAGGCCGGCAATTGGGTGGTGCTCGCCCAGACCCGCGGCCGGCCCGAGCCGGGCGAGCGGGTGCGGCTGACGACCCGTGACGCCGACGCAGCCGATGCGGTGGAGATCGAGCTCGTGGGCCGGGCCGCAGGAGGTGCGTGGCTCGCGCGACCGCTCGTCGATGCTTCGGCCGAGGAGCTGCTCGCCCGCGTGGGCCGCGTGCCGCTGCCGGGCTACCTCCGCGGCGGGCATGAGCAGCCCGGTGATCTTGAGCGGTACCAGACGGTGTTCGCCCGCGTGGCCGGTTCGGCGGCGGCGCCCACGGCGGGCCTGCACTTCACCGACGAACTGTTCGCCCGACTCGCCGCACGGGGCGTCGGCCGGGCGACGGTCACGCTGCACGTGGGGCTGGGCACGTTTCGGCCGATCTCGGCCGCATCGCTCGACGACCACGAGATGCACAGCGAGTGGTGCGTCTGCCCGCCGGAAACGGTCGCCGCGATCGAGCGGACGAAGGCCCGTGGCGGCCGGGTGATCGCCGTCGGCACCACGGCGATGCGGACGCTCGAAACGGCGTCTCGCTCGGGCGACGCTGCTCCCTTCGTCGGACCGACCGACCTCTTTATCCGGCCTGGATTCCCGTTTCACGCGGTCGATTGCCTGCTGACGAATTTTCACATGCCGCGGACGACGCTTATGGTGCTCGTGAGCACGTTCGCCTCGCGGGAGCTCATCGCCCGGGCCTACGCCGAGGCGATCCGCGAGCGGTATCGGTTTTTGAGCTATGGCGACGCGATGCTCATCCTGTGACGGTGTCCGCGGCCGCTCCCGTCCGATATGCTGCCGCGACCAATTTCAGGAGACAACGATGTCGGATCTGCCGCAGGAAGACGTGCTCGTGGTGCCGCGGGCCTTGTTCGACACGGTCGGGGCGTTTCAGGGTTTTTGCGGCGACACGGCCGCCTACCTACCCGTCCTGCTCGATCCGCGGCACACCTCGTGGCGACCACGGGCCAGCGTGGAAGAGGACCCGTCGTTCAAGCAGCTGATCCCCTACTGCGTGCTCGCCTGGAAGGGCGCGGAGGGCCAGCCCCGCTACTTCGCCTACACCCGGGGCGGCGGCCAGAGCGAGAAGCGGCTGCGGGCCAAGCGGTCGGTCGGGATCGGCGGCCACATCTCGAGCACCGACGGCGAGCACGGTGACGACACGTCGTACGACGCCGGCATGCGGCGCGAGTTGGCCGAGGAGATCGCGATCGCGGGGTGCTGGCATGGCCGCTGCGTCGGGCTGATCAACGACGATTCCAACGCCGTGGGCAGCGTGCACCTCGGGATCGTGCACATTCTGGAGGTCGAGCGGCCCGAGGTGGCGTCGCGGGAGAGCGAGTTGGTGGAGTGCGGCTTCGACACGCTCGAGGCGCTGCTGGCCGATCGCGAACGGTTCGAGACCTGGTCTCAGATCACGCTCGACGCCCTCGCCGAGGGTAGACTTGGCTGACGCCATGTCAGTCGCGCCAGCCCCGATCTACCTCGACAACCACGCCACCACGCGGCTCGACCCGCGGGTGTTGGAGGCGATGCTGCCGTGGCTGACGGATCACTATGGCAACGCCGGCAGCGTGACACACGATCCCGGCCGCGAAGCCCGCGCGGCCGTCGAGGCGGCCCGCAGCACGTTCGCCACCGCCATCAACGCGGCGGCCCGCGAGATCGTGTTCACGAGCGGAGCCACCGAGAGCGCGAACCTCGCCCTGCTCGGGTCAGCGGCCCGACTGATGACCGAGGGCCGCCGCGGCCACGTGATCACCGTCGCCACCGAGCATCACGCCGTGCTCGATCCGCTGGAGCATCTCGAACGCTCGGGCACGGCGGTCACGCGGCTGCCAGTCGTGGGCCAACGTGACGGCGGCGGCATGTCGGGGCGAATCCGGCTCGCCGATCTCAACGAGGCGTTTCGGCCCGACACGTTCCTCGTGTCGGTGCTCCTGGCCAACAACGAAATCGGCGTCGTGCAGGATGTGGCCGCGATCGCGGAGCGGGTGCATGACCGCGGCGCAGTGCTGCACGTGGACTGCGCCCAGGCCATCGGCCGGATGCCGGTCGATGTCGATGCCCTCGGGGCCGATCTGGCGAGCTTCTCGGCGCACAAATTTCACGGACCGAAGGGAGCGGGGGCCGTCTACGTGCGGCGGCGCGGCCGGGCCGTGCGGCTGGAGCCGCTCGTGCATGGGGGCGGCCAGGAACGTGGCCTGCGAAGCGGCACGCTCGACGTGCCGGCCATCGTGGGGCTGGCGACCGCGGCCCGACTCGCGACCGACGGCCTCGCCGACGAGGTGCCGCGGATGCGAGGGCTGCGCGACCGACTCTGGAGCCGGCTGGAGGCGACGGTGCCCGGCATCGCCCTCAATGGCCCCCCCCTCGATGCGATGGACGACGGCGGTGTCCTGGTGCGGCTCGTCAATAATCTGAACGTGAGGATCACGGGAGTCGATGGGCAGTCGCTGCTCGCCGCACTGTCGGCCGCCGGCCTCGCCGCGAGTGCCGGCAGCGCCTGTTCGGCGGAGAGCCCGCGGCCGAGCCACGTACTCCTCGCGTTGGGGCTGTCCGACGACGAGGCCCGGTCCAGCCTGCGGTTCGGCCTCTCGCGGTTCACGACGACCGCGGACGTCGAGGCGGCCGCGACGCGAGTGGCTGCGGGCGTGGCCGAACTGCGTGGGCTTTGCCTGGGGGGCGGGGCGGGATAGTATTTGCTACGGTCGGGCTGCGAATCGGCAGCCGCCGGTCTTTCGCAGGAGGAGTTCACGCCATGTCGGTCATGCTCACGGAAAAGGCTGCCAGCGAGGTCAAGAAGATCATTGCGGATCAGAAGCTCGATCCGGCCACGGTTCTCCGCGTCGGCGTCGCGGGAGGCGGCTGCAGCGGCTTCCAGTATTCGCTCGGCTTCGACACGGCCTTCGATCCCAAGGCCGACACGAAGACCGACCAGCACGGCGTGGCGGTCGTGGTCGACAAGAAGAGCGACCTTTTTCTCGACGGCACCACCCTCGATTTCCACGAAGCGATCGACAAGCGGGGCTTCACGTTCAACAATCCCAACGCGAAGAAGAGCTGCGGCTGCGGCAGCTCGTTCCAGGCATAAGGACGTTCCGCGCCCGGATCATCGCCCGAGGGAATGCGGTTCGCCGCCCCGGAGAAGGACATTCGCGTGGTGGCTGCCGAGAAGGTTCACATCGTCGGCATCGGTGACGACGGCGTCGAGGGAATCACCGCGCACGCGCGGCGGATCATCGAGTCCGCCGACGTGCTGCTCGGCCCGGAGTCGTGCGGCACGCTGCTGCCGCCGGTGCTGCGGAGCCGGCTGGAGACGGCGGCGAGCCTCGACGACCTCGTGGACAGGATCCAGTCCGCGGCGGGCAGGCGGCTGGTGGTGCTGGCATCGGGCGACCCGCTGTTCTACGGCACCGCGCGCTTCGTCTGTGCGCGTCTCGGCAAGGATCGGTTCGAGGTCGTGCCGCACGTCAGCAGCATGCAACTCGCCTTTGCCCGGGTGAAGGAGTCGTGGGAAGACGCCTTCCTCGCCAATCTTGCGGGCCAGTCGATCGAACGGGTGATAGACCGCGTGCGGTCGAGCGAGACGGTGGGCCTGTTCACGAGCGAGCAATGGCCGCCGGCCGCCGTGGCCCGGGCGTTGCTCGACGAGGGCATCGATTCGTTTCAGGCGTATGTCTGCGAGAACCTCGGCTCGCCCGACGAGCGGGTCACGCAGGGCAGTCTCGCCGACATCGCGAGGGAGTCGTTCGGTCCGCTCAACGTGATGATCCTCGTGCGGAAGGCCCGCGCCGTCGGCATTCCGGGCGAGGCGGGCCGCCGCGTGTTCGGCAACCCCGACGAATCGTTCCTCCAGTCGCGGCCGAAGCGGGGCCTGCTGACGCCCGCCGAGGTGCGGTCGCTCGCCCTGTCGGAGCTCGAACTGCACCCGACCAGCGTGATCTGGGACGTCGGCGCGGGCAGCGGCTCGGTGGCCATCGAGGCCGCCCGGCTGGCCCGGAGCGGCACGGCCTACGCGATCGAGATGGATCCCGACGACCATGGCCTGATTCGCGAGAATGCAGCGCGATTCGGCGTCACGAATCTCCAGCCTGTGCTCGGCCGCGCGCCCGAGGCCTGGGCCGGCCTTCCCGATCCCGACGCGATCTACGTGGGGGGCAGCGGTCGCGACGTGTCGATGCTCGTGGCCGAGGCCTGGAAGAGGCTCAAGACGGGTGGCCGGCTCGTGACCGCCTGCAACAGCATCGAGAATCTCGCAGCCGTGCATGCCTTCCTCCGCTCACAGTCGGGCGACGCCGCCTACTGGATGGTGAACATCGCCCGCGGGATCGAGCAGCTCGATCGAATTCGGTTCGAGTCGATCAATCCGGTGTTTCTGATCGCGGCCACGAAGCCGACGGCGGCCTGACGCCATGGCCGCCCTGCCCACGCCTCTCGATGTGATTGCGGTGGGGGCCCATCCCGACGACGTCGAGATCGGCTGCGGCGGCACGCTCGCGCTGCTGGCGGCGCAGGGGTTCCGCGTGGGGATCGTCGATCTCACCGATGGCGAGCCGACTCCGCGGTCGAGCGGGCCGGCCGAGCGGCTGGCCGAGGCCGCCGCTGCGGCCGCGACGCTCGGCGTCGTGCACCGCGAGCATCTCGGCTTTGCGAACCGCCGGCTCTTCGATGGGTTCGATGTTCGCGTGGCGCTCGCCCAGGTGTTTCGCCGCTGGCGGCCCAGGCTCGTGCTCGGCCTGGGCGACAAGACCCCGCTGGCTTCTCCCGATCATGCGCAGGCGGTGGCGATCACCGAGGCCGCCGTCTTCTATTCGCGGCTCACGAAGTGGGACGACACGTTCGCCGGTCTCCCGGTGCACACGGTGCCGCACTTCCTCACCTACTTCCTCTTCGCCGGCCTGCCTGCCGTGCCGCACGGCCACTGGCCGATGGTGATCGACATCACGTCCCATCTCGAGACGAAGCTGGCCGCGATCGCCTGCTACCCCTCGCAGTTTCCGGCGGAGAAAGCCCATGTGTTTTCGCGGGTCCGGGCGCTGGCCGAGACGGCGGGCGTGATGGCCGGCTGCGGTGCGGGGGAAGTGGTGGCGTCGAGTCGGATGCCGTGCGTGGGGGAGCCGCTGCGGCTCTTGTTTCCGCCCGTCAGCGGAGGCGGCGGCTGAGCCGCCGGGATCGAGATGTGCGCGGCCGACGCCGGTGATCTCGACGTGATCGTCATCGGCGCCGGCATCTCGGGCCTGTGCGCGGCCGGGGAACTCGCCCGGGCCGGCCACAGGGTGCTCGTGGTCGAGAAATCACGCGGCATCGGCGGCCGGATGGCCACGCGGCGGCTCGGCGATGCCGTTTGCGACCATGGCGCGCAGTTCTTCACGGTGCGGGGCCGGACGTTCGGCGCGATCGTGACGGCGGCGCACGAGGATGCCGTCGTGCAGCCGTGGTGCCACGGGTTTTCCCGGGACGGCAGCATCGGGGACGCCGCCGCGCCGGCCGACGGCCATGCCCGGTGGCGGGGTGCGCGGGGCATGACCGATCTGCCGAAGTGGCTGGCGAACGAGCTGCTGTCGAGCGATCTGGCCGGCAGATGCGACATTCGCACCGGAGCACAGGTCACGGCCGTGGCTGTCGATGGTTCCCGGGTGCGCGTGGCGGTGAGAAACGCCGACGACCGGCTGGAGGAACTCTCGGCCGCCGGCGCCGTGGTCACCGCGCCGGTGCCGCAGGCCCTCGAGCTGATGCGGGCCGGTGGCCTGATCGACGGGCCGGTCGATCTCGTGCCGTCCGAGGTGCGGCAGCGGCTCGAAGCCGTCGTCTATGATCCGTGCTTCGCGCTGATGCTCGTGCTCGACCGGCCGAGCCTCGTGCCCGAGCCCGGCGGGATCCAGTTCGCCGCCGATGCCGGCGGCCCGATCGCCTGGCTCGCCGATAATCGGCAGAAAGGCATCTCCGCGGTGCCGGCCCTCACCGTGCACGCCACCGGCGACTTCAGTCGGGCGCATTTCGACGCGCCGCCCGAGGTCGTCACCGGGCTGCTGCTCGACGCCGTCCGTCCGTGGATCGACGGCGATCCCGCGACGGTCGTGATCGAGCGGTCGCTGCATCGCTGGAAGTTCGCCCTTCCGACCACGATCCTGTCGGATCCGGTGGTGGCCGTGATGCAGCGGCCGCCGCTGGCCTGCTGTGGCGACGCCTTCGCCGGGCCGCGGGTGGAAGGTGCCGCGTCGAGCGGTCTGGCGGCCGGGCGGTGGTTGAGCCGTGTGCTCACCGAGCAGCGAGCATCGCCGTGACGCACCCTGACTGCATCATCGTGGGCGCCGGCCTCGCGGGTCTTGCCTGCGGCCGCGTGCTCGTCGGAGCCGGACGGCGGGTGACGGTCATCGAGGCCGCCGATCGGGTCGGCGGCCGTGTGGCCACCGACACCGTGGATGGGTTCCGGATCGACCGCGGGTTCCAGGTCTACAACGACGCCTATCCGGAGGGCCGCCGGCAGCTCGACCACGCCGCCCTGCGCCTCGGGGACTTCGAGCCGGGCGCGGTGATCGCCGAGGGAGACCGGCTGCGGCGGGTGGCGGATCCATGGCGGCGGCCGCTGGCTGCGATCTCGGGCGTGCTCGATGGCACCGTCGGCATCGCCGACGGCCTGCGGACGGCCCGGCTGCGGGCTGCCGTGCTCCGCGACTACCGCGCAGGGCGGCTCGATCCCGGGGGCGTCACCGGCGCGGCCGAGCGCACGGCTCGCGAGGAACTTGCCGCCCGCGGATTCTCGCCGCAGTTCATCCAGCGGTTCTTCGTGCCGTTTTTTGGCGGCGTGTTCCTGGAGCGAGCACTCGACACGGCGGCCCCGGTGCTGCTCTTCGACTTCGCGATGTTCTCGCTCGGCCGCGCCTGCCTGCCCCGCGGCGGCATGGATGCGATTCCGCGTCAGCTCGCCGCGGGGCTGCCGGCAGATGCGATCCGGCTCGGCATGCGGGTGCGGCGGGTCGAGCCAGGCCGCGTGATCCTGGATGATGGCAGCGAGCTTTCAGCCGCACAGGTCGTCGTGGCGACCGACGCGGCTGCCGTCGGGGCGTTGCTGCCGGGCCAGGCGGGAGGTGCGGCCGCTTCGCGTGAGTGGAAGCCGACGCGGCTGGTGGCCTTTGCCGCTCCGCAGTCGCCGCTGCCCGGTCGCGTGTTGCTCGTCAACGCCGCGGCTGATGGTCCGATCGACAATCTCACGGTTCCTTCCGACATCGTCGCCGGCTATGCCCCGCCGGGCCGCAGCCTTGTCTATGCGTCGATTCGGAGTGACTGTCCAGCCGAGGGGGCCGATCTCGTCGCGGCGGTGCAGCGGCAGGCGGCCGGCTGGTGTGGCCACGCGGTCCGTGAGTGGACGCACCTGACGACCGTGCGCGTGCCGCATGCCCTGCCGGATGAGTCGCCTGCCGCTCGCCGCAGTCGGCCGGTCGCGCCGCGGGTCGCTCCCGGGCTCTGGGTCTGCGGCGACCACTGCCACTCCGCCTCGATCAACGGAGCTCTGGCCAGCGGCCGCCTCTGCGCCGAGGCCATCCTGGCGGACCCGCGTTCGCAGCCGTAGTCCAAACCGTCCGACCGTAGTCCGCATGCTCCGCATGCGGCCCACGGTCTGAACGCCATAGGCTCTTCTATTCCGCCGCGTGTCGACCTCCTGTGGCGTGGGTTCGGGGTTGCCCATGCTCCGTCGCCGGACGCTCGCTTCGGGCATCCATGCCTCTCGCTCGCTCGGATGCCGCCTTCGCTTCGGCATCCTGCCTACGCTCGGCGGCATACGCCTGCTCCCGGGGCATGGGCAACCCCTCACGGCCGTTTTGAGAAAATTGCTCTCGCCCAGGCGATAGCTGCGTATACACTTGCTTCAAACGGATGTTTGAAACGTCCCGTCTGCAGTAATTTCCCCGAGGCTCCTGTGGTTGTTGCCCGACATGCCCGACAGCTCCCGCCCGCTGGCGTGGAAGACCCGCGGGAGCGGATTCTCTCGGCGGCCGGCCGCGAGTTCGCCGAGCGCGGCTACGACGCCGCCACGATCCGCGACATCTGCCTGGCCGCCGGCGTGAATGTCGCTGCGGTCAACTACTACTTCGGCGACAAGCGACGGCTCTACATCGAGAGCGTGAAGCACGCCCACGAGGATCGGGTGCGGCAGGTGCCGCTGCCCGAGTGGCAGCCAGGCACGCCGCCCGACCGCAAGCTCCACGATTTCGTGGCCAACATGCTGGAGCGGATGCTCGGCCTCGGCCAGCCCCCGTGGCAGGTGCGGCTCATGATGCGGGAGGTGCTCCAGCCCACGGAGGCCTGCCGCGAGCTGGTCGAGGACTACATCCGCCCTCACTTCGCCGTCCTCGTGTCGGTGCTCCATGAGCTCACTGGAGACCGGCTCGACGAGCCCGGGCTTCGGCGGGTGGGCATGAGCATCGTGGGGCAGTGCTTTCTGTACCGTGCGGCGGGCGAGGTCGTGGGAATGCTCGTGCCCCGGCCGGAGATCGCCGCGCTTCACTCGCCAGCGGCACTCGCCGACCACGTCACGGCCTACGCGCTCGCCGCGCTGGGCGTGGCGGCACCGCTCACGTCAGTGCCCTCGGCAGGGCCCAGCAAGAAGGATTCCGCCGTATGAACGTCGTTCGCTCGGTGCTCGGCTGGGTGATGCCGCTGGTGATCCTCGGCGGAGGGGTCGCCCTGTTTCTGCTGCTGGGCAGTCAGCCCCCGCCCGCGCGGAAAGACGCCGCCACCGTATCCGCCGTGCCGGTGCGAACCGCCGAGGTCGAGCGGGTCAGTGGCGGGCTGTCGATCGAGGCCGACGGGGTCGTGGTGCCGCTCCGTGAGGTGACGCTCGCGGCGGAGGTGCCCGGTCGCGTGAAGCTGAAGACGCCGGCCTGCAACGAGGGGCAGTTCGTGAAACAGGGCACGCTGCTCTTCGAAATCGACCCTCGCGACTACGAGCTCGACGTCGATCGGCTGGAACGCGAGCTCAAGCAGGCGGCCTTGGCGATCGAGGAAATCGACGCGGAATTGACCCAGAACGCCGAGGCGGCGGGGCTCGCCCGGCGGCAGGTGGAGCTGGCGGGACGTGAGTCGAAGCGGCTCGAGGGGCTCAAGGCGGGCAAGATCGTGACGGAGTCGGAGCACGACCGCGCCCTGCGGGACGAACTCACGGCCGCCAATGCGTTGACCTCGCTCGAGGGCCAGAAGCGGGTGCTCGCCAAGCGGAGGATTCGGCTCGAAGAGGCGGAGTCACTGTCATCGACGCTCTTGGCGAAGGCAAAGCTCGACCTGGCCCGCACGCGAATCGTCGCGCCGGCGGACGGGATCATCGTGGAAGACAAGGTCGAGCAAGACTCCTTCGTGGCGAAGGGCGCGCCGCTGGTGACGATCGAGGATACGGCTGCCGCGGAGGTCCGCACGAGCCTGGAGATGGACGACGTCTCCAGGATCTGGCGGTCTCGGCCCGAAGGGGATGGCGGCGGCGAGTCGGCCCACGCGGAGCTCGATACGCCGGTGACGGTCGTCTACGCGATTGGTGATGCGGAGTACGAGTGGGACGGCACGCTCTCCCGCCAGGAGGGGCGCGGCCTCGACGAGAAGACCCGCACCCTCCCGTGTCGCGTGCTCGTGCAGGAGCCGCGCGGGGTGAAGGCCATCGACCGCTACGGCGCCCGGATGCCGCAACTGCCTCCGGGCGCACCGCGATCGCTGCTCCGCGGCATGTTCGTCCAGGTGCGGGTGCATATCGATTCGCCGGGCGAACTGGTCTCGATTCCGGAGGATGCACAACGCCCCAGCGGTGACGTGTGGGTGATGCGTGACGGCAAACTCCTGGTGGTGCGGCCGCAACCGGTGCAGTCCAGCGGTGGACGGATCGTGTTCGAATCAGCCGCGTCGGGGCTGCTTCCCGGCGACCGGGTGGTGACGAGCCAGCTCTCGAATCCGCGGGCCGGCATGGCGATCGTCGAGCCCGGAGCCAGTGAGACGAAGTCGGCGGCGACGACGGAAGGAAAGGACGCGACGTGAGGACGATCGTCTCCTGGACCGTTCGCAATATGCCGGCGATGAACACGCTGGTGATCTCGATCCTCCTCGTGGGCGCACTCGCGTTCGCGTCGATGCGGCGGGAGGTATTCCCCGAGTTCGACCTGGAGATCGTGCTCGTCACGGTGCCCTATCCGGGGGCCACGCCGGACGAGGTCGAGGAGGGCATCTGCCAGAAGAT
>JBJTIE010000054.1:0-2829 GCA_046094845.1 Planctomycetaceae bacterium | reverse complement strand
AGATAGCCGATCACCTCGCCGACCAGCGCCTTCTCGCCACTTGCCTTGAGGATCTTCGTCACGCGGCCCGCGGTCGGGGCCGGCAGCTCGACGGTCGCCTTGTCGCTCTCGATTTCGACGATCGAGTCGTCGGCGGCGACGGCGTCGCCCTCCTGTTTTTTCCAGGTGCCGATCATCACCTCGGTGATCGATTCGCCGACTTCAGGGACCTTGAGTTCGAGTGCCATTGGGGAGAGGAGACCGCGCGACACGGCGGTCTGTGCGAGGGTGGATCAGACGGTAAAGGACGCGTTGAGCAGTTCGTTCTGTTCGAGATCGTGGCTCTTCTTCGAGCCGGTGGCTGGACTCGCGGCGCTCTGGCGGCACATGCCGGAGAACGGAAACCGATCGAGCAGTTTGTCGCCGAAGTGGATGCGGAAGAACCGCCAGGCACCCATGTTTTCCGGCTCGTCCTGCACCCACACCGCCGGCGTGCCGGGCGTGTAGCGGGCCAGCGCCTCCTCCAGCGCCTGCCGCGGCAGCGGATAGAGCTGCTCCACGCGGACGATCGCGACGTCGCGGCGGCCCAGCTCCTGCCGCCGCTTCTCGAGCTCGTAGGCCACCTTGCCCGAACAGAGCAGGATGCGGCGCACATCCCGCGGAGCCACGCCGGAGGTGTCGGGAATCACCCGCTGGAACGATCCCGTCACGAGCTCGTCGAGGCTCGACACGCAGGCTGGATTGCGGAGCAGGCTCTTCGGCGTCATCACGACGAGCGGCTTCCGCCAGACACGGAGCACCTGTCGCCGCAGGCAGTGGACCATCTGGGCCGGTGTCGTCGGCTGCACAACCTGCATGTTGTCCTTCGCGCACAGCGACAGGAACCGCTCCAGCCGGGCGCTCGAATGCTCGGGGCCTTGCCCCTCGAAGCCGTGCGGCAGGAGCATGACGATCCCCGAAAGGCGGTTCCACTTGTCCTCGGCGCTGCAGATGAACTGGTCGATCACGACCTGCGCGGCGTTGACGAAGTCGCCGAACTGCGCCTCCCACATCACGAGGCCGTCGGGACAGTCGAGGCTGTAGCCATACTCGAAGCCGAGCACGCCCGCTTCGGAGAGCGGGCTGTTGTATATCTCCACCGGAGCCTGGTCCGGGGCGAGGTGCTCCAGCGAGCAGAACGTCTCGTCGGTCACCACGTCGTGGATCACTGCATGGCGATGACTGAACGTGCCCCGCTGGCTGTCCTGGCCGGAGAGCCGGACCCGGAGCCCCTGGGTGGCGATCGTGGCCAGCCCGAGCGCCTCGGCCGCCGACCAATCGAGCGGCTGGGCTCCGGCCGCCATCTGCGTGCGGCCTTCCAGAAACTTCTTGATCTTCGCGTGCGGCTGAAAACCGTCGGGCAGCGCGACGAGCCGCTCGAGCAGATGCACGAGCGTCTCCCTGCGCACGCCCGTATCGACGTCCGCCGCATCCTGCTCGCGACCTCCGATGTAGCACGACCAGACGCCGCCGATGTCGGTCTTGTGGACGAAGTCCTCGCTCTTGGCCACCGAGAGGTCGGCCGCCAGCTTCGCCTGCTGCTGTTCGACGATCTGCTGGGCCTCGTCGCGGGTGACCTCGCCCAGCTTGAGCAGCTTCTCGAGGTAGCTCTCGTGCACGCTCGGCCGCCGCTCGATCACGCGATACAGAGCCGGCTGCGTGAACGCCGGTTCGTCGGCCTCGTTGTGGCCGCGGCGGCGGAAGCAATACATATCGATCACGACGTCGCGCTGGAACTCGCGCCGAAAATCCATCGCCAGATTCACGACCTGGGCCACGGCCTCCGGGTCTTCGCCGTTCACGTGGAAAATCGGGATCTGGAGCATCTTCGCCACGTCGGTGGCGTACATGCAGCTGCGGGACTCGCGCGGCCCGGTGGTGAACCCGATCTGGTTGTTCACGATCACATGGAGCGTGCCACCGACGCGATAGGCGTCGAGCTCGCTCAGGTTCAGCGTCTCCTGAATGATGCCTTCGCCGGCGAACGCGGCGTCGCCGTGGATCAGGATCACGAGCCCCTGCTGCCGGGCCATGTCGCCCACGCGATCCTGCCGCGACCGCATCCGACCGATCGCCACCGGATTCACGAACTCGAGGTGGCTGGGATTGAAGCAGAGCGTGAGGTGCACGCTCTTGCCGTTGGCGGCCTGGTAGTCGGTGGAATGGCCGAGGTGATACTTCACGTCGCCGCGGCCGACGTGCAGCTCTGGATCCATGTCGGCGAACTCACGGAAGATCTTCTGCGGGCTCTTGCCCATGATGTTGGCAAGCACGTTGAGCCGGCCGCGGTGGGCCATGCCGAGCACGCAGTCGGTGATGTCCTGGGCACCGGCCCGCTCGATCGCCATCTCGACGAGCGGAATGAGGCTCTCCGAACCCTCCAGCGAGAAGCTCTTGGCCCCGAGGAATCGCTTCTGAATGAACTCCTCGAACACCGCGGCCGTCGTCATCTGGCGGTAGATCCGCAGCTGCTGCCTGCGATCGAGCTGGATCCGGTTCTCGCAGCCCTCCATCCGCACCTGGAGCCACTGCCGCACACGCAGGTCGTCCATGTGCATGAACTGCACGCCGATCGACCGGCAGTAGGTGTTGCGCAGCCGCTTGATGATCTGGCGGAGCGACATCGACTGCGGACCCTCGATCGTGTCGGTCGAGAAGCTGCGGTCCATGTCGGCTTCGGTGAGGTGATAGAACCGCGGATCGAGCTCGGGGAGTCCGGGCCGCGGCCGGCCGAGCGGGTCGATCTCGGCCATCAGATGGCCGCGGACGCGGTAGGCCCGCACCAGTTGGTCGACCCGGTCCTGGAGGAAG
>JBJTIE010000053.1:0-3255 GCA_046094845.1 Planctomycetaceae bacterium | reverse complement strand
GTGGTACGTCTGCACGTATCGCCAGAGCCAGGCGGCCGTCTTTTCGAGCGTGGCCGGGTCGCGGGTCTTGCTCACGATCTCGAAGAACCGCTGGCCCACCGGCGGCGGCACGTTGAACGAGCGGACCGAGTCGGCGAGCTCCACGATCCGGCCGATCACCGGCGGGTCGGAAAAGACCTCGGGGGCAACTTCCGCGAGCTTCTCGATGCCGACGACGTCGCAGCGCACGGGTGACTTCAGAAGCCCTTCGATCGCCGCGCCGAGGGCCGCCGCGGTGGCGGCCGCGTTCGCCGCCTTGGGAAGTGCGAGCAGATCCTTGCAGATCACGGCCGGGTCGGCCGCCTGCCGCACGGCCCACTGCGCCGGCGGCAGCGCCTGCTGCGGAAAGGCCGACCGCACGGCGAACCGGGCCTCCGCCGGCAGCGCGGCCCAGGCCGGACTCTTCACGACCGCCTCGACGAGCTTCACCTGCTCGGCGTCGCCGACCGGCTTGCCGGCCGCGTCCACGGCGTCCTTCGGGCCCTGGGCGTTCAGCCAGGCGACGAGCACCCATGGCGCGAGGGCGTTCTTCGCCACCTGCTCCGCCACCGCCTGTCGCAGGGCCGGCTCGAGCGGATGGGCGCGGTACGTGTTTTGTTGCTTGAGGTATTGAACGTTGTTGCCGTGGCGGGCCATGAACCGGGCAATGATCGGGTTGTAGGCCCCCGGCGAGAGGCCGCGCACGTGCACGTCGCCGCTCACGGGAAGCTGCGGCCCCTCGAAGTCAGTCGCGAGGGCCGCCTCGAGCAGCCGCTGCGCGTCAACGCCCGGATCGCGGAGCAGTTCGGGCACGGCTTCGGGCGTCACGGAGAGCGCCTGCGGCAGCCGTGTCCAGACGCCGGGAAACTGCGGCTTCGGAGAACGGAAGTCGGCGAGCAATTGCTTGAACGCGGCCAGCCGCTCGGGTGCCGGAGCGTCTTTCTTCACTGCGGCCGCCTGCACCTGGGCGGCGATCGCCTTCGACCGCGCGATCTGCTCGTCGCGCTTCGGCGGTCCGCCCGGGTTCTTCGCCCAGTGCCAGAGCGCATCGGCATATGCGCCGCCGAGCTCGTTGGCCCCGAGCCGCCAGACCTCGGGCCCGAGCAGGGCGTCCATCGCCTTCTGGTAGTCGCGGTCCGCGCCGGCGGCGACCGTGGCCCGGATGAGCGACGCCTCCGGCGACGGGTTGTGTTCCAGGACCACCGCGAGCTTGGCCGCGGCATCCGCGTCGAGCCCGTTCCAGCCGAAGGCGAGCGTCGGGCCCGACTTCTGGTTGACGACCTGCGGATTCGCGAGCGCGAACTCGCGGGCCTGCTCGACCGAGAACACCTGCGGACCGTTCGCATAATAGGAGGAGCCCCAAGAGTCGAGAAGCATCGCCTGCTCGACCGGCGTGAGCTTCGGGAGGGCCGCCCGGATCGGGGCGAGCTTGCCCTCCAACTCGTGCGGCCAGTACTTCTTCGGATCGTCGCGGTAGTAGGGGCTGTTGCTGCCGCCGGCCCATTCCGTCTGCACCATCACCGCGTACCGCGGGAACTTCTCGAGCAGCGCCTTCGCCTCGGCCAGCGGCGGCGCCGCCTCCTGGCCGGCGATCTTCGCCTGGTTATAGGCCTTCACCGACACGAGGAAGTCGAGCAGGAGCCGCCGCTCCTCCTCGAAGGGCACCGCCGCCGCCAGCGCCTTCACATCGGCGAGGAACTCGGGCGTGAACCGCTGGGCGGCATCGTGGTAGTAGAAGGCGCCCGTCAGCGAGTTCACGAGCCAGCGGAGGTCGGCATCGTGGAGCGCCTGGAACTCGTCGGCGGTCGCACCGGACTTCGCCGTGGCCAGAAGCCGCGTGGCGACGGCGGCCCGGTCGCCGCGGGCAATGGCCGTGTCGAGAAACCAGCGGTCGAACTGCCGAAACCGCGGATTGACGGCGAGCTTCGGGGCCATGCCGCGGCCGAAGGCATAGGCGAGAGCGGGATCGTCGAGGTATTGGAGCGCAAGCGTATACGCGCCCGTGATCGCGTCGCCGGCCTGGGCCGACGTGGGATCGGCCTGCTCCAGGAACTGCTGGTAGAGCACGACGGCCCGGTCCCATTCGCCGGAGAGCTCGGCGGCGCGGCCCGCGTGGTAGAGGAAGGCCGGATCCTTGGGGAGGTTCACGCGCATCCAGTCCCGCGCCGCGGCGAGGGCCTGCGACGGCTGCGCGACGGCGATGCCCTCCTCGACGATCGCCCGCACCGCCGCCTCGGGCTGCGTCTCGATCGACTTCATGGCCGCAGCGCGGCGGGTCTCGAATGCGGCCGGATCGGCCGCCGCAACCGGAGCCGCCGCCTCAACCGACAGCGCCGCGACGACCGCGACGATCACCGACCCGAGCATGTGCCGCCGATGACGATTCATGGAGCGCCTCCCGCCGCCTGCCCCTCGAGCCCGGCGAGCTTTCGCTGGGCCTCTTCGAGGTGCTCGCTGCCCGGATAGTCGAACACCAGCTGCCGCAGCTTCGCCTTGGCGAGTTCGCCGTCGCCCATCCGGAAGGCGACGTTGGCCCACAGCATCAGCATGTCGTCGAGGAAGGCGGCGTCGGGATAGTCCTTGAACACGCTCTGGAGCAGCTCCGAGGCCTGGGCGAAGTTCTCGGTGTCCACGTAGTGCCGCACGACGCGGCCGAGGGCCTCGGCGGCGAACGAGCTTTCCGGAAACAGGTCGTAGCAGCGGCGGTAGGCGGCGATCGCCGGCTCCATGAGGTTCTGCACCGCGGTGGACTTGGTGAGCCCGAGCTTGCCCCACTTGCTGTTGTGGGCGTCGGCCGCCTCGGCCTTCTTCTCGGCTTCCTTCTGCAGCGCCTCGCCGATGCGGAACTGCGCCTCGGCCGCCGAGATCGGGTTCTGCAGCTGCAGCACCTTCGTGAAGGCCGCCACCGCCTTCGCGTAGTCGCCCCGGTCCACGAGACCGCGGCCGAGGGCCATGAGGGCCTGGTCGGCGAGCACCGACTCGGGGTAGAGGCGATTGAAGGCGAGGCAGGTGGCCGAGGCCGCCTCGAAGTCGTCCTTGAGCAGCTCACCCTCCCACTTGAGCCGGAAGGCGGTCTCGACGATCTCGCCGGGGAGTTTCTGGCGGTTGACGATGATCGGATCGACCCGCTCGAGCGCCTCGCGGGCCCGCTGGCCGGCGCGGTCGTCGAGGCCCATGTCCTTGTAGATCGCGCCGAGCCCCACGATGGCCTCGGCCTCCACGACGCCCTTCCGCGAC
>JBJTIE010000052.1:0-7643 GCA_046094845.1 Planctomycetaceae bacterium | reverse complement strand
CTCGACGCCCCCGCCGCCACGGTCATCGCCGGTCCTCCCCACAGCGCACCATAGCCCCGCCACTCCGTGAGGGGCTGTATTTTGGCCGGTGGCGGACCACCGGGCCTACGCTTCCGCCTTCCACCGCGCTCGGGCATACTTTCGGGACGTTGTCACCTGCAGAGTCCCTCGCATGTCACCGCTCTTCGCCAACCGCTGGCTCACCGCCCTGCCGCCGATCTGGCTGGTCGGCGCCGGCGCGCTCGTCGCCCTCGTCGTGGCGGCTGCCGTGTACGGGCTGCTCACGCTCGTGCGGCCGCGTGCGGCCGCGGAGTTGCGGGTCGCCCTCCGCGACGGCTTTCTCGGACCGCTCGGCTGGCTGCTCCTGGTGTATGCCGCCGTGGCCGTGGCCTTCACGCCCCTGGTGCCCATCGGCCAGATGGTCCGTTCACTCGTGCGGATGACGTCCGCGAACGACGCATCGCTCGCCGTGCCGGTGCCCGCCGGCGGCCAGCCGCTTGAGATCCCGCTCGACCTGCGGCCCCAGGAACTGGAGTCTCTCGAACTCGTGGCCGATGCGCCGCTGCTCGTGAAGACGCAGCAGCCGATCGTCGGCTACGCCATGGAGAAGGTGCCCGACATCGACCTCGATGCCCGGAAGCCCTACGAATGGCGGCGGGTCGAGGGGGCGACCAACCCCTTCCTCGGCCAGCGTGCCAGGCTCGAGGCCGTCAACGCCGGCGCCGCTCCGGCGACCCTCACCGTGCGCTGGCGGCTCACGCCGGAGTTTCCGCAGACGGCCATGCTGCCCTGGACGATCGTGTCGCTGCTCGCCCTCGGCGGGGCCTACACGATCTTCCGGCTCGGCGCCCCCCGGATCGCCGCGATCGCCTCGGCCACCACGAAGGAGGCGATCGGCCAGCCGATCTTCACCGTGGCGCTGGTCGCCGGCGCCGTGCTGCTCGTGACCTTCATCGTCATTCCCTACAACACGTTCGGCGACGACGTGAAGATGCTCAAGGACAGCGGCCTCACGCTCACGAAGGTCTTGGCGCTGCTCGTGGTCGTGTGGACGGCGAGCATCGCCGTGGCCGACGAGATCGAGGGCCGCACGGCGCTCACCGTGCTCTCGAAGCCGCTCCGCCGCTGGCAGTTCGTGCTGGGCAAGTTCGCCGGGCTCGTGCTCGTGGCCCTGCTCGTGTTCCTGATTCTCGGCGGCCTGCTCATGGCCACCACGAGCCTGAAGGTGATCTACGACGCCCGCGAGAGCGCGAAGGTCGATCCGGTATGGAAGGAGTGTGCCGACGAAATGATCACGGTGGTGCCCGGCCTCGTGCTCTCGTTCCTGGAAACAGTGCTGATGGCGGCCGTGAGCCTGGCCGTCTCCACGCGTCTCGGCATGGTGCCCAACCTGATCGTCTGCTTCGCGATCTATTCGCTGGGCCACCTCGTCCCATTGCTCGTGCAGTCGAGCGTGGGCAAGTTCCCGATCGTGCGATTCGTGGGGCAGCTCTTCGCCACGATCCTGCCGGTGCTCGATCACTTCACGATCGAGGCGGCGGTGATCGGCGGCGTGGCGGTGCCCTGGAGCTACCTCGCCTGGGCCGCCCTCTACGCGGGCCTCTACTCCGCGGCCGCCCTCCTCGTCGCCCTGCTCCTCTTCCAAGACCGCGACCTGGCCTGACACGGCTGATTTCCTCGCCCGTGGGCCCGTGGTCGAAGTCCCGTGGTGCGGGTTCGGGGCTGCCCACGCCCCGTCGCCGGACGCTCGCTCCGAACATCCTGTTCTTCGCTCGCTCGATGCCGCCTTCGCTTTCGGCATCCTGCCTGCGCTCGGCGGCATACGCCGGCTCTCGGGGCATGGGCAGCCCCTCACAGGTCGCGCCAGGGGCTCTCTATCTCACGAGGCCGGTGCGGGCTGTCACGCCCACCATGCCGTCGGCCGTGGACGTGCCGGGCAGCGCCCACCAGCTCGAGTCCTGGCTCCGCAGCCCGCGGGCTTCGGCCTTGCCATCGATGAAGAACACCATGCCGCGGCGGAGCCGGCGCTCGATTCGCGGCCCCACTTCGATGCCGAGCAGCCCGCTCTCCGCGCGGCGGCCGATCAGCGTCCGCAGTTCGATGCCCTCGCTGCCCGTCTCGTGCTCGGCCTTCATGCCGATGCGGCCCGTCCAGTCGGCCCGCCCTTCCTGGAACGCCTGCGAGTCGGCCTGCATTCCGGCCGCGACGTCGAAGGCGTCGCTCCGGCTGCGGACCTCGGCAGCCAGAGGCAGCGCGGCCGCCTCCCCCTTGCCCGATGGCCCGCGGACCGCCAGATCGAGCGGCGGAATGCCGTTTTGCCAATCATTTGCGGCGGCCCCGGCCGCTTCGGCCTCACGGAGCGCCGCCGCCACCGATCCGGCCCCCGAGAAGCCGTCGAGGTCGAGACCTTCGAACACGACGGGCGGGGGTGCAACCGGCACTTCGGGATCACCCGCACCGACGAGCCCCGCCGCCGCGCAGATCACCGCCGCGAGGGAGGTGGCGATTCGGAGCCGGAATGGTGCGTGAGGCATGCGCGTGGATGCGAATCGGAGAGGCGATGGAACCGCTGCTGGAGTCTTCGGCGGCCCGGGGGCCACCGAATTCGTCGCGCCGGGAGCGATCGCGGCGACCCTGCGGGATCAGCCGGTCTTGCGGCGCGGGGCGAGCGGGATCGTGGCGGTCGCGGCGACTATCGGCCTGCCGCCGGCGAAGCTCATGCACTCGGCCGCCTCCAGCACCCGGGCCGCGATCTCCAGGGCTGCGGCGCCGGAGGCTGCGGTGACGAGCGGCGGCCTGCCGGTACGGATCGCCGCCAGGAAGTCGTCGTGCTCCGCCGCGATCGCATTGGCATCGGCGACGACGAGCGTCTCGAGCGGGAGGATGTCGGCGAAGAAGCGATCCTTCATGGCCGTCCGCTCGGAGGGTGGCACCTTCCCCGCCGAGAACGTGCCCGCATGCACGGCCGGCGAAGCCGACAGCAGCGACACGCTCTTCGCGTTGAAGTCCACGGCCACGATGCCGTCGGACGTCCACATCGAGAGCGTGCGGGTGAGCACCGGATTGATCCGGGAGGCCGTGAGGTCGGCGACGAGCCCCGACGAGAACGTGAGTCGGGCCCGCATCGTGTCTTCATGGCCGCCTGTGGCGACGATGCCACGGGCTTCCACCCGCTCCAGCCGCCCCGGCTCCAGCGAGAGCACGAGGTCGATGTCGTGGATCATGAGATCGTGCACCACGCCCACGTCGAGCGACCGAAAGGTGAAGGGGGCGAGCCGCTGGGCCTCGAGCACCCGCACGCCGCGGGCCCGGGTCGCCGCCTCCCGCCAGGCAGGATTGAATCGTTCCACGTGGCCCACTGCCACGACCCGGCCGTGCCGCCGGGCGGCGATCACGATCGCCCGCGCGTCCTCGACCGTCGCGGCGATCGGCTTCTCGACCAGCAGGTCGATGCCGGCCTCCAGCAGGGGCAGTGAGACGGCTGCGTGCAACCCCGTGGGGGCGGCCACCACGACGGCATCGACGAGCCCGTGCAGTTCGCTGGGCTCGGCCAGCGGGCGACAGCCGTGGGAGGCGGCCACGCGGCCACGCGACTCCTCGACCGGATCGACCACCGCCACCAGTTCCACGTCGGGCCGGGCCGCCAGCAGCCGCGCATGGATCGCGCCCAGGTGCCCGCAGCCCACCACCGCCATGCGTGTCGTGCTCATGCCGCCCTCCTTCGTTCCCGAGCCCGGCCGTGCCGTCCATCCTGCTGATGGCCGAAGAATTCGAGCAGGTGCGTCACCGGCGGGGCGAGCATGCCCTGCGATCGGAGCATCTCCCGGGCGGGTTCCAGCCCCACCTTGGCCCGATACAGCAGCCGATGAGCCTCGCCGAGCGCGTCGATCGCGGAGGGGTCGAAGCCGCCCCGCTTGAGCGCCACCACGTTGATGCAGCGGGGCCGCGCCGGCGCGCCCTCGCAGAGCATGAACGGAGGAACGTCGTGGAGCACCCGGGACAGGCCGGCCACGAACGACCAGCCACCGATCGTGGCCCAGTGGTGCACGGCCACGGCCCCCGAGAGCGACGCCCGTGAATGCACCCGCACATGGCCGCCGAGCAGCGTACCGTTGGCGATGATCACGTGATCCCCGATCCGGCAGTCGTGCGCCACGTGGCAGTTCGCCATGAGGAAGTTCGCATGCCCGATCGACGTGACGCCCGTCTCCTTTTCTGAGGCTCTGTTGATCGTCACCCCCTCGCGGATCACGTTGTCGTCGCCGATCTCGACACTCGTCGCCGACCCGCGGTAGCTCACGTCCTGCGGCTCGCCACCGATGACGCAGTTGGGGAAGATGCGGTTCCGCTCGCCGATCCGCACCGCACCCATGATCGTGACGTGGTTCTCGAGCAGGGTGCCCCGGCCGATCACGGCCTCGGCCGAGACCACGCAATGCGGCCCGATCCGCACGCCGGCCGCCAGCCGTGCCCCCGGCTCCACCACCGCCGTGGAATGCACGACGGGCTGCTGGATGCACTCCGCCGCGTGGCTGTCAGGGTCGTCGTGCGGCACGCAGCATCAGGCCGAGGCCCGCCTCCCGGTGCCCGCCGCCAGCCGCGCGGCCAGCTCGCCATTCAACCGATGCCCGCTGCGACGCGCCCGCACGTGGGCATGAACCGGTCGGCCAGCGAGCGCGAGATCGCCCACGAGATCGAGCACCTTGTGACGGACGCATTCGTCGCCCCAGCGCAGCTCGTTGTCGATCGGACCCGTGGGACCGAACACCAGCAGGTCCTTGCAGGTCGCCTCGGGACAGAGCCCCGCGGCCCGCAGCCGATCGGCTTCGTCGGCGGAGATGAACGTGCGGGCGGCGGCGAGCCCTTCGCGATAGGCCTCGGGCGTGACCCGCAGCGACAACGTCTGCCGCCCGATCGGCCCCGGGCCGTAGTCGAGCTCATACTCCACGGAAAGCCCTGGATGTCGCGGCGGGCCGGCCTCGACCCACGACTCGTCGTCGCCCACCCGCAGGGGCTCCTCGACGACGATCGGGTCGATGGGGGCACCGAGATCCTCGACACCGACCGAGTCGATCGCCTCCACGAAGGCCCGCGACGACCCGTCGAGCCCCGGCATCTCCTCCGCGGAGACGCGAACCACGCAGCAGTCGACGCCGAGACCGGCCAATGCGCTCATGAGATGCTCGACCATTTGCACCTGCACACCACCCATCGCCAGTGTCGTCCGCTGCACGGCATCGACGCGATTCTCCACGCAGGCGGCGATCCGCACGGGAATCTCGCGATCCCCGCGAACGAACACGATTCCCGTGCCGGCCGGCGCCGGGACCAGCTCGACCACGTTTCCGCGGCCGCTCCAATACCCGACACCAGACACCGACACCGCCCGGCGAATCGTGTGTTGCGTTCGTTGCCGCATGAAGAACGCCTACCGCACCGGCCGGGCCTGGGGCTGGCCGGCCACAGGCGTGCCGTTGAGCATCTTGAGCACGTCGGGCGTGATGTCGATCTGGGGATCGTAGTAGACGATCGACTTGGTGATGCTGCCGAGGATGCGATTGCGGTCGGCCGAATCGACCGGATCGCCGTCGAACCGATGCACCACGGCGATGCCATGGTCACGGGCGAACTGGCTCACCGCCCGCTCGATCTCGGTGTAGACCTGCAGATAGACCTTGGCCTCGCGGTCCATGAAGTCCTTCTTCTGCAGCTGGGCATTCACGCTGAAGTCGCCCTGGGCCTTGGCCACCTCGGCCTCGAGCTTCTTGTATTCGGGGGTGCCGACGTTGAAGCCCTTGAGCTGCTCCATCAGGCCATTGATCCGGTCGCGCTCGGCCTTGAGGCCGTTCTCCGCGGCCATCACTTCGTCCTTCATCTTGTCCATCGCCTGCTTGAAGCGGGCGTGGTTCTTGAAGATGTAGCCGACGTCGATCACGGCCACGTGGGCCGAGGGGGTCGCCGGGCGGACCGGGGCGGCCGCAGGGGCCGGCGCCTGGGCCTGGACCGGCTGATGTGACAGCACGATGGCGGCCACGACGACGACAATGGGCAGATGCCTCTTCACGGATTGCACTCCTTGCTCGTGGGTCGAATCGTCCGCATCCCCAGTGGCCGGGCGACCACAGGAACGGCCATCCTCGGCCGCGTGGAATTGGAAGCGGACGGGATCATGGCGGGCCGGCTTCCCCGGCTCAAGGGCAAATTCGCCGCAGAAAAGGCCCGCCTCGCTGCCACGCCGTAGTCCGCACACTCCGTGTGCGGCCCCAGGTGCGAATACCGCAGGCCCCTCTATTCCTCCGCAGTTCGAACCCCTGTAGCGTACGTTCGGGGCCGCCCATGCCCCGTCGCCGGACGCTCGCTCCGAACATCCTGTTCTTCGCTCGCTCGATGCTGACTGCGCTTCGCCATCCTGGCTGCGCTTGTCAGCAAACGCCGGCTCTCAGGGCAGTGGGCAGCCCCTCACGGCGTATTACCGGCAAAAGAAGGGGAACCGGCCTGCGAGCTGGGCGAGTCGGCGGCGTCGCGACCTACCGTGGCTGGCCGAGCGTGACGTCGAGGGGCACCTCCGCGCCGGCGCGGACGACGATCACCCTCACCGTTTCGCCCCCCTTGTGCTTGCGGAGGGCGCTGTCGAAATCCTCGAGGCCGGTGATCGCGCTCTCGCCGACCCGCACGATCAGATCGCCCCCCTGGAGCCCCCCCTTGGCGGCCGGCGAGTCCTTCGTGACTCCCGAGATGGCGTAGCCTTTGCCCGGCTTGCCGAAGTCGGGAATGCTGCCGAAGTAGGGCCGGTCGCCGCCGCCGCGGGCGAACATCGTCGAGGCAACCTCGATGTAGCCCGGCTTCTCGGCCGCGGTGGCCAGCTCCCGCACGATGTCGGCCACGAGTCCGGCGATCCGCACCATGCCGTCGTAGTTGATCTTCTCGGCCGTGTCGGTGGGCCGGTGGTAATCGGCATGCGAGCCGGTGAAGAGATGGAGTACGGGAATCTTCTTGGCGTAGAAGCTCGAGTGATCGCTCGGCCCGAAGCCGCCCGCTTCCTTGGCCACGCCGAAGCCGTGCGCCGCGACGAGCCGATCGACCAGCTGCTCGAGGCCGGTGCCCGTGCCCGTCCCGTGCATGATGATCCTGTCGTCCACGAGCCGGCCGACCATGTCGAGGTTCACCATCGCCACGGTGTCGGCCAGTGGCACAGCCGGGTTCGCGGCGTAGTGACCGCTGCCCAGGAGCCCCCGCTCCTCGCCCGAGAACGCCGCGAAGAGCACGCTCCGCGGCAGCGGTCCGGCCGCCTTCAGCTGCCGCGCCACCTCGACGAGCAGGGCTGTGCCGCTCGCGTTGTCGTCGGCGCCATGATGAATCGCCTTCTCGCCCGGCGCGGCGGAATTCGACCCGCCGAAGCCGAGATGATCGTAGTGGGCACCGAGCACGACCGTCTCCCGAGGATCGATCCCGGGCCGATCGCCGGCCGCGGCCGCCCCCGCGCCGGGCAGGAGTGCCAGCACGTTGCGCCCCTGCGTCTCCGTGCGGTCGATGGCGATGCGGCCCCTGCTCCGCCAGCCCTCGAGCCTGCCGCTCGCCGGCTCGCGCGCCGCGTCGATCCCTCGCTGAATGGCGGCCAGGTCCCGGCCGAGCGACCGCTGCAT
>JBJTIE010000051.1:0-3703 GCA_046094845.1 Planctomycetaceae bacterium | reverse complement strand
CCGCCGGCGAGGGCGAGGAATGGAACGGCGAGGGCCACGGAGAGGAGCACCATCGCGGCGCCGACGGCCGTCATGATGCCGAAGTCATGCACCGGACCCACCCGGCTGGCGACGAGTGAGCCGAAGCCGATCACGTCGGTGGCGATTGCGCCGACCGTGGGCCAGAAGAGGGTGGCAAGCGCAGCGCGCAGGGCGTCGGCAGGGGGGAGGCCGAGGTCGCGGCGGCGGCGGTGCTCGACGATCAGGTTGGTGACGGTGGCGATTGCGACGACCGTCACCATCGCCGAGAGCATCGTGGAGACCATCGTGAGCTGCAGGCCGGCGATCGCGAGCACGCCCCGGGTGCTCCAGAGTGACAGCAGCACGACGGCGAGGGGCACGATGAGCCACCGCAGGCTGCGGAAGCAGACGAGCAGCACGGCGCCGGAGAGAATGCCGCTCGTCGTGCCGAGCAGGTTGCCGTCGCGAGTGAGCATGGCGAAACCGTCGCGGAGCATGACGGGCTCACCGGCCACGGTGCCCCCCGGCAGGTCTTCCACTTCGGCCCGCAGTCGATCGATCACGTCGGCCCGCGACACGGCACGAGCCTTCGGTGAATCGGCGGTGGCTGCCTCGAGGGGCTCGAGCACGCAGACGATGCCCGCGGTGCGGTGGTCGGCCCCCACCGCGTAGCCCTCCATCAGCTTCACGACCTTGCGGGCGGTCGGGCTGGCGTCGATGTCGATGATCCGGCCGCCCAGCGGCGTGGCGGCGAGGCTGGTGGTCGAGGCGACGCCGGGAAGTGCGGCGAGCCGCGCGGCCGTGCCGCGAAGCCGCTCGACGCCTGCCGGCGTGAAGAGCTGCGGGTCGTCGTAGACGGCGAGCACGGCCTCGTTCGAGCCGAACGTGCGGGCCATGCGGCGGTAGGGCAGGAGCGCCGGATCGCTGCGATCGAACATCGCGTCGATCGATCGCGAGAACTGCAGGAGCCGAGACCGCTCCACCGAGACGATGGCCAGCAGGAGCCCGACCACCGCCAGGGCCAGGCGATTCGCGATGAGCCAGGCCGCGACCCGATCGGCGACGGGACGCATGGATGGAGTGCTTTCAGGGCTTGGACGGCAGGAAACGACAGGGGACGCAGTTTACCGAGACTGCCGGAACTGCCGCCACCTCCCTCGCTTGACCCGATTTTGCGGCCACTTCTATAGTCCCGCGATTTTCCAGCGGCCCGTCCGTGGGCCGCACACCGTCCGAGAGTCACGGCATCCGCGTGTCATTCCCCGACATGATCGCCGCCAGGGATCGCCTCCGCGCCGCCGCGCGGCCGCCCACGGTCTGCACCGTGGGGCGGTCGAGCGTCCGCGCGGTGCGGCCACCGGGCTGCGCACGATGGCTCGTGATCATGGTCGCCGCGGTGTGGCTGACGGCTCCGTGGGCAGTCGCTCAGTCGCCGGCCGCGGCGACATCGCAGCTCATGGTGCCGGGCGCCAGTGCCGGCAGGCTCGCGCTCTTGCCCGCCCGCGGGCTCGCCGCCACGATCGCGGAGGCGGGCCGCATCGAGGTGCCGGCCGTGGATCCGGCCGAGCGGCTCGGCATCAAGGCCACGCAGGCGGCGCAGTGGACGGAGGGGGCCTACGACGTCTGGCACCTCACGGGCGGCGTCCGAATCACACAGGGCACGACGGAGGCGGCGGCGCACGAGGCCGTCGTGTGGATCGAGCAGGAGGCCGCACCGGACGAGGCTGCGGATCAGCCCGAGCCGACGCCGCGGCTGCGCGGCGTGCTCGTCCGGATGGCCGGCGACGTGAGCGTGCGGACGACCGCCGGCGAAGGCGACGCCGCGGCAGCCGCGACGGTTCGCGGCGAAGACTGGGCCGGGCGGTTCTGGACGGTGCGCGATCCCGTGCTCGATTTCGCGAGCGTCGTGGCGAGTCCCGGTGCACCGGCGGTGTACGACGGGCCGAGCGGCGTCGAGCAGGCGGCATTCGAGGAGCCGACGGGGCCGATTCAGCCGGCGCAAGTCAGCGAGTTCGGCGCGCCGATGGTGCCGCAGGTGAACGCCGCCGCCTCGACCCGCAGGCTGCGGGCGTTTCCGCGGTCGAGCGTGCCGCTGGCGATCAAGTGGCTTCCGAGCCCATCGGGCACGGAGTGGATCGCGGTGATCACCTCGGGCGTGAATCTCGTCGTCGATGGTGTCGACCCCGCCGGGCCGCTCGACATCTCCGCCGACCGGCTCGTGATCTGGACGCAGGGCCAGGGGCAGCCCGATCTCGCCGGCAACGCCGCCCAGGCGAACAACGTTCCGCTCGAGCTCTACATGGAGGGCAACGTCGTCTTCCGGCAGGGGCAGCGGGTGGTCGAAGCCGCCAACATGTTCTACGACGTGCCACGGTCGAGCGGCATCATCACCGGGGCCACGGTGCTCACGCCGGTCGATAACTACTCGGGCGCGGTGCGACTGCGGGCCGACGTGCTGCGACAGGTTGATCGCAGCCGCTTCATCGCCGACCGCACGGGGCTGACGTCGAGCCGGCTTGGCGTGCCGTCGTGGGAGTTCCGCTCCCGGGAGCTCGTGTTCTCCGACGAGCAGGTCCCGCTGGCAGGCCCCGACGGTCAGCCGCTGGTCGATCCCGCCACCGGCGAGCCGACCGTGGAGCACCAGACCTTCATCACCAGCCGCGGCAACACCGTCACGGTCGGCGGTGTGCCCGTGCTCTGGTGGCCAGTGCTCGCGACGAACGCGAAGAAGCCCACCTTCTACATCAACAGCGCCACGGTGAAGAACGACCGAATCTTCGGCACGCAGGTGCTGACGAGCTGGGATGCGTTCCAGGTGTTCGGCTGGCGGCGGCCGCCCGACGGCGTCGACTGGGACTTCGACGTCGATTACTTGAGCTATCGCGGTCCGGGCGGCGGCACGTCGCTGCTCTACAACCGTCCCGACTTCCTCGGCATCGGCACCCCGGCGAGCGGCGACCTCGATGCCTGGTTCATCGGCGACGTCGGCAAGGACAACCTCGGCCTCTACCGTCGCGACTTCACCTATCCAGGGTATCCGGATCGCACGTTCCGCGGCCGGTCGTTCTGGCGGCACCGGCAGGATCTCGGCGGCGGCTGGCAGGCCCGCGGCACGGCCGGCTGGATCAGCGACATGAACTTCCTCGAGGAGTATTACGAGGCGGAGTGGGAGGAGGGCTACGAGCAGCGAACGTGGCTCGACCTGCGGCGGCCGATCGAGAACCGCGAACTGCGGCTGCTCACGAGCGTGCGGCTCGATCCCTTCTTCACGCAAACGGAGTGGTGGCCGCGGCTCGACCACTACTGGATCGGCCAGCCGCTCCTGCGGGACGCGGTCACCTGGTACCAGCACTCGGGCCTCGCCTACGCCCGGCAATCGCTGCCGCAGACGCCCACGGCGGGGCAGGGCCGCGACATCTGGACGACGCTGCCGTATGAAAACAACGTGATCGGCGAGCGGTTTTCCACCCGCCACGAGCTCGACCTGCCGTTCCAGGCGGGGGCGGTGAAGGTCGTGCCCTACGCGCTCGGCGAACTGGCCCACTGGGGCGAGGCGCTCGATCAGGATCCGCTCAACCGTGCCTACGGACAGGTGGGCATCCGTTCGAGCCTGCCGCTCTGGACCGCCGACAACACCGTCGAGAGCCAGCTCTGGAATCTCCACGGCCTCGCCCACAAGGTGGTGTTCGAGGCGGAGTTCGCC
>JBJTIE010000050.1:0-4782 GCA_046094845.1 Planctomycetaceae bacterium | reverse complement strand
CGCCGCGCGGCGGATACGCTCCGCGCGGGGCTGGGATCATAGCCCGTCGTCCGCACACACCGACCGTAGTCCGCACCCCTCTGCCGGAATAGCCGGCCACACGGCCTGCGTACCTCCAACCGCACACGGAGTGTGCGGACTACGGTCGGAGTGTGCGGACTACGGTCGGAGTGTGCGGACTACGGGCTATGATCCCAGCCCCTCGCGGAGCGTATCCGCCGCGCGGCGGATCGTGCGTAGCTCACCCGCATCCTTGCGGCCGAGATTCTTGAGCTGCATCGTCATCCGCTGGTTCTTCGCCAGCAGCTTTTTGTGCCGCGCGAGGAAGTCCCAATACAGCGTCGTGAACGGACAGGCCTCCGGACCGCTCGCCCGCTTCGGGTCGTAACGACAGCCCTTGCACGCATTGCTCATGCGATCGATGTAGGCCCCGGTTGCACAGTAGGGCTTCGACGCCATCACGCCGCCGTCGCCGAACTGGCTCATGCCGAGCGTGTTGGGCAGTTCGACCCACTCGACGGCATCCACATAGACAGCCAGATACCAGCGATGCACGTCCTGCGGCTTCACGCCCAGGAGCATCGCAAACAGTCCCGTCACCATCAGCCGCTGGATGTGGTGGGCGTAGCCGTAGCGGAGTGTCTGACCGAGCGCGTCCTTGAGGCAGTTCATCTCCGTCGCCGCGGTCCAGTAGAAGCTCGGCAACGCCTGTTCGGCGCCGAGCGCATTGCGGTCGAGATACTCCGGCATGAAGTGCCAGTAGATGCCGCGGACGTATTCCCGCCAGCCGAGCACCTGGCGGATGAAGCCCTCCGTGGCCTCGAGCGGCGCCTGCCCCGCCCGCCACGCCCGTTCGGCCCCCGCGATCACGTCGCGCGGATCGAGCAGATTCATGTTCATCGCCTGGGAGAGCCGCGAGTGGTAGAGCCACGGCTCGCCCGTCCAGATCGCATCCTGATAGCGGCCGAAGTTCGCCAGACGGTGGGTGAGGAAGTCGTCGAGCGCCGCCCGCGCGTCGGCCGGCGTCACGGGCCAGTCGAAGTCGGCGAGGTCACCGGGATGACTTGCGAACCGCCGGTTCACGAGGTCGATCACGCCGCGGGTGATCGCGTCGGGCGAAAACCGCACCGGCGGTGGCAGCGTGCCCGGGCCCGACTTTCCGAAGGCGCCGCGGTTTTCGGCGTCGTAGTTCCACTGGCCGCCGGCGGGCTCGCCGTCGTCCATCAGCACGCCGAATTTTTCCCGCAGCGGCCGGTAGAAGTATTCGAGCCGCAGCTGCTTGCGGCCCTGGGCGTGGGCCGCGAAGTCGTCGCGCGACGCGAAGAAGTGGCGGTCGGTACGAATCTCGAGCGGAATGCCCGCGGCCCTCGCCGCTTCCGTGATCGCCTCCTGCACCCGCCACTCGCCCGGCTCGACGACGATCAGCTTCTCGGGCCCCTGCTTCGCCTTCCGCAGCGCCGCGAGGCTGGAGGTGAGCGCGGCCGCCAGCGTGCCCGGCTCCTTTGCCTGCGGCTTTGCCGCCAGCTCCGTGTACTCGACGTCGATGCCCTCGCCCGTGAGCGTGTCGCGAAAGTGCCGCATCGCCGCCAGGAACACCGCAATCCGCGCCTTGTGCGTCCAGACGTGGGTCGACTCCTCGGCCACCTCCGCCATCCAGACGCGATCCCGTTTCCGGTCGAAACCGTCGAATGCGGCCCCCTCGCGGTCCAGTTGGTCGCCGAGCACGAGCACGAGATGACGGGGCATCGGATTACTCCAGGGGGTCGCACGGATCGTACGCGGTCGGCGGCAACCAGCTACTTGCAATAGAGTTGCAAGAGCGGTATCGTCCGGTTTCCCCCTGGAGAACGCCGCATGTCAGCCCCCCGCAGCCTCGTCGATACCCGCCTCCCCGTGACCGTGCTCTCCGGCTTCCTCGGGGCCGGCAAGACCACGCTCCTCAACCATGTGCTGGCCAATCGCGAGGGCCGCCGCGTGGCCGTGATCGTCAACGACATGAGCGAGGTGAACATCGACGCCAAGCTCGTGGCCAATCCCCTGATCACCCCCGCCGCGAGCCGCCTCAGCCGCACCGAGGAGAAGCTGGTCGAGCTTTCCAACGGCTGCATCTGCTGCACGCTCCGCGAAGATCTTCTCGAGGAGGTGGCGCGACTCGCCCGCGAGGGGCGGTTCGACTACCTTCTCGTGGAGAGCACCGGCATCTCGGAGCCCTTGCCCGTCGCCGAGACCTTCACCTTCGCCGATGAACAGGGGCAAAGCCTCTCGGACCTGGCCCGGCTCGACACGCTCGTCACCGTGGTCGATGCCAGGAACTTTCTCGAGGACTATTGCTCCCGCGACGAGCTCCGCGACCGGGGCGTGGGGCTCGATGACGACGACGCCCGCGACATCGTGCAGCTGCTCGTCGATCAGGTGGAGTTCGCCAACGTGATCGTGATCAACAAAACCGACCTGGTCACCGCCGAGGAAGCCGGCTTTCTGGAGGCCGTGCTTCGGAAGATCAATCCGCGAGCGACGTTCGTGCGGGCCGCCCGCGGCCAGGTGCCGCTCGCCGAATTGCTCGACACTCGCCGCTTCGACATGGAGCAGGCGGGGCATCACCCGGGCTGGCTCGCCGAGGCCCCCGGCGAACACGTGCCGGAGACCGAGGAGTATGGGATTTCCAGCCAGGTGTTCCGGGCCCGTCGGCCACTGCATCCGCAGCGATTATGGAACCTGATCACCGGCCCTGCGTTCAAGGGCGTGATCCGATCCAAAGGCTTCGTCTGGTTGGCCACGCGGCCCGACTACGCCGGCATCTGGTCGAGCGCGGGCGTCGTGTCGAGTTTGCAGCCCGGCGGCCTCTGGCTGGCCAGCGCGTCGCAGGATGAATGGCCTGACGAGATCGATCCCGACGAGATCGAGGCCATGTGGGAGGAGCCGTGGGGCGACCGACGACAGGAACTCGTGATCATCGGGGCGAAGCTCGGGAATCGCGTGCTCGGCGAGCTCGAGGCCTGTTGCCTCACCGATGCCGAAATGGCGTCAGGGCCGGAAGGATGGCTGACGTTCGATGATCCGTTCCCGGCGTGGGTGATCGGCCACGGCGCAGAGGACGACGGAGAAGACGACACGGTCGTCGAGGACGAAATACCGTAGCTCTGCTACCAGCGGGCCTCGACGCCCACGTTGGCACCGTTAAGAAACACGCTGCCGGTGCTGCGAATTTCCGTGCCGGCGTCGGGGCCGGTGTTCGTCGTGAGATCCCAGGAATCGGGAGCGAGGGCCACGCCCGTGAGCCAGAACAGGTTGTAGCCGAGCCGCAGTCCCCAGGTGTCGGTGAGCCGGTAGATCAGCGACGCGTTCATGTCGGCGATCATGCCCATGCCGAGGTCGTCGCTCGACCGTGGCCATCGGTAGGGCTGGGGCGTGAGCTGGTCGAACATCGATTGCGACTGCGAGAGCATGCTGCCGGCGATGCCGATCTTCATCCAGCCTTCGAAGGCCCAGTTCTGCCAGGCCCACCGGCCACGGGTGCCCACCTGGGCCGCGAAGAGGTTGGAGCTCGTCTGCACGTCATAGGTGTTGGCCTGTGGATAGCCGCCGGGAGTGATCGCGAGCTGCGCCGCCTCCTCGAGACCGGCCCACCGGCCGCCGAGCAGCCAGTCGATGTGGCCGCCGTCGTAGCCGGGGCTGCGTTGCCACGGATGGGGCGAGCGGCGATCGCGGCCGCCGTCGAACGAGTGAACGATCGTATTGGCCTCGAGCGAGTTGATCTGCGACCGGTACGACACATCGGCCCGCCCGCCGTCGATGAGGCCTGTGGCCTCTGCGAAGCCAGGCTGGCCACCGGCCTGCAGAATGTCGGCGTCGCTCTCGAACCAACGATCGACGTCCATGCCGTAGATGCCGGTGTAGCCGACCTCCCAGCCGAGACTGTCGCAGCCATAGTCGCCGTAGAACAGCCGGGCCCCCGTGCCGATCTGCGAGTCGAGACCGTTCGCCGTGACGACCGGCACGTTCGTGTCGGTGGCATTCACCACGAGGGCCTGTTCGCGGGTGGCGTTGTTCCGCTGCAGAAAGAGCGCGTCCGCGATGACATACCGGCGGGCATCTGCAGTCTGCGGAGGCGCCCCGGCAGCTTCCCCGGGAACCCCGGCGATGGCCACGAGCAGGCAGGCGAGCGGCAGCAACGTGGAACGATCCATACGACCTGTTTCTTCGGCACCACCGTCAGGGGGCATGAGAATCGTTGAACTCACGGCCGAAAGAGGAGAAAACACCCAGGATGGGCGGAGTTTGCGGCCCCCGCGAACCCTCCGGCCCCCCTTCGACGTAGTATCCCCACAGACACCAACCTCTCCCGGACGGCAGCGATCATGACGTTGAAGACCCTGTTTCGGCGGCGGCAGGCCCAGTCGCGGGTGCTGCGAGGCCGTGGCCGCCGGCTTCGTGGCGGAGCGTGGGAGACGCTCGGCCTGGGTATGCATGGCCACGAGTCGCTCGAACAGCGGGCCCTGATGACGGCCAATCTGGGAATCACGCTCACGGATGGGCTCAATCATTACCTGCCAGGCTCGCAGTCGGCCTACGTGCTCACGATCACGAACTCCGGCGACGCCACGGCGACGAAGGCGGCTCTGACCGCGACGCTGCCGGCAGCGATCACGCAGTCAACGTGGACGGCCGGCTATGCAGGCGGCGGCACAGGGCCCGTCGTGGGCGCCGGGCCGATCAAGACCGACATCACGCTCCCGGCCGGCGCGAAGGCCACGTTCACGGTCCTCTCGACGGTGAGCCCGA
>JBJTIE010000049.1:0-44427 GCA_046094845.1 Planctomycetaceae bacterium | reverse complement strand
CACCATCCCCCTCGCCCACCCCCGCGCGTCCAAGTCCAGCCTCGCGTGCTCGATGCCCTCAAGGCTCCGCTCGCACTCGTAGATCATCTCCCTCAGGACCTGCTCTCCCGCGTCCAGGTCCGCGTGCCTGATCCCGTCGGCGTGCCCGGGGTCGAATTCGTAGGGCTGTGGCATGCGGCGGGCGTTGGTTTCGATCTTGGCTAAGAACTCCAAGTAGGGCGACGCGTACTCCTTCTTCTTACGTCCGGAGTGGTATTTCGGGTCGCCGGACGTCATGCGCCGGATCTTGCCGATGGCCGCGAGCAGTTGGCGGCCTGCGGGGTCGTCGAACGAGTGGGGCTTGGTCATGGGCATCCTCCTTGATGCGCTGGCTGTTGGGGCACATTCGCCTCGGCGGAAATCCGTACTTTTTGAAGATTCAGATGTTCGAGACCATCCAAAACCTTGTCGTTTCGTTGCGGTTCTCGTTGCCTGACGCCTCTCATTTTAGCGCGTCGCAGGCCCTATCGCGGCATGGATTCGGGCGGCGACACAGGAAATCCCACTGAATGGCGCGCGTGACGATGGGTGTTGCAGAACGCCCCACCCGAAAAGCATGTACCCAAAACATCGGACCTCTCGTGGGGCGGCAAATCGCAGGCGGCCGCACTCGTACCCACCCTCTGCAGACCCTGATCACGCCGGCTGTGCTGCCGCGGTGTGCTTTCCGCCCACCGAAGCCGCCGAATTCGCGATGGGCTTGGGCATGACCGCGGGCAACTGACACGCGGCCATGATCGGCGCCTGTGTATCCATGAACGCCAGAATCCCCGCCTGCAGTCCCTCTGGCAGCATCTTGAACCAATCGAGCCACCCGTAGGCAGTCGTCTTGGGCACCTTGAAGAACCGGGCTACATCAATACCGCGATAGCCCGAGCGGACGTGCAAGTAGACGGCCAACACGCGCTGCTCGTTCTTCGTGATGGCCTTCTTAACCGTGGCGTCGTCGGGCTGTGCAAACATGGCCAGCCGGTGCTTCAGTTGGCGTTCAAGGATCTCCACCTCGACCTTCATGCGCTCCCGGTCACGGCCGTAGAGTTCGATCAGTGGCCGGAGCGTCTTGCGGCTGGGGTCCTTCGTGAAGTTCAGGACCATCGACAAGAACTTGGTCTGCCAGTCGATCATCTGCAGCCAATACACCGTGTCCACGAGCGTCAGGGAGTCTTCGAGGAGGTACCCCCGCGATTCCGCCTGACCGAGGAGTTCCACGAGCCGGTACGTCCTGTTGGCAAGGGAATCGTGGCAGCGAATGAACTCCTGCTTCATCTCCAACACCTCTGCAATCGCCTCGGCGGCCTTGCGGATGTTGGCGTCGGTGTTTCGCGCTGGTGGTTGCTGTGTGTCCATATGCTCCAAGGTAGCGCGCGAGTGTCGTCGGCGCTACACTGCACGGATGAAGCACAACCGCGCCGCCACCGTGCCCGTTCTCTGCTGTCATCGCGGATCCTTGTCCAACACCGGCCACGCCCACGCTGCGTCGATGTCTGCCCCACGCCGCAGTTTCGTGAACCGCTCTGGCTGGCGAGAATTTCAGACGGTTTTGACGGGCCTTCGACGGGAATGCCCTCCAGCCCTCCCCGTCGTCGTTCGGGCTTCCTGGCTCCCCAAAACCGTTCTGGGCCAGTGCCTTCGACGCGATAAGCGGTTCGTGGTCCTTCTCAACGACGACATGGGCGAGCCGCAGGCCGTCGAGGTGCTCTGCCACGAATGGGCGCATGCACTGGCCTGGAACTTCGCCGTCGACAGGCTCATCAACGCCCCCGATACCGACCCCGTGGCCTTCGAGCGGGCCTGCCATGACGAGGCTTGGGGCTGCGCCTACTCGCGGGTCTGGCGGGCGTACCTGGACGTCATTCGAGAGGCGGCGTGACGGCGGCGCAGGCCGTTGGTTGGCGTCGCGGGAAGCGGGCGGCCCGCTTTCTCAGCCCTGCTCCAGTTCCTCGATCACACGTTGGAGAACAGCCTCCCGCGATGCCTCAGGAATAGCCACGCCCGCCACGAGGAGCACAGCGCGGGCGAGCAAATCAACGCGATCGGCCGGAATCGCGTCGCATTTCGCGTCGCACTGGCTCGCGATATGCTGTTTTCCCGACGAAGGGGTAGTTTGTTCTGACCCTATATCGCCCACTTTCTTCGTTGCCGCCTTCAGAGCCGGCAGCCGCGATACCAGTCGCAGAATCGGGCCATCCCCTCGCTGAACGACGTCGCCGGGTCGTAGTCGAGCAGCCGGCTGGCCTTCGAGATGTCGGCGTTGGTGATCTCCACGTCGCCCGGCTGAGGCGGCGCCTGCTCGATCATGAGTTCCCTTCCGGTCACCTCTCGCACCACGTCGAGTGCCTCGTTGAGCGAGACGGTGGCCGAGTTGCCGAGATTCACGATCTCGTAGCCCAGCGGCCGGTCGATCGCGTTGACGAACCCGCGGGCGAAGTCGCCGATGTAGGTGTAGTCGCGGCGGGTCGTGCCGTCGCCGAACTTCCGGATCGGCCGGCCGGCCAGGGCCGATTCCACGAACAGCCACGGCGCCATGTCGGGCCGGCCGCGCGGGCCGTAGACGGTAAATGGACGGATCACGGTGATCGCGAGCCCGTGCAGGTGATGGAACGTGTGGGCCATCACCTCGGTCGCCTTCTTCGTGGCGGCATAGGGGGAGATCGGCCGGTCGGTGGCGGAGTCGTCCTCCCGGAATGGAATCGCCCGCGAGTTGCCATAGACCGACGACGACGAGGCGATCACCACGTTCTCGAGGCCCGCTTCGACGCATGCCGAGAGCAGCGTGAGCGTGCCGTCGCAGTTCGCCCGCTGGTAGAGAAACGGATCGGCGATCGACGGCCGCACCCCGGCCCGCGCCGCGAGATGGGCGAGGTGTGTGAACCGCCACGCGGCAAAGAGTTCGGAGACGAGCCGTTCGTCGCAGATGTCCCCTTCCACGAACGAGAACCGCGGATGGCGTCCGAGCAGGGTGAGGTTTTCACGCTTGTAGGCGACGGGGTAATAGTCGTTGAGTTCATCGAGGCCGACCACCTCGTCGCCCCGCTCGAGCAGCGCCTCCGCCACGTGCGAACCGATGAACCCCGCCGCCCCGGTGACCAGTATCCGCTTCACCACAACGCCTCCATGTCGATGCCATGATCGCGACGCCACAGCGTAGGCGACGGTGTGCAGATTACCAATCTGCACCTACAAACAGGCATCCAGCCCCGTAGCCGCACATTGGTCATCTGCGGTCGGCCACCGTGTGCAGATTACCAATCTGCACCTACAGGGTGACTGGCTTCCAAACCCGTAGCCGCACATTGGTAATCTGCGCAATGCGGTATGGTGCAGACTGCCAGTCTGCACCTACTGGGTGCAAAGTGTTGAAGCCCATGTCGCTCTCGATCTGCCTCCATACCGACGTCTGTCTGCCCACGCTCGGTGGTGCGCAGACCGTGCTCGATCAGCTCTGCCGGCAACTCGTGCGGCTCGGCCACCGGCCCGTCGTCGTCGCGCCGCCGGCCCGGGAGCCGTTCGACGACCGGCAGTTCGGCTATCCCGTCGTCCGGCACCGCCGGCAGTGGTCGAAGCGGTTCGGGGTGCGTGCGATTCTGCCCCGGCTCCTGGCCCTGCATGCCCGCCACCATTTCGACGTCGTGCACTGCCATGCCGCCTATCCGCAGGCCTACGTGGCCACGACGCTCCGGCAACTGACCGGGGTTCCCTACGTGGTGCGGCCGCACGGGGCCGACGTGCTGCCCGACGAGGCGATCCGCCGGACGCCGCGGCTGGCGCACCGGATGACCCGGGCGCTGACCGCCGCCGACGCCATCATCGCCCAAGGCGATGCCCTCCGCGACGTGATTCATGGCCTCGGCGTCGCTGCTGACCGGATCGTAACGATCAACAACGGGGTCGATGTCACGGCCTTTGCCACGGCCGAGCCCTTTCCCCATCCCCGCCGCTACCTCCTCGGCCTCGGCAGCCTCGTGCGGCACAAGGGGTTCGACCTGCTCATCGACGCCTACGCCCGGCTCCGCGATCCAGCCGTCGATCTCTTGATTGCCGGCGATGGCGGCGAGTCGGCCGCGCTCGAGGCCCAGGTCGAGCGGCTGGGGCTTCGTGACCGCGTGCGGCTGCTCGGCCCCGTCACGGGCGACCGCAAGGTGAGCCTGTATCGGTCGGCGGAGCTCTTCGTCTGTCCCTCGCGTCGCGAGCCGTTCGCCAACGTGATCCTCGAGGCCCTGGCCTCCGGGCTGCCCGTCGTGGCCACCGACGTCGGGGGCAACCCCGAACTGGTGACGTCGGAGGTCAACGGCCTGCTCTGCCGGCCGGAGTCACCCACGGCGATCGCGGCGGCGATCCAGCGGCTGCTCGACGAGCCCGCGGTCACCCGCCGGCTGCGGGCCGCCGCCCCCCAGTCCCTTGCCGGTCACGACTGGCACCAGGTCGCGATGCGATACGTCGAGACCTACCGCGCCGTCGTCGCCACCGCCCGCAGACCGCGGGCATGAGCCACCGTCAGGCGGCGGCTCCGACCGACGGGTCGCATTCGGCCGCGGCTCGCGCGAGATGCCCGCGACACAACTGCTCGAGCTGCCGACAGAGCGTCTCGGCCCGGGCCATTCCGCCGTGGTACCTCCGCCACGCCTGCCGAGGCCGCAGCCGGAGGAGGTCACCGAACACGAGCCGCTGGAATCGGTGCTTCACCTTGCGCAGAAAGAACCGCTCGAGTGCCGCGCCGATCGTGTCGGCCGTCACCGGCACCTGTTCGATCGCCGAAAGAAAGTTCCAGCAGCAGTGCATCACCGCGATATCGCGGTGGTCGGGTCGGCCGGCATAGAGGTGCTGCCAACGGGCGTTGAACGCGTCGGGCAGCCGCCGGAACGCCCAGCCCTCCGCCGCGAGCATCTGGATCGTGACGGCCAGTGCGGCCTGATCGCTGTGATGAATCCACTTGCGGGTCTCGTGCCGCTCGTCGTAAAGGGAGGCGATCCGCAGGATGTTCTCCTGCCACCGCTCCCGGAGGCCGCAGGCCCACGGCGCGAAGACGACGCCGCCGTTGTAGTAGGGGAGCATCGACTCGACCTGGTCGTCGCCGGCCTCGAAGCCCATCATCCGCCGCGGGTGCCGTGGCAGATCGAGCTCGCACACGAGCGGCGGGATCGGGGGCGGGAGCGGGAGACCGAAGGTGGCGTAGATCGTCTCCCAGTCCTTGCGGGCCACGTTCGGCGCGTCGTCGGGGCAGGCTGCCAGGCAGTCGCCGAAGGCGGCGAGCGGCGCGAGGTCGGAGAGAATTGCGGTATCCACGTCGAGGAGCAGGAAGCGGTCGGTCTCCGGCTCGATTTCGAGCCCCCGAAACTTGTTGCCGACATGATGGTCGTGACGGAGCCGGAGCGGCTCGTGGATCGTGATCCTGGCGTCGCAGCGGGCGGCGAGCCGGCGGACGCTCGGTGGCGGCGCGCCGATGCAGGCCAGGTGCAGCGGGAACGACCGGCTCACGGCCGCGTTCTCCAGCCAGCTCGACAGGAACACGAGCGTGCGGGCCTCGAACACGGTGTCGTCCTTGCCGGAGAAATCCGGCACCGTGATCACGTCGAATGGGCGGCCGGCGACGGATGTTTGGGTGGGCGGAGTCACGGGACGAGTGCTGGCGCGCCGGGGGGTCGGGGTGAAGCAGACGGACGCTACCGCCGGACGGCATCGGGGGCAATTCCGGTTTGCCCGCCTCGTTTCCTTCGCCCCGGCAACTGATCTCGCCCTCCCCACCCGAGTTTTGGTATCTCTCGCCGGTTGCCCCATTTTCCTGCGTGCCTGGAAAGTCATGCGCCCCAACCGGAACCAGGTCGGCTCCAGCGGCTGGGGCCTGCCATGGAGCCACCGACGATGATTCACGTCGTGCTCGGCATGCACAAATCCGGCACCACGCTCGTGTCGGAGCTGCTCCACCATGCCGGCATCGACATGGTGGAGGCCGCCGATGCCGCCGCGGGATACGACGCCGGCAACAAGTGGGAACGTGACTCGACCAAGCAGGTGAACCACGCGATCCTCGGCTCGGCCAACGCCTTCAGCCTCGAGACATCCGGCCGCGTCCGACGATTCGGTGAGGCCGAACGGGCGCGGATGCGGGGGGTGATCGTGGCCTGCTCGGCTCGGCATCCGGACTGGGGATTCAAGGATCCGCGCACCTGCCTCACCTACGACCTGTGGGCCGGGGAACTGCCGGCACACCGAATCGTCGCCGTGTTCCGCCGGCCGGAGGAGGCCTGGGCCCACTACCGGGCTGCGACGGCGGGCCGCCGCCGGCTGACCGTCTTCCGCCACTGCCTCGCACGGTGGTGCGAATCCAACGCGGCCATCCTCGCCGCGCTCGACCGCACGACGCAGCCCTTCATCGTGATCGACTACGCGAAGCTGATGACCGACCCGGCCGAGCTTGCGCGACTGGAGCGGTTCGTGGGCTGCCCGCTGGTCGACCGCCGTGATCCCCGGATGCGCCGCAGCCGGGCCGCGCATTCGCTGGGATATCGGCTGGCGAGGGCATGGCACCGACTCTGGGGCGGAGCGAGCCCGGAGGCGATCGCGGAGCGGCTCGACCGGCTGCGGACCTGATCGCTTCAGGCACGGAGGCCGCCGAGTGCCCGAGCGATGCGGTGCATCAGGGCCGGCTTGCGGCCGACCACGAGCCGTTTCGTCCCCACGGGAGATCCGGCGGGCAGTCCCCGGCCGCGGCGGAGGCTGGCGGCACAGTTGGCCGTGAGCACGCCACGGCTCGTGCTCTCGCCGAACACCACGGCGTTGTGGTCGAGCACGTAGAGCCGCTGGTCGGCGGGCAGCGTTCGCGCCAGGTGCAGCGCGTCCATCTCCTTCGCCGACTCGATCACCTCGGGGAAGCCCGTGAAGAGATCTCGCAGCACCCGGACCCGCAGGAACTGATGGAGCCAGATCTGGGCATAGGAAAGCCGTCGGAGGAACGTCTGCCGGCCGATCCGCAGATGCTCGGTCGAGATGTGAGCCGGATCGAAGAGCTTTCGGGCCCGGGCGAAGCAGAGTCCGCCGATCCCTGGATCGGTCACGCTCCGCACCGCCTGCACGACGCCGTCGGCCGCCCGCCGATCGAGCCACGTCACGTACTTGTCGTCGATGCACCAATAGATCCAGGCGTCGTCGGCGAGGCCATCGAGGAGGCCCAGCACCGCGGCCCGAAACCGCCCCCGCCCCTCCCCCTCGGCCGTGGGCACGAGCGTCACGCGGTCCGGGTGCCGCAGGGCCATCTCGCGGGCGGCCGACCCGTCGGGCAGCCGAAACACGAAGGGATGGTCCGGCCAGACCGCGGCGTAGCGATCGATCATGTGCTCCGCGAGCGGCACGTACTTCTGGCACGTGAGCACGATGGCCGGGATGTCGGGTGTCATGCGGCGGCACGCCCCAGGCTCCAGCGTCGCAGCCGGTCGGCCGCGGACAACGTGATGTCGGATCGCGGGTAGCCCCAGCGATCGAGCCACTCCCCGCAGGCGTCTTCGATCGCGCGGATTTCGGCAGGGGCGAGCATGTGCCGGAAGATGCCCACCTCCCCGGAGGCGACATGATTGAAGTGGAGCAATGAATGGGGGTCGAACTTCGTGAGCGCGCCACGAGACTGCTTCCCGCAGATGTCTGCCGTGCGTTCACGCTGCCTGTCGATCGCGTAGTCCACGGCGACGGCGGTCGCCAGGGTGTCGTCCGCCGGAAGCCCGAGCAGGCCGGCGATCCGGCTCACCTCGTGTTCAAGCCCCTCCACAAGGTGTTCGTACCGGGAGACCAGGGCGCCGGGAATCGCCGCCCATTCCTCGAACCGCTGCGTCCACCGGCGCAGGTAACCATGCTTCCAGACGTGCCGAAACGACCACCCGTTCTTGCGGAGCGCCGACACCACCACGTCGCGAATGTCGCGGTGCACCGTGATCACGTGCCCGCCGCCGCGGTCGAGTTCCTCACGCATCGCGGCCGTCAGTCCATGGGCCTTGAAGACGATCAGGCCGGGCGTGTCGGCATGCGCCAGCCGCACCGCGTCGAACTCGTGCGGCGAGTGCCAGCTGACGCGGCTGCCGCGGCCGTGATGCTCGACCAGATGACTGGTGATCTGATACTGCACCGTCGAGCCTGACCGAAACATGCCACCACAAAACACCCACATCCTTACGCCCCTCCGGTCACGGGTTTCGGGGTCTGACGATGCCGCGAGAGAGTCATGCCGCCTCCGCCCGCACGACCGCCGTTGCCTGGCAGGTCTTCGATGGGCACCAGCCGATGAGTGCGGCGAGCTGCCGCTCGTGCGGGGCGAACCGCGCCGCCAATCCGGAGGCGGTGTCCGGATCGAGCGGCATCCCGACCTGCCCGGCATTGAGCGACACGAACTGTCGTGGAACCCACGGCTCCAGCTCGGCGAAGGCGAACAGTTGGGCCAACACCGCGCCAGGTGAGGCGAACAGCCTGGCCGCATCGACCACGAGCATCTGCGGAACGGGGAAGTGCCGCCGCCACCGGATCAGCTGCTCGGCATACCGGCCGCGGGCGGCATATGAGTAGTACTGATGGAGACGGCTCACGTAGCCGGGGTCGTGCAGCATGCGTTCCTCCTCGCCGGCGAGCCGCTCGTCCTCGGCGGCCAGCGCCTCGGCGAACGAGAGCGGCTCGCGGCCGTCGCGCAGGTTCTTGCGATAGTGGGAGAAGGCGCGTTCCACCGGATCCCGCAGGAGAAAGACGAGCTTCACGTCGGGCATGATCGCCGCCATGCGGGCCGGCACGCGAGGGTCGAACAGGTAGTAGGGACTCGATTCGAGGCCGATGGCCCGCCTGCGGACGGCCGTGCGAGGCCGCCTGAATTGGTGCCGGTACCAGTTCGTCCCGAGATGGAACCGCAGGTCGAAGTAATGCACTTCCTTGTGGAATGCGGCCGCCACCTGCGGGTGCGCGGCGAGCAGGCTGAAAAGTGACGTCGTGCCGGCCCGCATCGCACCGACGACGACGATGCCGGGCAGCTTGTTTCCAATCCCGACGAGATGCCCGACTCCGCAGGCCACGGCCGTCGCCCGCAGGATCGTTCGGGGTGACGGCCGGCGCGGCCGCTGGCCGGCCAGGATGCGGCGGGCCTCGGTCTGTCGATCGATCGGTCGGCTCACGGAAGGTTCCTCGAGTCGGGCGAGGATAGGCCGCCGCCCCCGCCGCCCGCTGCGCCGAAAGCACGCGAAGAACGCCGGTTTTCGAACCGTTTTCTCACACGATCCGTACATCCTCCTAACGGCCGTGGGGCAGACTGCGCAGGCCCTGCGTGGCGGCAGGGCACCCCGGCCGAGGGGCAACGGAGGTCCCGGAGATCCCGGGAAGGATCCATGGATCGCGAAAACTTGCTGGTGCTCTGCGAGCGGTTCGCCGATCGGCGGGGGCGGATCATGACCGGCCGGGTGAGCGTGGAGATCTGCGATCCCACCATCGACCCGGTGCCGGAGATCATCCGCAGCTTCCGCCTCGCCGAAATCTCCGAGTCGGAGAAGAACGCCCTGCTCTCGCTTGTCTGCGACCTCGATGACGGGGAGGATGTGTGCGCCGAGACGGCCTGCATCCGCGACCCCTACGCCGACGAGCGTGACGCCACGAGCGACGACGACGAACTTGGCTAGTCCCTTCCGGGGCCGGAAGCCCTTCCGGCTGCCGCCGCCCCCCCGTGGCCTGCCGAAGCGGCTGCGGCCCTGGTATGCGGTGGCCGCCGCGCTGATCTCACTGGTGGCGAGCATCGTCGTGCCGATGTGCCCGGTGCACGACTCGGCCGGCCGGCCGGTCTGGCGGGTCGATGCGGTGCACGACGGCGACACCGTCACCTGCATCGATCCGGAGGGACGGTCGCACAAGATCCGCCTGCAGGGGATCGACGCGCCCGAGTTCGGCCAGCCCTTCGGCGACTGGTCGCGGCAGCTCCTGCGGGCGAAGCTGGCCAACCGGCCGGTGCGGGTGGAGGGCGATGCGATCGACCAGCACGGACGGCTGCTCGGCACGCTCTGGCTCGACGAGCGCAACCTGAACCGTGAACTCGTCGCGGAGGGGGCGGCCTGGGTCTTCGGCGGCTTCGCGCCCGACGAGGATCTCGTGGCCGCCGAGGAGACCGCCCGCCGCGGCCGGCTCGGTCTCTGGGCGGATTCGCACCCGACCGAGCCCGCGGAATGGCGGCGGCTGCACCCGCCCCACCGCTGACGGCTCCGGAGCCGCCGGGACTCCACTTTCAGGGTTCGCTCCGGTCGTTTAGGGTCTTCATATGCAGAGCCCGCGCGACATCGTCATTACCGGGGTCGGGGTCGTCAGTCCCATCGGCATCGGTGTCGAGCCCTTCTGGGCGGCGCTCGCCGCCGGAGAGAGTGGCATCCGCCCCATCAGCCTGTTCGACGCCAGCTCGCTGAAGGTCCGGTTCGGCGGTCAGATCGCCGACTTCGAGCCCAGGCTCTTCGTGCGGCCGCGGAAGAGCCTGAAGGTCATGAGCCGGGAGATTCAGCTCGGGTTCGCGGCAGCCGACCTGGCGATCGCCGACGCGGCGATCCCGTCGGGGGGCGTGACGCCGGAGCGGTTCGGCGTCGCCTTCGGCGGCGACATGATCTACGCCGATCTCGAGGATCTCGAGACGGCGTATCGGCGGGCCGACGTCGCCGGCAGTTTCGACTTCCCTCGCTGGGCAGAGGCGATCCACGAGGAGGTGCATCCGCTCTGGCTGCTCAAGCATCTCCCCAATATGACCGCCTCGCACATCGCGATCGCCCACGATGCCCGTGGGCCCAACAATTCGATCGTGCTCGGTGACGTGTCGAGCCTCCTGGCCGTGGCCGAGGCGGCGAGCATGATCCAGCGGGGCTGGGCCGACGTGATGCTCGCCGGCGGCACCGGCTGCCGGCTGCACCCGACGGCCCTCGTGGCCCGCGGTGATGCGCTCCTTTCCCATCGGGCCGACGACTGCCGGCTGGCATCGCGGCCGTTCGACCGGGATCGCGACGGCATGGTCAATGGCGAAGGCGCCGCCGTGCTCGTGCTGGAATCACGCGTGCACGCGGAGCGGCGCGGGGCCCGCATTCGCGGCCGGATCCTGGCCTCCGCGTCACGGTGCGAGCCGGCCTTGCGCCGGGGTCTCACGGGCCGCTCGCTCGAGCAGGCGATCGCGTCGGCATGTCGGGCCGCGGGGCTCGCCGCCGCCGACGTCGGCCATGTCAACGCGCATGGTGTGGGCACGATCGACATGGACCGAATCGAAGCCCAGGCGATCCGGAAAGCCCTCGGTGACGTGCCGGTGACGGCGCCGAAGTCGGCCTGCGGCCACATGGGCGCCGGCGGTGGGGCCGTGGAGTTGGCGGCGAGCGTGCTGGGCCTCGAACAGGGGCTCGTGCCGCCGACGCTCAATTACGAGCATCCCGACCCGGCCTGCCCGGTCAACGTGGTGCATGGCCGGCCGCTCGCGGGCCGACCGGCCACCGCGGTCGCGATCAACCTCTGCTCGACCGGTCAGGCCGCGGCCGTGGCGATCGCCGCTCACCACGAGCCGAGGAAGCCGAACGACAGGCCCTGATAGAAGGTCTGCCCACCGGCGTCGATGTCCTCGAACTGGCGGTTGTTGAGGCTGAACTGCCGCGTGGCCGTGGCCATGCCGCCCACCCACAGGAAGTCGTAGCCGGCCTGGAGCGAGAAGTTCGGCGTGATGTTCCAGCCGAGCAGGATCGTGAGGTCGCCGAGGAAGCCGGCCCCTGTTTGCGATCCGCTCTCCATCGTGTCGGTGACTCCCCGCGTCTCGATCGTGGGATCGGTGTTGATGCCGGTGCCCTGCTGATGCGTGCTGGCAAAGCTGATCGCCGGGGCCACGCGGCCGCGGAGACCCCAGTAGAAGAACTCGTTCTGGCTGATCAGTTCGCTGCCGAAGTTCATGCCGAGCAGCCAGTTCGTGGCGGTGATGTCGTAGGTGCCGCCGAATTCGGCCGGGGGCGTGGGGGGCGGATTGAGCTGGGAACTCTGCATGTTCCAGAACTCGTTGATGTGCGCGAGCCGAAGGCCCACGATCAGCCCGGGCAGGAAGCCCCGCTCGGCATGCCGTGACCACTCGCCGCCGGGCGACATGATCATCTGATCGCGGCCGAGCCGCCGCCGGATCTTGTAATTGAATTCCCAGCTGTTGAAGTCGGACTTCAGCGACGTCGTGTAGCGGTCGCCACCGTTGAAGCCGGGGGCGGTGTAGTTGAGGGGCGTGACGAGCACGCCGTCCTTCTCGGCGTTCCAACCGTCGTTGGCGGCCCATTGCATGCCGCCGTAGTAGATGAATTCGAGGGCTCGGTCGCGGCCGACGTCGTCGGGACCCAGCGACCGCCCCAGCGTGATCCGGGCCCCCGGGGCGAGGTCGAAGGGCTGGCCGTAAGCCGTGTAATTGATGGTTTTGCGACCGGGGGCGACGACGTCCACGTCCTGCACCACGGTCTCGTTATTGTTGCGGCTGCGGTCCATCCACATCGACTCGACGCCGGCATACCATCCGCCGCTCCAAAACCAGCGTCCGGAACTGGCCTCGAACGGCATTTCATCGAGGGCGAAGTCGTCGATCCGCATCGCGTCGGCCGCCCGCGGTGACACCTCGACCAGCTCGGCGGGTCCCGCGGCGACCGGCACGTCGGAAATGATCATGCCCGGCACCGTCATCGGCGCGGGCAATGTCTGCGCGGGAACCGGGCCGTCCGGGATCGGGCCCTCGAGCAGAAACGGGCCGCCGGAGACCACGGCCTCGTCCTCCGCGACCACGAACGGCGCGGGCGTCGGCCCTTGGGCCAGGATCGTGAACGGCGATCCGCACCAGACCACGACCGCGAAGCTGGCCGCGAGGCGAAATGTCGTGCGTCGGTTCACGGTGGCTCGCCGGTGGCTACGAGAACGGATGAGGAGCGGCCGTCCGACCGCCCCAACCGGGAGCTTCATCGTCATCCGCACGACCGCTCCCACAGGAATTTCCGGCAGCCGGCCCTGGGCTTGCCCAGGTTGCCAGCCGTGCATGGCCGGCATACTCGCGACAAGCCGACGCCCTGGGGGGATGGGTCGATTCCGTGGCCGGGGCTGATCGATGAGACGACCACGGAACCGTCGTTCCGGGAGATCGCGATGCTTCCCAAAAGCCACCACCTGCTGCTGGCCGGTCTGCTGCTGTTCCTCGTGGGCATGCAGTTCCGGCTCGTCGAGTCGTTCACGCTCAACGAGCGTTCGAGCCGGTTCGTGGCCACCCAGCTCGGCGACGGCGCCGCACGGCAGGCCTACTGGCAGAACGCGCCGCTGCGGAAGGTCGTGCAGCCGCCGCGGTGGCTGGGATTGGCGCTGATGAGCGCCGGCGCCGTGCTCACGTTCAAGAGCGTGAGCATGTTCCGGAGCGAGTGACGCCCTACGCGGCTTCGACGCCGGGGCTTTCGCCGAAGTAATACTTCTTCGCGTCGGGGTTGGTGAGCACTTCCTGGGCGGTGCCGTGGCAGAGCACCTTGCCCGCGCGGATCACGTAGCTGCGGTCGGTGATCGCGAGCGTCTCCCGCTCGCGGTGGTCGGTGATCAGGATCGAGATGCCGCCGTCCCGCAGGCTCATGATGATCTTCTGGATCGAATGGATCGTGACCGGATCGATGCCGGTGAACGGCTCGTCGAGCAGAATGATCCGCGGCTCGGTGACGAGGCAGCGGGCGATCTCCAGCCGCCGCTTCTCACCGCCGGAGATGTAATGCGATTTGGAGCGACGAATCTTCACGATGTCAAACTGTTCGAGCAGTTCCTCGCATCGCCGCCGTCGCTCCTTCGGTGCCATGCCGACGAGCTCCATGATCGCCAGCAGGTTCTGCTCGACGGTGAGCTTGCGGAACACGCTTTGCTCCTGGGCGAGGTAGCCCATGCCGCCGTCACGGGCCCGCTTGAACATCGGCCAATCGGTGATGACCTCGTCGTTGAGGAGCACGCGGCCCGAATCGGGGATCACCATGCCGCAGGTCATGCGGAAGCTCGTGGTCTTTCCGGCGCCGTTGGGCCCCAGCAGGCCGACGATCTCGCCGGTCTCGACGTGGAAATCCACGCCATCGACGACCCGACGGCGGCCGTAGTTTTTGACGAGCCCTTCGACCGAAAGCAGTGGCATGCGATCCTCCGTGTCGCCGTGCGGCACGGGGCCCGAGGGCCGCTCACCGCACGAAACCCATCCTCCCGAAGTTGGGCCACGAGGGCAATCGCACTTCCAGGCCGCCAATTCGCAGCGGAATGCTCCAGGAGGCCGGAATCGCGTGCGGCCAGAAGATGGCCACCGCCCGGCCGATGATGAGCCGCCGGTCGACATGGTGGAGCCGATCCCAGGCCCGGCTGTCCTTGCTGGCCGAGGAGTTGTCACCCAGCATGAAGTACTGCCCGTCCTCGAGCGGAAACCCGAGGTATTCCTCCTCGGGCGTGCGGCCCGCCATGGCCGCCGCCGCCCCGGAGGCAATGTAGTAGATGTCGCGTGACACTCGCAGCCGGCTCACGGTCACGTCGGCCGCCGTGGCCGTGATGCCCGCCGGCGAAAGATCGCCCGGTTCGGTGTCGCCCGGCGTGCCGGACCGCACCGCGGGCCGCGCGGCGAACGCAGCCTGAAGTGGGCGGGTCCAGGCGGTTGGGCCGGAGAAGCCCACGCCGCGGCCATCGACGAACAGGCGCAGCTCGTCGTCGACGTTCGCAAACAGGATCCGCCAGCGGCCCTTGCCCCGGACGGGCGTCGTGCCGGTGACGGGGGCGGGTGGCTGCAGGACATCGGCGACCGCACCGGGCAGGAGCGTGGCCCTGCCGTCGGTCAGGTCGATCGTGCAGCTATGTCGCTCGCCGGCTTCGACCAGATCGAGCGTCACCGTGCCGGCGGCACCTCGGCTCTCGAGCAGGCACTCGACGGCCAGGTCGCCCACCCAATGCGGCCCGAGCGACTCGGCGTTGTAGGGCTGGAAGTCGCCGATCAGCAGCGGCTTGGCCCGGTCGGTCACCTGCTTGCCCTGCTTCACGTCGCGCCAGGTGTCGAACGATGGAATCAAATGCCGGTAGCGCAGCGTGGCCGAATAGCCCGCCGGACAGGCGGCGGTGAACGAACGGCCCGCGTCGGCCGTGGACCACCGGCAGGGGGCGTCCGCCGCCGCGGTCCAGTCGGTCCAGGCCCGGGGCCAGCCGGCCTTCTCGAGATCGGCAGACACGTGCCGCGAGTCGTGCACGAGCTGCAGCATCGCCAGGAGCGCGGCGGCGGGTTTCCGGGCGACCGTGGGATCGGCATCGCCGCGGCTGGTCCAGATGTCGCCCCCCGAGATGAAGACGTTCTCACCCGGCAGGCCGACGAGCCGCTTGATGTAATTGGTCTTGGCGTCCTCGGGATACTTGAAGACCACCACGTCCCAGCGGTCGGGCGAGGTGAAGTCGTAGGCCAGCTTGTCGACGAGGATCCGGTCGCCGCTGAATGATGGATACCGTGGGTCGTAGCGCCGGGCATCGTCGGGGCCGACCGTAAGCGGCATGAGATTGCCGCAATTGGGGCAGCGGGCCCGCGACACGAGCTTGTCGCCGAGGTTTCGCCGCAGGGCGGCGATCCGGGCCGGGTCGCGATTCTCGCTTTCGAGCAGGGCAAGTTCCGCCCGCTTCCGCTGTGAGTCGTCGTCTTCCTCGGCACTGCAGCCGACGCGAAAGTCGCGGCCGCAGGCATCGCAGACGAGATCCTTGTGTCGGCCCATGAGCGTGGGGGCCATCGAGCCGGTCGGGATCACGAACGCCTCCGCCTCGAAGGCGCGGAAGAGCAGGGCGAGAGTGAAGGCGACGACGATCGACTCGACCGTCTCGCGGCCCCAGCCGCGCGGGTCCTGCACGCGGTCGCCGGGGCGATGCCCCTTCGGGAGCGGCGTCTCGGCCACCTGCTTCGCATCTGACTTCATCGCAAACCTCCTTACTTAGGCTGTCGATCATACCCGTCGCCCGTACTCTCCGGCCCGTAGTCCGCACACTCCGTGTGCGGCCCACGCTCTGAAAGCCGCAGGCCCGTCTATTCCTCCGCGGGTCGACCTCCTGTGGTGATGGTTCGGGGCTGCCCACGCCCCGTCGCCGGACGCTCGCTTCGGACATCCTGTCCTTCGCTCGCTCGATGGCGGCTGCGCTTTCGGCATCCTGCCTGCGCTTGCCGCCATACGCCGGCGACGGGGCACGGGCAGCCCCTCACGGCGTTGCGGTCGGCAGCAGGCTGCGGACTTCGGCTTCGACGTCGGCGTAGGTGAAGGGGCGGCCGAGTCTGCGGGCTGCGTCGTCGTCGTCGAACCGGCGGGCGAGCGTGCCGTCGGGCTTCCAGACGTAGACGGCCGGGATGCTGACAAGGTCGAGCTTCTTGTAGAGGGAGTCGGCATCTTCCTTCGTCAGCATGTTCCCGATCTGGCCGGCGCCGACGTTCTCGAGAAACGACCGCACTCGTGGGAGGAGCGTCTCCGGTGTGCCGATGCCCTCGTAGTCGAAGGAGATGGAAAGGCAGGCGACCTGGTCACGATACTTTGCGGCAAGCGCGACGAGGCCGGGGAATTCCTTCACGCAGGGCGGACACGACGTGCTCCAGCAGTCGAGCACGACGATCCGGCCGCGCCGGGCCTCGACGGCCGCCATCAGGCCGGCGTGATCGACGAGTGCGACGTCGATGGCCTGTGCAGCGGCCGGCGGGGCTGCTGGTGGTGGCGAGCAGCCGGCGATCGGGCAGAATGAAATGGCAACCGTCATGATCAGATGCGAGACGATGCCGCGATTCGAGCACATCAGGCACAAGCCTCCCGAGATTCTGCCGACGCCGCGCGAGCTCGTCGTCGCCTGTGCGGCGATGCGCAGCCATGTCAATCTTTCCCACATCGTACGGACCTGCGGCTGTTTCGGCATCCGGCGGGTGATCGCCTGTGGCGCGGCTCGGCTGCACGAGCGGATCGCCCGCGACGGTGCCGACTCGGTGGCGCTCGACGTGCATCGCAGCCTGCCGCCCGTGCTCGACCGGCTCAAGGCCGAGGGCTACCAGCTCGTGGGCCTCGAGCAGACGACCAACTCGGAGCGTCTGTTCTCGTTTGCGTTCGCGGCACGCACGGTGCTCGTGATCGGCAACGAGCGGACGGGACTGGAGCCCGACGAACTCGCGCGGCTCGACCGCGTCGCCGAGATTCCGATGGCCGGCATGCCCCACAGCCTCAACGCGGCCACATCCACGGCGATCGCGGTCTACGAATACTGCCGCCAGCATCCGGCGGCAGCCGCAGGCCACTCGCCATGACGCTCGTCATCGGCACCGATGAGGCGGGCTACGGCCCCAACCTCGGGCCGCTCGTCGTCGCGGCCACGGCCTGGCGGGTCGATGCAGCTCCCGACGATGTCGAGCAGCGGTTCGCCGCGGTCGCGGCTGAGGCCGCCGGCCTGTGGGGCGACTCGAAGCAGATCTATAAGGGAGGCGACGGGTTCGCAGCGCTCGAGCGCGGCGCGCTGGCCGGCCTCGTGCTGGCCGCCGGCAGCCAGCCCGCAGGGTGGAGTGATCTGGCGCGTGTCGTTGGCTGCCAGCCGGAGCTCGAACTGTCGGAGCAGACGTCGCTCGGCGCAGTCACGCTGCCTGTTGCGACAGACCGCGACGACGTTCTGCCGACTCGCCTTGCCTCCCGCTTGGCGGCCCACGGCGTGGCGCTCGGTGCGGTGCGGTGCGATATCGTGACGCCGGCGGCATTCAATCGCCTCCTCGATAGAGGCCTCAACAAGTCGGACCTGCTGTCACAGGTCACACTCGAGCTTGCGGCAGGGCTCATCATCGGCGGCGAGCCGATCGTCGTCTGGTGTGACCGTCACGGTGGCCGCAAGCGGTATGCGCCGCTCGTCGCCCGTCACTTCTCCGCGCCGCTCGTCCAGGCTCGCGAGGAGACGTCGGCCCGCTCTGCCTACGCCGTCCCGGCGGCACAGCTCCAGATCGAGTTCAGCGTGGGGGGGGAGTCGCGGACGCCGGTGGCTCTGGCGAGCATGACGGCCAAGTACGTGCGGGAGCTGGCGATGCGGGCCTTCAATGACCACTGGGGGCGGCTCGTGTCCGGTCTCGAGCCGACGGCCGGGTACCCTGTCGATGCGGCGCGGTGGCGGCGCGAGGCGGCGGTGGCGGTGGAACAAGCGGGCGTCGGCTGGGATGCCGTCTGGCGCCGGGCATGATGCCAGCTCCGGCGCTTGCTCGGCCGCCCGTCGCGCCGCACAATCTCGACCCATGCCGCCGACACAGCTCTACATCGTTCGCCATGCCGTCGCCGAAGACATCTCGGAGACGGGCGACGATGCCTCGCGTCGGCTGACAAAGAAGGGCCGCAAGGCCTTCGTGCGGCTCGTGCGGCAGCTTCGAGCCGCGGGGATGGAGGTCGATCTCATCGCTGCCTCCCCGCTGGTGCGCACGCGGGAGACGGCCGCCGCGCTGGCCGAAGAGGTCGGGGGTAGGCCGCCGGTCGAGGTGGTCGATGCCCTCGCGCCGGGGTCTGACTGGCGGGCCATGGTGGAGTGGACCGCGCGACAGGATACCGATCGGGTCGCCTGGGTGGGGCACGCGCCGTGCGTCGGGCACCTCGTGGCCCTGGCGATCGGTGCCGCCGGGGCCGGGGTGGTGATGGAGAAGGGGGCCGTGGCATCGATCCGCCTTCCGGCCGGCATCGGCCAGCCGGGCGACCTCGAGTGGCTGGCGACGCCCGACCTCGTCGATTGACGCGGCCTCCCGACCCGGTGTCGGCCCAGACTCCACCCCCTCCGGGCTGGCGTCTACAATGCCCATCCGAGGGTGCCTTCCGTTTCATTCGGAGTCGAGCCATGTCCGTTGTCGCCGATCGTCGTGCTGCCGTCTGGGGACGTCCGATCTCACTGCTCGCAACCGCTCTCGCGGCCGCGTGCGTGGGGTGTGCGCCGGCTGGTCCGGGCGGAGCGCCTGCGGGCAACGTGGTGGAGACGATCGAAGTGATCTCCACCGACGAGCCGAAGCCGGCCATCCCAGCCGTGGCCGAGACGGCGGCGGCCGTGCGGAAGGCGGTCGAGGAGACGAAGGAGGCGATTGCCGACGCCGACAAGCGGATCGCCGAGGCGGCCGAGTCGCTGGAGCGCAAGGAACCGCCGGCCGAGCCGGAGAAGATCGCCGCCGCGCTTGAAAAGGTGCAACTCAGTGACCCGTCGCTCACGGCGGGCGTGCCCGCGAAGGGGGCTGGCGGCCCGATCACGCTCCCCGAGATCGAGGCCTGGCTCGACGATCCGAGGAACTTCGTGGAACTGGAGCCGGTGCTGCCGCTCGGCCTTTCGCAGGGCGCAGCCCAGATCACGGGGCTCGACGCGAATCCGCTCACGCGGGCCAAGATTGAGCTCGGCCGCCAGCTCTATTTCGACCCCCGGCTCTCGGCCGACTCCACCGTCAGTTGCGCCAGCTGCCATAACCCGGCCGAGGGCTACACCGCCCACACGACGACCGGCGTGGGCATCCGCGGCCAAAAGGGGGGCCGCAACTCACCGGTCTCGTTCAACCGCATCCTCTCCGGGCCGCAGTTCTGGGACGGCCGCGCCGACTCGCTCGAGGCCCAGGCAGTGGGGCCGATCGCCAATCCGATTGAGATGGGCTTCACCCACGAGGGCGTCGTGAAGCGGCTCGGCGAGATGCCCGTCTACAAGCAGCAGTTCGAGAAGATCTTCGGGGAACTCACGATCGACCGCGTCGGCCAGGCGATCGCCGCCTTCGAGCGGGTGCTCGTCACGGCCCCGTCCCCCTACGATTACGGCGAGCAGCTGCGAGCCTTCTCCGGCCTCGACGAGGAGGACATCGCCGACGATCCGGAGTTGGCCGCCAAGTATGCGACTGCGAAGGAGGCCGCTGCGGCACATCCGATGAGCGAGTCGGCCCAGCGGGGCCGCGACATCTTCTTCAGCGAGAAAGGCAACTGCACCGCCTGCCATGTCGGGGCCAACCTCGCCGATGAGAAGTACCACAACCTCGGCATCGGCATGGACAAGGAGAACCCTGACCTCGGCCGGTCGGTGGTCACGAAGGACGAGAAGGACACCGGCGCCTTCAAGACGCCGACGGTTCGCAACGTCGCCCTCACGGCTCCCTACATGCACGACGGATCGGTGGCGACGCTCGAGGAAGTCGTCGAGTGGTATGACAAGGGGGGCCACCCCAACCCGCACCTGAGCGACAAGATCAAGCCGCTCAAGCTGACACCGCAGGAGAAGGCCGACCTCGTCGAGTTCATGAAGGCCTGCACGGGTCCGACGCCGACCGTCGAAACCAGCCGCCTCCCCGCCGACGACACGTAGGCCGGCTTGACCAGCAGGTTGACCAACGGATTGACCCATGCTTGACTTATGGCATGGCGTATTCCCCACAGTTCACGATCACGACCACCCTTCTCGGGTATGTCGAGTCGATCGCTTCCACCCGAGAGCGGATTGCACAGGCGGCGGTGGCGGTGCCGTGGATGCACGCAATTCAACGCGATTCCCGCTCCCGTAATGCCTACGCATCGACGGCCATCGAGGGCAACTCGCTGTCGCTCGAACAGGTCCGCGCGATCGAGGCCGGTGGCTCCCCGCTTGCGGCTTCAAATCGCGAGCGGCGCGAGATCGAGAATTGTCTCGCTGGGCTGCGGCACATCGAGCGGCAGCCGGCACGCGACAGGCTTCGTCATGACGACATCCTTGAACTGCACCGTATCCTCGCCGACGGAGTCATGGAGCAGGGAGTGGCCGGACGATATCGCACGATCGCCGTCCGTGTCGGCTCGTTCGTGCCACCACCACCGAGCGATGTTTCGGGTCTGATGTTCGAGCTCCTTTCCTGGTGGAACGACAAAGCAGAAGTCGTTTCGCCCGTGCTCTCGTCGGCGATCATTCACTATCGGTTCGAGGCGATCCACCCGTTCGCCGATGGCAATGGACGAACCGGGCGGGCTCTCTCGCTGTGGGAACTCTACCGCCGTGGCTTCGACTCGCATCACGTGTTTTCAGTCGATGAGTTTTTTTGGGAAGATCGGGAGCGATACTACCGAATGCTCATGGACGTGCGGGAGCGCGGCGAGGACCTCACGGCGTGGCTCGAATACTGCGCCGAAGGACTGCTCGTGACGCTGGAGCGGGTGTGGTCCCGAATTCAGGCGGTGGATCGTCGTGCGGCCGGTCCACCACTCATGCTGACCCCACGGCAGGAGCAAGTGCTCCGACTGCTTCGCGATCATGGCGGCATGGCGCCTGCCGAGATGTGGGCACGGCTCGGTGTTTCAAAGCAGGCAGCCAGCGGCATTCTGCGGCCGCTCCTCGATGCTGGCGTCATTCTCCGGACGGGCACCCGTAAAACGGGCCGTTATGTGCTGCCGTAACCCCCTGGCAATCACTGGCGGAGGCGAGTGGCCACGGCCATTCCGTGATGCTTTTTAAACGCACCGCTGCGTGGTGGATTCCGTCGCCCCCCGGCAGGCGTCATACTCGGGGGCTCGCCGCAGGCCCTCCGACGCACACATGACCCGCACGACGCTCCCGCTGTCCGCCGCCACGCTGCCGCTGTACGCGGGCGTCGATCTCGGCGGCACGAACATCAAGGCAGCGCTCGTCGACGACGCGGGGCGGATCGTCGCCTTTCACACCGAGCCGACGCATGCCACCCGCGGGCCAGAGGACGCCGCCGCCCGGATGGGCCGCGCGGTGCACGCCCTTGCCGCCCAGGCCGGCATCGCCACGGCCGACGTGGCGGCCGTCGGACTCGGCTCGCCAGGACCGCTCGACATTCCGGCGGGCACGATCGTGCGAGCCGGCAACCTGCCCGGCTGGGATGACTTTCCACTCCGGGACCGCGTGGCCGCCCACTGCGGTCGGCCTGTGACGTTCGCCAACGACGCGAATGCGGCGGCGTATGGTGAGTTTTGGGTGGGCTCCGGCCGTGCAGAGACGAGCCTCGTCATGCTCACGCTCGGCACGGGCGTCGGTGGCGGGATCATCATCGGCGACCTCAACGTGGAGGGCGCCCACAGTCACGGGTCGGAATGCGGTCACATGATCGTCGATCCGTCGCCCGAGGCCCGCGTGTGCCCCTGCGGCCAGCCGGGGCACCTGGAGGCCTATGCCAGCGCCACGGCGGTCGTGCGGCGGGCCGACGAGGCGATCCGGGCCGATGGCTCCGGGTCGCTGGCTCGGGCAGTCGCCGCGGGCGAGCCGCTCACGCCGATTCTCGTGGGTCGCGAATGTGCCGCGGGCGATCCGGTGGCGACGGCGATCGTGGCCGAGACGGCCCGCTGGCTCGGCATCGGGATCGTCACGCTCATGCACACGATCGACCCCGAGGCCGTGATCATCGGCGGCGCCATGACGTTCGGGGGCGAGGCCGATCCCGTGGGCCGGCTGTTCATCGAGGCCGTTCGCGCCGAGGTCCGCTTTCGCACGTTTCCGCTTCTGGCCGCCCGCACGGTGATCCGCTACGCCAGCCTCGGGGGTGACGCGGGGGCCATCGGCGCCGCCGGCCTCGCGCGGCTCTCCCATCGCGGGTAAGATTCGTTCATGCCTATCGACTGCAAACACATCCGTAATTTCTCGATCATCGCCCACATCGACCACGGCAAGAGCACGCTCGCCGACCGGCTCCTGGAGCGCACCGGCACGGTGGACAAGCGGCAGCTCAAGGACCAGATGCTCGACGACATGGAGCTCGAGCGGCAGCGGGGCATCACGATCAAGGCCCGGGCCGTGCGGATGGAATGCCGCCACCAGGGCGAGCTCTACGAACTGAACCTGATCGACACGCCCGGCCACGTCGATTTTCACTACGAGGTCTCCCGCAGCCTGGCGTGCTGCGAGGGCGCCGTGCTGCTCGTAGACGCCTTCCAGGGGGTCGAGGCCCAGACCGTGGCCAACGCCTACGCCGCGATCAACCAGAACCTCGCCATCGTGCCGGTGATCAACAAGGTCGACCTCGTGCACGCCCGCGTGGACGAGGTGCTCCAGGAGATGGAGCAGAGCCTCGCCATCGATCCCACGGAGGTGATCAGGGCCAGCGCCAAGACGGGCATCGGCATCGACGAGCTATTGGCCGCGATCGTGGAGCGGATTCCGCCGCCCCAAGGCGACCCACAGGCCACCCTGCGGGCGATGATCTTCGACAGCCACTACGACGCCTACCGCGGCGCCATCACCTACGTGCGGCTCCTCGACGGCACGATCAAGAAGGGGCAGAAGATCCGCTTCCTGCGGACGGGCGTCACCCACGACGTGCTCGAGCTCGGGCAGTTCGTGCCGCAGCGGCGGGCCTGCGAGGAGCTCGTGGCCGGCCAGGTGGGCTATCTCGTCTGCAACATCAAGGACGTGAAGCAGGTTCACATCGGCGACACGGTGACGATCCCCGGCGACCATGCCGCACCAGCGCTGGCGGGCTACAAGCCGCCACAGCGGATGGTCTACTGCGGCCTCTATCCGAGCGAAGGGGAGAACTTCGAGGAGCTCCGCGACTCGCTCGAAAAGTTGGCGATCAACGACCCGTCGTTCGAATACCAGCCGGAGAGCTCCGAGGCCCTCGGCTTCGGCTTCCGCTGCGGCTTCCTCGGCCTCCTCCACATGGAGATCATCCAGCAGCGTCTGGAGCAGGAGGCCGATCTCGATCTCGTGCAGACGGCGCCCAACGTCACCTACCAGATCCTCAAGACCGACGGCGAAACGATCGAGATCACCAACCCGCAGGACGTGCCTGACACTGGCCAGATCGAGGAGTTTCGCCAGCCGATCGTGCGGACGAATTTCCTCACGCCGGTCGAGCACATCGGCCCGATCATGCAACTCTGCACCGATCGCCGCGGCACGTATCTCAAGACGGAATACCTCTCGCCCACCCGCGCCATGCTCACCTTCGACCTGCCGCTGGCCGAGGTGATCTACGACATGCACGACAAGCTCAAGAGCGTGACCCGCGGCTACGGCACGATGGACTACGAGCTGATCGGGTATTTCCCCGCCGATCTCGTGCGGCTCGACATCCTCGTCGGCGGCAAGAAGGTCGACGCCCTCTCGATCATCTGCGACCGCCGCGACGCCGACCGCCGCGGCCGCGCGATCGTGAAGAAGCTCCGCGGCGAAATCGACCGCCACATGTTCGAGATCGCCCTCCAGGCCGCGATCGGCACGAAGGTCATCGCCCGCGAGACGATCTCCGCGATGCGGAAGAACGTCACGGCCAAGTGCTACGGCGGCGACATCTCCCGGAAGAAGAAGCTGTGGGCGAAGCAGAAGGAGGGCAAGAAGCGGATGAAGAGCATCGGCTCGGTGGACATCCCGCAGAAAGCCTTCATGGCGGTGCTCGACACTGGCACCGAGCGGCAGCAGGGGTGAGGGTTCGACGCCTCCGGGGTGGGTCGCGCCGTAGTCCGCATGCTCCGCATGCGGCCCGCGGTCTGAACGCCGCAGTCCCGTCTATTCCCCTGTAGGTCGACCTCCTGTGGCGTGGGCTCGGGGTTGCCCACGCCCCGTTGCCGGACGCTCGCTACGAACATCCTGTTCTTCGCTCGCTCGGATGCCGCCTTCGCTTCGCCATCCTGGCTGCGCTCGGCGGCATACGCCGGCTCTCGGGGCATGGGCAACCCCTCACGCGATTCGTGGAGTTACGATGACGGGCTTGTGGATGGGAGTGTGAGGAACGTGATGGACACCAACGACAAGTCGCTCGGCACCGTGTCTCGCGGAGAGACGCCCGCCGCGGTGCGGGCGTTGGGGTGGACGAGCTTTCTCACGGACTTTTCGAGCGAGGCGATCTATCCGCTGCTACCCGGGTTCGTGAAGGGGCTCGGGGGCACCAGCGTCGACATCGGGCTCATCGACGGCATCGCCAATGCCGTGGCGGCGGTCGTGCGGCTGCCGAGTGGTGCCATCTCCGATGCGGTCGGCCGACGGCCGCTCGTGCTCATCGGCTACGGTCTGTCGGCGGTCATCCGGCCGCTGATGGGGATCGTCACGAGCCCGTTCGGCGCGCTCGTCGTGCGGGCGGCCGATCGTTTCGGCAAGGGGATCAGGTCGGCGCCCCGCGATGCGCTCGTGGCGGATCTGGTTCCACCCGAGACACGGGGCGCGGCGTTTGGCCACATCCGCGCCATGGATCATGCCGGTGCGGCGATCGGGCCGCTCGTGGCGATGCTGTTTCTGCTCGTGTTTCCCGGGCAGGAGCGGCGGCTGTTTCTCCTCGCCCTGCTCCCCGGGCTTGCCACGCTCGCCGTGATCTGGCGGTTCGTGCATGATCCGCCGCGGCGGACGCCGGTGGCTGCGGCGACGGCCATCTCGACCGGCCTGAACCGCTCGCAGGCGCTCTTGCTCGTGTGCGTCGCTGTCTGGGCGCTGGGCGCGGCGAGCGAGCAGTTTCTGCTTCTGCGGGCGGCAGACACGGGTGTGCCTGCGGCGCTCATACCGCTCGTCTGGTTTGGCATGAGCCTGGCGAAGAGCGGCGTGGCGGCGCGGGCGGGGCGGATGGCCGATGCCGTGTCGCCGCGGCTGGCCCTGGCCGCCGGCTGGGGCACGTTCGCGGCGGCATACGCCGGCCTGGCCTGTACCACGAGCATGCCGGCCGTGCTCGCCTTGCTCGGGCTCGTGGGGGTCGCCTACGGCATTGCCGAGCCGGCTGAACGAGCCGTCGTGGCGGCTTTGGCCGCCGATGGCCGACACGGCGGCGCGTTCGGATGGTATGCCCTCGTGCAGGGACTCATGGCCCTGCCGGCAGGGCTGCTCGCCGGCTGGCTCTGGGATCGCGGACCGCACGGGCCTGCCGCGTCGTTCGCCGTCACCGCGGGGTTGTCACTGGCCGCCTGCGGCCTGCTCGCCCTGATCATGCCGCGCCGTTGAGCGTTCAGCCGATCGGGAGCACGTGCCAGCCGGCGCGACGGCCGGCGGCGATGTCGAGCTCGGGGTCGTCACCCACGAGGACGAGCTCCTCGGGGCTGCGGCCGAGGCGTCGCTCGACCGTGCGGAAGAACTCCACGGCCGGCTTCCGCCAGCCGAGTTCCGACGAGGCGAAGACATGATCGGCCCACGACAGAGGCTCGATCACCGTCGCGATCCCGAACAGCCGCTCATCGAAATTACTCGCCAGCGCGACGGTCAGGCCGGCGTCACGGGCGGCCCGCACGAGGTCGCGTCCCGCGGGGATCGCACGCCAGGCATCGGGCCGCCCGAAATGGGCCCACAGATCCGTGAAAATCGCGTCGCTCTGCGGCGCCGCATCGAACACGTCGGCCACGATCACCCGCCACCGCTCCCGCTCGCGGTCGCCGCTCGTGGCGAAGGGGGGCAGGGCGGCCGCGTCGATGGCCTCCTGCCGCCGCCAGGCCGTCCTGAAGCGGCCGCCGATGTCGGCGACGTCGTGATCGATCCCGTGTCGCAGGGCCGCAGCCCGATACGCCTCGGCCACCGCCGGCGCCGGTTCGACGAGCGTGCCAACCACGTCGAACACGATCGCCCGTGCGGTGGCGGGGAACATCAGCGGCGGGGAATGAGTCCGAGGTCGAGGCCGAACACGAACATCATCAGCGTGAGGATGAGGGCGAGGCCGAGGTACGACAGCACCGCCACCACGTTCTCACTCGGCGGCTTTCCGCGGATGAGTTCGTACAACAAGAACACCATATGCCCGCCGTCGAGCACGGGGATGGGCAGAAAATTCACGACCGCGAGATTCGCGCTCAACATCGTCAAAAACAGCAGCAGCCGCCCGAATCCCTCCTGGGCCGACCGACCGGCCTGCTTGGCGATTTCGATGGGGCCGCCGAGCAGCCGGGGGCTGATCTGGTTGCTCGTGAGCTTTTGGAGAAAGCTGGAGACGAGCGACAGGTCCTCCATGGCCTTGCGGCTGCCGCGGGCGAAGGCCGCTCCGACAGAACCTGCCCGCACCGTCTTGTAGACCGGGTCGAACACGAGGCCACGATCGATGACGAACCGATCGGCTGCCGCGCTGGCCGTGAGATCGACCTCGCGACGGCCGGCGGCGTTCTCGACGGTGAGCCGCAGGACGGTGTCAGCCGGCACCCGCTGGAGCACGGCGGCGACGGCCACCCAGTTGGGCGCCTGCTCCGACAGTTCGACGCCGTCGTCTGGCTCGTCGGCCTTGGCGTCGGGATCGATGAACCGGGCCCGCACCACCTTGTCGCCAACCGCGATATCGGCCGCGGCCGCCGGACTGCCGGGCTCGACCGCAGCCACGAGGGAGTCCACCACCAGGGCGATGCCGATCGCGCCGATCGACGCCGGGCTCGACGGCCAATTGGCCTCGTTATCGATCCAGGTGACGGCCCGCGGCGTGATCTCCACCGTACGATCGGCGGCATCGTCGCGACCGACCGTAAGCGTCACGGTCTGGCCGGCGCGAGCCGCGAGCCGGGCGTCGAGCGTGAGCGGATCGCCGACCGGTTCGCCAGCGACGGCCACCAGTCGGTCGCCGGGCCGCAGGCCGGCGGCCGCCGCCGGTGAGCCATCCTGTACGGCCGAGATCGTCCGCGGCGTCATGACGAGGCCGGTCGTGCGGGCCGGCTCCGCCGGCAACTCGATCGAGAGCGTCTCCGCCGGGGTGCCCGGCTTCGCGCCCTGGGGCCGTCGTTCGATCGTGAGTATCACGGCCCTCGACGCGGCCTGGGAGAGCGTGGCGATCAGTTCTGCGTACGACGCCACCGGTGCGCCATCGACCGCCGTGATCGTGTCGCCACCCGCGAGTGCGGGCGTGGCGGCTGCCGCGCCGCCGACGAGCCCCTTGCGGAGGTCGGCCGGCAACGTGAGCGAGAGCGGGTTCGTGACGCCGATCGTCGGTGCGCCGAGGTCGGTATCAGGCTTCAGGAGCACCGTGCGGGTCGTGTCGTCGGCGGGGCGGCGAACCGTGAACTCGATGCCCTTGGCCACGCTGCCAACGGTGACGCCATGCCGCAGGTCATTGAAGATCGGATCCTTTCTGCCGCCGATCGCCGTGATCTCGTCGCCCGTCCGCAGGCCGGCCCGCCAAGCCGCGCCGCCCGGCCGCACGCTCGACACCTCGCAGGTCATCTCGCGAACGCCGAGGCCGAACGCCCACGACGCCATCAAGACGGCGAAGATCACGTTCATGATCACGCCGGCCGAGATGATCGCCATCCGCTTGGGCACGCTCTGGGCGGGATAGCTGCGGGGATCCCAGGCTGGATGCGGGCCGGCCGTCGGCTCGGGGGGCAGGTCGCCAGAGAGTCGGGCCCGCTCCGCCTCGGCCGCCGCCGCCGCGGGGTTGTCGTCCTGGCCGAGCATCTTCACGTAGCCACCGAGCGGCAGGGCACCGATGCCATACTCCGTCTCGCCCCACCTGAAGCTGCAGAGCTTGGCGCCGCCGACGTCGAAGCCGAGATAAAACTTCTCGCACTTCACGCCGCAGGCTTTGGCGACGAGGAAGTGGCCCAGCTCGTGCACGAAGATCACGAACCCGAGGCCGCCGGCCACCTGGATGATGACCCACCAGTTGGCGGGCTGCGCCAGCCATTCCACCCACGTTGCCGCGATGCAGGGAGCGAATCCAATCAGACCATTGCCCACTTGACGACCTCCTGTCTTGCCCAGGCATCGAGCCGCAGCACCTCGTCGAGGGTCGGCTCCGCCTGGTACGGATGCTCGTCGAGCAGCCGCGCACAAATGTCCGTAATGTCGGTGAAGGCGATGGCCCCGTCGAGAAAGCCCCGGACGGCCTCCTCGTTGGCGGCGTTGAGCACGGCGCCCGCCGTGCCGCCACGCGCGGCCGCCTCGTGGCCCAGCCGCACGGCCGGAAACCGGCTGGGATCCGGCGGCTCGAAGTCGAGCCGCGCCGCCTGGGAGAAGTCCATCCGCCGCGCCGGCCCCGGGAGTCGATCGGGGTACGAGAGCGCGTATTGAATCGGGAGCCGCATGTCAGGTGGGCTCATCTGGGCGATCACCGAGCCATCGACGAACTCGACCAGCGAGTGCACGATCGACTGCGGGTGGACCACGACGCCGAGTTTGTCGGCCGGCACGTCGAACAGCCAGCGGGCCTCGATCAGCTCCAGTGCCTTGTTCATCATCGTCGCGGAGTCGACCGTGATCTTCGGCCCCATCGACCAGGTGGGATGTCGCAGCGCCTCGGCCGGCGTGACCGTGGCGAGTGACTCGCGGGATCGCGTGCGAAACGGACCGCCGCTGGCGGTGAGCAGAATGCGGGCGACCTCGGTCGGGCGGCCCGAGCAGAGGGCCTGATGGATGGCGGAGTGTTCGCTGTCCACCGGGAGGATCGTGGCTCCGGAGTCGGCGGCCAGCCGCATGACGAGCGGCCCGGCCATCACGAGCGTCTCCTTGTTGGCCAGGGCCACGGTCTTGCCGGCGGCCACGGCCGCCCACGTGCTCCGGAGACCCGCGGCCCCGACGATCGCCGACACGACCCGCTCGACGACCGGCGCGGCCACGAGGTCGTCGAGCGCCTCTTCGCCGACCGCCAGTTGCGTGCCCGGCGGCAGGCTGTCCGCGCCGATCTCGGCGGCGGCAGTGGGATCGGTCACGACCACCCACCGCGGCCGAAATGCCCGTGCCTGTTCGAGCAGGACGCCGACACTCCGGTGGGCTGCGAGCAGGTGCGGCACGAACATGCCGCCGGAGGCGGCGATCACGTCGAGCGTGCTTTTGCCGATGCTCCCGGTCGAACCCAGAACGGCGACGGCAAGCCCGCCCCATGGCGGCTGTGTCGGCGTCGGTGGCCCCGCGGGGGCGGAACCGCTGGGGCGGAAGGGCATGATGGGGGCAGCGTGGTGGGACAAGTCCTACCGAAATCTTAGAAAATACCCGGCTCAACTTCCACATCGACTTGGCTGGGGCCGCGACTGCGTCCGCCTGCCCGGTTCCCGGGACGATACCGATGGTTTGTCGGGCGGTCTGTCCGCACTTACGATTGACGATCGCGGGGTTTTCCCGCGGCATTACCCCGGATACCCGATGACAAAACGACGCGAGACTCCCAAGCGGCCCGGCGACCGTCGGCCGGCACTGGCCGGAAACCTGGTCTGGTCACTGATCGCCGCCGGTGCGGCCAGCCTGTTCGCCTTGAGCCTGGTCGGCACGACGCCGGACGTCGAACTTTCCTACAGCGACCTGGAGCGGCTCATCGTGGCCGCCGATGCCCCGGAGGGCGACCAGTGGGTCGCCGTCGAGCGGAACGGCGTGTCGGGCAGGACGGAGGCCCGTTATGCCGGACTGCACGACGTGGTCATCGGCGCCTTCCAGGTGTCGGGCAAGGTCCGCGAGATCCCGGTCGGCAAGACGAACGCCGACGACGAGTCCGCGGCCGTCGGCCGCGGCGCCGCGTCTGTCCGCAGGTTCACCACCGCCAAGCTCCCGAGCGAGAACTCGGAGTCGGAGCTGATGAAGCTCCTCAAGGGGCACGCCGTGCCCTTCCGCTACGAGGATCCTCCGAGCCCCTGGCGGAACTGGCTGCCGATGCTCCTGCTCACCGGCCTCTTCGGCGGACTGCTGTTCGTGATGATGCGGCGGCTCGGGGGCGCGGGAAGTCCGATGGCCATCGGCCGCAGCCGCGGCAAGATGTATGCCCAGGAGGATCTCGGGATCACGTTCGACGACATCGCGGGGATCGACGAAGCCGTCGAGGAACTGCGAGAGGTCGTGGAGTTTCTCCGCAGCCCCGAGAAGTATCAGACGCTCGGCGGCCACATCCCCAAGGGCGTGCTGCTCGTCGGTCCGCCGGGCACGGGCAAGACGCTCTTGGCCAAGGCGATCGCCGGTGAGGCCGGTGTGCCCTTCTTCGGCCTGTCGGGCAGCGACTTCGTGGAGATGTTCGTGGGCGTGGGGGCCGCCCGGGTCCGCGACATGTTCCAGCAGGCGGCGGCCAAGGCCCCGTGCATCATCTTCATCGACGAGCTCGACGCCTTGGGCAAGACCCGCGGCACGAGCGTGGTCGGCGGTCACGACGAGCGGGAGCAGACGCTCAACGCGCTGCTCGTGGAGATGGACGGGTTCGGCAGCAATAGCGGCGTGATCGTGCTGGCGGCGACCAACCGCCCCGAAACACTCGATCCGGCCCTCCTGCGGCCGGGCCGGTTCGACCGCCACGTGCTCGTCGATCGGCCCGACGTCCGCGGCCGGGAGGCGATCCTGCGAGTGCACGTTGCCAACGTGAAGCTCGATCCGAGCGTCGACGTCGAGCAGATCGCCCGGATCACGTCGGGCTTCGTGGGGGCTGACCTGGCGAACCTCGTCAACGAGGCGGCGCTGCTCGCGGCCCGCAACAACAAGACGGCCGTCGGCATGGAGGAGTTCAACGAGGGCGTCGAACGGGTCACGGCCGGGCTCGAGAAGAAGAAGCGGGTGATCCACGAGGATGAGAAGAAGCGGGTTGCCTATCACGAGGCGGCCCATGCCCTCGTGGCGTTTTCACTGCCCAACACCGATCCCGTCCACAAGGTGTCAATCATTCCCCGCGGCCTTGCGGCCCTGGGCTACACCATGCAGCGGCCGGAAGACGACCGCTATCTGCTCACGCAGAGCGAGCTCGAGAGCCGGATTCAGGTGCTCCTGGCCGGCACGATCGCCGAGGAACTGGTGTATGCCGACGTCTCGACCGGGGCCCAGAACGACCTGGAACGGGCCAGCGAGATCGCGCGGGCGATGGTCATGGATTACGGCATGAGCCGGCTGGGCCGGGTGACCTACCGCGAGAATTCGCGGTCGCCGTTTCTCGCGGGTGCGGGGCCGGAAGTGCCGGCCGCCCGCAGTCACAGCGAGCAGACCGCCCGCGAGATCGATGAAGAGGTGCGGCGGATCATCGACGCCTCGATGGAAAAGGTGCGGCGGATCATCGACGTGCGGCGGGCGGCACTGGAGGCGGTCACGCAGCGGCTCATCGAGTGCGAAGTCATGGACGGTGCCGAGCTGAAAACGATCGTGGACGCCGCCATGGGCGTTCCGCAGATCGTGCCAGGCACCGATACCGACCGTCGGCCGCCGCGGCCGGCGGCCGATTCCGAGCCCGCCGCCGGTTCGGCCGAGGCCTGACGCCCGCCAACGGGCGGAGCGGCGGGCCGCCCAACCACCCGGCACGCCCGGCGCGGACCGCGCCGGCGGCAGCGGACTCCAGACCGGGAACTCCCACGTCCGAAACACCGATAGGTCACGGCGGCGTTTCGCCCGTGTCCCACATCCCGCGTGCCTGGTCAGACGGTCTCACGTCCCATGTGGAAGAGCGTGTTTCTCGCGTCCGGAATCTTTGCCACGGTCGTTGGTTTCGAGATGCTGCTCATTGATTCCGCGGTCATCTTGCCGATCGACGGGCAAGGCGTGCCCCGGCAGTTCACCGCCCCCGACTGGGCGCCGTGGACGCTTCTGTCGGCCGGTGCCGTGACGATCCTCCACCTCTGCACGTCGGCCAAGGGGATATCGTCCGCCCCGCCGCCGCGGTTTCACGGCTAGCCGTATCGCCGGTCCGCACGGGGAGTGTGCGGAGTGCCGGATCGCGCTACGATTCGAGTGGTCAGCCGCATGATCACCACCGCCACTCATCCACGTCGCGACACCGTCATTTACGACGGGCATTGTCGGTTTTGCCGGAGCCAGATCGCGTTGCTGCGGCGGCTGGATCTGGCCGGCAGTCTCGATTTCGTGTCGCAGCACGAGCCGGCCGTGGCCCGGGACTTCCCGGAGCTGTCGGCAGACGATCTCCATGCGCAGATGTACGTGATCGATCGTGCGGGGCATGCCCGCGGTGGTGCCGAGGCGGTGCGGTATCTGTCGCGGCGGCTGCCGCTGCTCTGGCCGCTCGCGGTGCCGCTGCATGTGCCGGGCAGCCTGCCGCTCTGGAGGGCGGCCTACCGCTTCGTGGCCCGGCATCGCTTTCGCATCGCCGGCAGTTGCGAAGACGGCACCTGTCGGCTGCCGCGCTGAAGAATCCCCCGGCCTCATCGAAGCCCTGAGCGCAAGCGAGGGGATAGGCCGAGGAAATGGGTCGTCAGGAACGCGATCCCCAGGCTTGCGCCTTGGGGCTTCCTCGTAACGTCCTTATTCGGCGTCGTCGGCGTCGGGAGCGCCGATGTCCTTCAGCAGCCTGGTCATCGTGTTGGCATGCACGCCGAGGAGCTTCGCGGCCCGAGCCTTGTGGCCACGGGTGATCTCGAGCGCTTCCTTGATGGCCTGCTCACGCAGCTTGGCGAGATCCAGGCAGGGGAGCTTGCCCGAAGATGTCGGGGCATTCGACCGCACGGGCACCTTGGGCTCGGTCTGCAGCACATACGCCTGCTCGATCACATGTTCGAGCTGCCGCACGTTGCCCGGCCACTGGAAGCTGCAGAATTCCGCCAGGGCATCGGCGGAAGGCTCCCAGACGGGCAGGCGATACCGATCGGCGAACTTGTGGGCGAAGAACTCGATGAACTGCGGGATGTCTTCCGGCCGCTCGCGGAGCGGAGGCACCCGCAGTTCGATCATGTTGAGACGGTAGTAGAGATCCTCGCGAAACCCGCCTTTCTCGACTTCCTGCTCGAGGTCGCGGTTGGTGGCCGCCACGATCTGCACATCGATCGGCACGGGTTCCGTGGCACCGACAGGGATCACCTCGCGCTGCTGGAGCACGCGGAGCAACTTGGGCTGCAGTTCAGGCGGCATCTCCCCGATCTCGTCGAGGAACACCACGCCCCCTTGGGCGGCACGGAAGATGCCGAGCGACCTGCCGGCGGCACCGGTGAACGCCCCCTTCTCATGGCCGAAGAGCTGGCTCTCGGCGAGCGTTGGCGTAAGGGCTGCGCAGTTGACGGGGCTGAAGGCCTTGGAGCGGCGTGGGCCGCTGCGATGCAGGAGCCGAGCCCAGAGTTCCTTGCCGGTACCGGTCTCACCGCTGACGAGCACCGTGCACTCGACCTCGGCGGCGCGCTCGATCGACTTCGCGATCCTCCGCATCGCGGCGTTGGACCCCAGCACCCAGTTCGAGGTCGGGGCGACGGCGGGCGACTTCACGCCACGATCGTCGACTGCGACCGCCGGATCGAGCGAGCCACCGCGCGGATCGCGTCCCGCGGATTCACTCGCGCGGAAACTCAGGGGGCGTATGGCCATGATCTGCTGCCCTGCGATCGTTGTGGGGAAATCGGATCCAGCGAAGGTGTCCGGCCCGGCTCAGCACCTGAAAGTATCACGGCTGCCGAGGGCGGTTGCAATGTCTGGGAATGCGAAATCCCGGAGTTTTTCCGGTGCCTGCCTGCCGGTCCGGGAAACAAAGCGGATTTCGGTGGAAAATCGGGTTATTTGGGTCGTTTCGCGTCCGGTCGCACCCCCCAAAACAGCAGGTGTTGCCAGGGGAGGCGGTCGAATTCCCGGGCCAGTTCAAACCCGGCGGGCTCCAGTTCGGCCCGGACCTGAGCCTTCGTCATCTTGTGGAGCGGCTTGATCGGCACGGCCGCATCCTCGCCACGGAACTCCGCCAGCACGAGCCGGCCCCCGTCGGCGAGGCTGTCGCGGATCCGGGAGAGCATGGCCTCGGGATGCGAGAACTCGTGGTAGACATCGATGCAGAGCACGACGTCGACCTCACCGGCAGGAAGCCGGGGATCGATCGGCGTGCCGAGGACCGGCCTGATGGTGTGGAGGTTCGCGGCCGCCGCCTGCTCGGCGAGCATCCGCAGCATCTCGGGCTGAATATCGACGGCATAGACCGTGCCCCGAGGCCCGACCTGACGGGCCAACTCGAGCGTGTAGAAGCCGTTGCCACAGCCGAGATCACACACGGTCTGTCCGGGTTGGATGGCGAGCGCCTCCAGCAGCATTCGGCAGTCTTCCTCGCGCTGACGGCTCTCACGCACGAGCCAGGGGGCACCCGTGTAGTGCATCGTCTGCGCGATCTCGCGGCCCATGTGATGGGTCTGCGCCGGGGGGATCGGGGCCGAGGCGTCGATGGCCGCATCGATCGGCACCGCGGCAGGGGCGACGACGGCCTGCCCGTGGGTAACGGAGGCCGCGAGCAAGCCGACGAGAACCGCGAACGATATGAGGATCTGCATGGTGGCAGTGTAGCGGAACGTGGGATCCCCTCGCTCGCGCTCAGGGCTTGTATGTGACGAAATACAAGCCCCCAGGCGCGAGCCGGGGATTCCGAACCTCGATCCTGCGTCAGGCGGCTGCGGCAGGGATGGCCGGCAGGCCGGCGGCGTCGCAGAAACTTGCGATCGTGATGCCGTGTCGCTCGGCGCACGACGCGAGTGCCGGCCGATCGACGAGGATCGTGCGGCCCGCCTCGATCGCGAGCACGGTGGCACCCGCAGCAGCGAGCGACTCGAGCGTGCCGATCCCGATCGTCGGCATGTCGAACCGCAGATCCTGCTGCGGCTTCGCGACCTTGACCACGACCATGCCACCGGTCGGGCAGAGCGATCCGGCGCGGCGGATGCAGGCGTCGGTGCCCTCGATCGCCTCGAGCGCGAGTGGTGCCCGGTTTTTCACGACGACCGTCTGGCCGATGTCGAGCCGGCCGAGCTCCTTCGCCAGCCGCCAGCCGAAGGCGACGTCGGCCTCCTGCCGCGTGGTGAGCGGTCGGCCGGCGAGCACCCCTTCGCCGGCGAGCAGCTCGGGCGCGAAGTCGGTGGCCGGACAGATCGTCACGCCGTGGCCATCGAAGGCGGCGGAGATCGCGCCGAGCAGCGAGTCGTCGCGGTTATCGCGGCAGCGGCTCACGAAGTGGGGCCAGAAGGTCTTGAGCCCGACCCAGTCGGGCAGGTTCCGCGCCCAGGCGGCCCGGCCGAAGAGCGTGGTCTTGTGGATCTTGCCGGCCATCGTCGCGCGGTGGACGCCGTGGCTGCGGAAGAAGTCGATCGCCTTGCCGATCTCGGCCACGCCTACGTCGCCGTACGCATCGGCCAAGGGCTCAAGCGCCGCATCGGCATGGTCGCGGATCGAGAGGATCGCCGTGCGGCCGCCGTGACGGCGGATCGCCTCGGCGACGACGACGGGATAGCGGCCCCAGCCGGCGAGGATGCCGACGGTTTCACCGGCAAGTGTCATTGAATCAAGGTGCGTGGTGTGCGCCATGGTCGTGGGAAACAAAACGCATGGTCCGTCACAGATGGTCCGGCTCGCCTCCCGGGTCGGCGGGGTGGGCCATCAGGCGGCGCGGGACGTGGCGTCTTTCTGTTCGAGGGTTGTGACACGATTCACGAGGTTCTTCAGGTCCTTGCGCATCTCGGGGAGCTTGCTCATCGTCGCGAGCTGCAGCTTGCGGTCGCGGAGGTCGATGGCCGGCTCGCCGAGCACCGTCTTGCCGGGCTCCACGTCGTTCGACACGCCCGAGCGGGCGCCCAGCACGGCCTTGTCGCCGATGTGCACATGGTCGCGGACGCCCACCTGGCCCGCCATCACCACCCAGTCGCCGGTGGTCGTGCTGCCGGCCACGCCGACTTGCGAGCAGATCATGTTGTGGCGGCCGAGCCGGCAGTTGTGGGCGATCATCACGAGGTTGTCGAGCTTGGTGCCGGCACCGATCACCGTCGGGCCGTACGTGCCCCGGTCGATCGTCGTGCCCGCGCCGATTTCCACGTCGTCGGCGATCTCCACCCAGCCGAGCTGGGCCGAGATTCGATAGCCGTCGGCCGTGGGCTTGTAGCCGAAGCCGTAGGCCCCGAGCACGGCACCGGCATGGATGATGCAGCGGCTGCCCACCCGCGTGTTCTCGTAGAGCACGGCGTTGGGAAAGATCTCGGTGTCGGCGCCGACCCGCGTGCCCGCCATCAGGTGCACGCCGGCGTGGATCGTGGATCCGGGGCCGATCTCGACGTCGGGCCCCACCGTCGCGAAGGCGTGGATCTCGACGTCGGCAGCGAGCCGGGCCGAGGCATCGACCGCGGCCTGCGGGCTCACGCCCGTTCGTGGCCGCTGCCGCGGCGGATTGAAGTGGAGGATCGTGGCGGTGAAGGCGGCGTGCACGTCGGCGACTTCGATCGAGGGGCGGTCGAGCGGGCCGGTGCCCTCGGGCACGATCGCGGCCCCTGCGCGGCTCTTGGCGAGGAGGTGGAGCCGCTCGGCCTTGTCCACGAGCGTGACGTCGCTGGCCGAGGCCGTTTCGAGCGTCGCGGCGCCGATGAGCGGCAGGCCGCCGTCACCCGTGAGCCTGCCCCCGACGAGGACCGCCAATTCCCCGAAAGTGATCGACATCGCAGCAACTCCCTGCAAGACATCCTGTGTGTCATCCGGCCTGCGGTGCCTGGTGCAGGCGGGCGGGGAAGGTAGGGAGTGGCGGCTGCTGCCGCAAGACCGCGGGCAGGCCGCGAAAATTGATGCCGGCCCCGTAAATCGCTGCCGGCCGTAGTCCGCTGCCGGCCGTAGTCCGCATGCTCCGCATGCGGCCCACGGAACGAACGCCGCAGAGCCGAGCTATTTGCTCTGCGAGTATGCCAACCTGTGCACGAGTAGCCTGGCCACTCGGCCCTCACGCCTCGAACCGCACACGGAGTGTGCGGACTACGGGCGGAGTGTGCGGTCCACCGCCCTCAGGTCACGAGGCCGGGCTCGGTCTCGGGGTCGTCTTCGGTCTCGCCGGCGGTGGCGAGCGAGCGGGGAGGCCAGAAGGCGATGGCGAGCACGGCCGCCGCCGCGAGGGCCATGAAGGTGGGCACGAGGAAGAGCTGGCGGTAATCGACGGTGCCGTCCGTCGTGAGCCGACTCTGGAGCGGGATGAAGAGCCACTTGGCCGCCAGGTCGCCCAGGCCCAGCACGAGCAGGTTGAAGAGGCTCTGGGCGCTCGATCGCACGTCCTTGGGGAAGGCGGCGTCGATGAAGATGTAGAGCGTGGCGAAGAAGAAGGCGTAGCAGATGCCGTGGAGCACCTGCACGGCCACGATCACGGCCTGGCTCTGGGGAAAGAACGCGAACACGGCGAACCGGGCCGCATGGCCGAGGATGCCGAGGATCATCGTCGTCTTCCAGCCGAGCCGGGCGAGCACGGCGCCGAGCACCGCCATCGTGAGGATCTCGGCCACCTGCCCGATGCTCATCACGGGCATGATCCACTCCGGCTTGATGCCGACGGCCTGACTCTTGAGGAAGTCGCCGGCCATCACGAAGTATCCGTTATGGATCACGGCATCGATGAACGTGACCACGAAGAGCACGAGCAGGTAGGGATGCGCCAGGAACTTCGTCGCCTTGAGCCAGGCGAAGCCGCTGTCGCCGGGCACGGGCCGCTTCGGCGGTGTATGTGGCAGGAAGAGGCTATAGGCTGCGAGGGCGAGCGATGTGACACCCGCCACGAGGAAGATGCTGCGGCTTGCGGCCACGGCCTCAGCGCCGGTCTTGCCTTGGAGAATGAAGTAGAGCGGCCAGGCGGCGAGGATCCAGCCGATCGTGCCCCCCATCCGCACGAGCCCGAATTCCTTCTGGGCGTTTTTCATGTGCGTGAAGGCGATCGAATTCGTGACCGAGATCGTGGGCACGTAGAGCAGGGCGTGCACGAGCATCAGACTGAAGAACGTGCGGAAGTCGCGCACCCAATACATGGCAAGGATCGCCAGGCCGCCCACGAGGTGGCTCACGGCCATGAATCGCTCGGCCGCGAACGTGCGGTCGGCGAACTGGCTGGAGAAGAAGATCCCCATGATCGACGCGATGGCGAAGGCGCTGCCCACCCAGGCGATCTCGGCGCCGCTGAAGCCGAGGCCGCCATCGGCCACGCCAGCCCCCATGTAGCCCCAGATCAGGGGCAGCCACGCGCCCCAGATCGCGAACTCGAGAACCATCATCAGCCAGAGCCGAAACGTCGGCGCGGAAGAGGTGTGTGTGTTCATGGGGAGTAGGATAGCAATCCGCCGCTCGCGGCGTGTCCAATACAAGCCCCCAGGCGCAAGCCGGGGGATCGTGCCGCGTGTCGCCTACCGCCCGCGGAGATCCGCCAGGCCGCCATCCACGCCGAGCACCTGGCCGGTGATCCAGCCCTGGGCCGGATCGAGGAGAAACGCGATCGCCCGGGCCACTTCCTCCGGCTCGCCGAGCCGCCCGAGGGGGTGCATGCCCACCGAGGCCTTCTCGGCGAGTTCGCTGGCCACGAGCCCTTTCGTCAGAGGCGTCCGCGTAAGGCCGGGGGCCACGGCGTTGAACCGGATTTTCTGCTTGGCGTAGGTCGCCGCCGCGGAGAGCACGAGCCCGATGATGCCGGCCTTCGCGGCTGCGATTGCCTCGTGGTTGGCGAGCCCCACGCGGGCCGCCGCGCTCGACACGAGCACCACGGAGCCGCCGTCGGACTTCAGGAGCCGACCTGCCGCCCGCACGCAGCCGAATGCACTCGACAGATTGGCAGCCAGCGTGGCCTGCCAGTCGGCCGTGGACGTGAGATGGGCCGGCTTGAGGATCAGCGAGCCGACGCAATTCGCGATGCCGTCGAGGCCGCCGAGCGCCGCGGCGGCGGCATCGGCGCAGGCATCCACCTGATCGGGATCGGAAGCATCGACGGTGCCGCAGGGCATGGCGAGTTCATCGGCAACGGTCGCCAACCGGCTGGGGTCACGGCCGGCGAGGAACACCTGCGCTCCGCCGTGCACGAGCTGCCGCGCAAGTGCGGAACCGATGCCACCCGACCCACCGATCACGAGCACGCGTTGCGTCACAGCCAGTCGCCCACTGTCTGCTCGAGCCGGGCCCCGGCCGCCATGTCACGGATCTTTTCCATGGCCCGGGTCTGGATCTGCCGGATCCTTTCCTTGCACACGCCCATCTGTGAGCCAAGCTCACGGAACGTCCGTGGCGGTTTGCCGTCGAACCCGAACCGCGCCACGACGATCTTCCGCTCCCGGGGCTCCAACTCATCGAGGAACCCGGTGAACAGTTCTTTGAGCATGCCGATCTGTTCCGCGGAATGATACTCGGTCGTGTCGGGATCTTCGGCCCGCGACTTCAGAGCCTCGTCATCGGTGACGAACCGCTTGCGTTGCTGGCGGCCACGGTGCGAGATCCGGTAGAAATGCCGCTGGATGGCGTAGGTGGCGTACGTGCTAAATCGATTGCCGAGAGCGAAGTTAAACTTCTCGACGGCCCGCATCAGGGCCACGTTGCCCTCGCTGACGAGCTCCTCGAAGGTCCACGACGCGTCGACGAACTTCTTGGCGATCGACACGACGAGCCGGAGGTTCGACGTGATCAGGATCGCCTTCACCGTGTCGGCCTCGGTGAGCCAGCCCTCGAGTTGATCGATCTGCCGGAGCGTAGCCCGTTTCTTGTCGAGGCGACCGCGGGCCGTGGCGGCGCGGAACTTCAGCCAGTTCATCCGGCGGAAGTAATACTGCTCCTCGTCCTTCGTCAGCAGCCGGGTTTGATAGAGGCTGGCGAGGTAGGGCGTGAGGCCTTCGCCGCGGGCGGGCTCGCGGTCGTAGGTCTCGAGCGGCACAGCCGCGTCGGCTGGGGGCGTCGAGGCGAGGGCCTCGGCGTCGGCCTTCAGAAACTGCCGACAGGGGATGTACTCGATGAGCCGGTCGAAAAGTTGCGCCCGGCGGGCCTTGAGGGCCTCGCGCTGGGAGAGGAGAGCCTCCCGCTGGGCGGGATCCGCCGCGGCCGTCCGGCTGGACGGTGCCGACCGCAAGGCAGCCGCAGGGCCGCGGCCTTTCTTGAACGAAGCAGCTTTTTTGGAGAGGGCGATCACGGTTGTCCTCCTGGCAGCCAGCCGACGAGTCGTCTGTGTGTCTGCTAGGAGAACCGCAGGGGTCGATCCGGATTAACGGGCAATGTCGGCCAACACTGAATTCTGGGCCGCGGCCCGCCGTCGGCGCCCCCAGCCGGCGGTCAGAACGCCCGCCGCTCCCAGTCCCGCAAGAGCGAGGCTCGAGGGCTCCGGGACGGCGGCCAGGTTGTTTTCGACCCATGCTTCCGCTTCGGCGTGAGCGGCATCGAACGTCACGAAGTCAGGGGGCGAGTTGGCGTCATACGCTCCGTACACGAAGTATGCCGGAGCGGAAGAAGACAGTCCGGCCATATTGAACTGCATCGCGAACAAATAAAAACCCTGGGCAGGGGCGTCTCCGGCGTCTGCAATTTGCGTGGTCAAGTGAGGATGCCCAGGATCCAAACTTCCATCAGCCGATGTTTTTTTCAGGAGAAAGTTCGCCGTAACCTCACTCGTAGATCCAGTGATGGCCGCCGTTCCAAAGTCACCGACAAGACCGAGTTGATAGCTGGCTGGCAATGCCGCGAAGTTCACAGGCCCAGAACCATTCCAGAAAAAAAGGTTTCTGCTACTCCCGTTGATCGTCATGGGGACGAGATTAAAAAAAAGATCCGTATTTCCGGGCAATGCAGTGAAAACGCCGGAAGGCGTCATCGCCGAGGAATTCAGAAAGGCCTGATTGGGTGCTCGAAAGCCGGGTTCTTCGGCGGACTCATACGGTCCAGCCGTGCCAGCGCCAACGACTTCGCCAGAAAACACGCGAAGCGGCGCAATTCCATTGTTGCCCGCATCGTCATAGCCACCGGTGAGGAGCGTTCCAGAGCCGCTTGTAAAGAGGACGTCGTAATGAATCGCCTCCGCAATTGCCGCATGGCCGTCGAAGAATGAGCACGTGCAGTACGCGATGAGAAGTGTGCGAACCGAAAATCCCATTCGCATGGTGAGTTTCTCCCAGCAGTCGGAGGATTAGTGAGAAGATCAGCGAAGTACGAAGCGATTCGGCACGCAGAAATTGTTATCGCGGTTTTGGGCGGCAGCCCAATCACGAACAAGTGAAGACTCGACGGTGGTCACTCGCCAGTCAGCAAGCAGCACGTGAGATGAGTCACTGTGGCGGTCAACGGCCATGTCTGCCTCGATCTCCGAAAAAACAGTCTTGCGAGCAACTGTCGTCAGCGTGAACCACGTATGGTTGTGCACATGATCGTCGGTGGACGTGACGTTTTTGCTGTCCGACAACTCGAATGCCACAAGTGTTTTGGAGGGTTCCTGGAGTTTGTTGCGGTTGGTCACGATGTAGCGAGTCGGATATCCGGTGGGCTCGTCGGTGAGATAGGCATTCGGGACATAACTGGTCATTTTCATGGCCAGCCGCTCCGATCGCTTCTTGTCATCCGGGCACATGCGGATTTCATCCACATCTTCCATGAAGGGCGCAATGGTGTAGATCCATGAACCAGCCTCGTTCGTGTGCGAATTGTCTGGAAAACGTCCGCGGTGTGTGTCGGAAAACTGCGACATCGCCAAGCCGACCTGCCGCATGTTGCTCGCGCACTGGGTGCGGCGGGCGGCAGCCCGGGCGGATTGCACCGCGGGCAACAGGAGGCCGATCAGGGTGGCGATGATCGCGATCACGACGAGCAGTTCCACGAGCGTGAAGGCTCGAGTGCGAACGCATGGCGACGATTCGCACCGTGGTGTCACTTGCAACATGATTGCATTTATAGGCTGGGCTGCGAGCGCGTCAAGAGGGGGCGGTGGCTGGAAATCCGCAGCGGGCCGGGACGCGGCACAACCGTTTGAAAACGGCGGCAGGCTGAACGCCTGCCAGAGCCACACATGGCGAACGCGTGAAGAATTGATCCACGAGGCTCGAACAGCCTCCGAAGCTGTGCCCTTACGGGCCGCTCCGCACCGGGATCAAGACGCGGTCACGAGCAGTTCCTAGATCACAACGCTGGTGCCCGGCGTCGTCACCGGAGCTTCTGCATCAACGTTGCATGTAGAGTAGGTTGCCTCCCTGGGGGCGTCAAGCACCGGGGGCACGGAGGCTGGGAAAAACTGAAAAATCCCTCGCAAACATGCCCCCAGCCAGGCGAAATCGTGGTATTCCCGGCGTCAGGTCGTGGAGAGCAGCTCCACGTCGAAGACCAGCGTGGAGTTAGCGGGGATGCCCGGTCTGGCCGTCGTCCCGTAGGCCAGATTCGCAGGCACGATCAACTGCCGGCGGCCACCGACCCGCATCGAGGCAAGGCCCTCCGTCCAGCCGGGGATGACCCCATTGAGTTGGAACGACGTGTTCGTGTTGCCATCGAACCGCGTGCCGTCGAGCAGCCGGCCTTCGTAGTTGACCCGCACCGTCGCCGTGCTCGACGATGGTTGGGCGCCCGTCCCGACTACGTAATCTCGGTATTGCAGGCCAGATTGGGTGGTGACCGCAACAAGCCCCGTTCGGAAGCCATTGGCAGCAAATCTCGCTGGGCCCGAGAACGGTAGACCGGTCGTCGTCGGAATGATCGCCACCGTGCCCGCTAACGCCCCCTCGACAACGTTAAAGCGGCGAGATAGTGCGCTGCCGACGCCGTCCGGAATCACGTCGATCGAATCGACGCGGCCATCGCCGTCGGAATCGATGGCGGCGATCGATACCGGAGCATGCCGAACCGCAGCAGCCGAGAAGGCGGTGAAACCGGCCAGCCGCGCGTTCGCGGCGGAGCCCACCTTGCCGTCATAGACCTCGGCGAGCGAGGCGCCGCCGCGGCCCTGCGCCACGATAAGGTCGGGGATCGGGTCTTTGCTGACCGGTGCCGCGACGATCGACAACCCGCCCGTGAACGTCTTCGTGAACGGTGAGATCGTGTCGAGCACGGGAACCGCGGTGCCGGATGCATCGCGGATCTGAATCGTCGGCGCGAGGCCGCGGCCGCTGGCCACCACGATCTCCGCCTTGCCGTCGAGCTTCGTCGCATCCGAGATCTTGCCGTCAGCGAACGTGCCGAAATCGGCGATCGCCAGCGACACGCCCGCCGTGCCGCCGGCGAACGGCGTGAACGACCGGAGGAACGTCAGCGGCGTGGCGGCCGTGGGCGTCGATTCGTAGAGCCTTACCTCGCCGTCGCCGATGGCCCGGGCCACGGCGATGTCATCGCGGCCGGCGCCCGTGAAATCGCCCACCGCGAACGTGACGCCGTGGCGGGAGTCAGCGCCGAACGGCTGGAGCGAATAGCGTGCATCGCGGACGAGCGTCACGCTGCCGTCGTCGGCCACTTTCTGGCTGAAGACCCTGATCTCGCCGACACGGCCGCGGTTGGAGGCGGCGATCAGTTCGGGCTTGCCATCGCCGTCAAGATCGCCCAGCACGGCCTGCACGCCCGTCTTGAGCGTGGTTTCGAAGACGAGCTGCTCGGCTCGCGTAACGCCCGTCGTCGGATCGGCGAGCTTTACGACCGGCGTGCTCGTGGGGCCGGCAGCGGCTGCGATCGCCAGCGACTGCGGCACGAAGGCGTTGGTGTCGGTGGCCGTGCGATCGACGCCACCGAGTGAGACCTGCGCCGTGGCAGTCAGCGGCCCCGTGGCGGTCGGGCTCACCGTCGAGAGGACCGTGAACGTGGCCTTCGCGCCGGCCGGGAGCGTGATGTCGGTCTTGATCGGCCCGGCGCCCACGACGGGCCCTGTGCCGCCGCCTGCATAGCCGGCCGTCCACGTTGACTGCGTGATCG
>JBJTIE010000048.1:0-19866 GCA_046094845.1 Planctomycetaceae bacterium | reverse complement strand
CGGCTGGCAAACCGTGTCGAATTTGCGATCTATAGTAGAGCATCCGGCGGCGCGTGGCCGCGGTGCCGGGCCCACGAGGCCGGTTTGATGCGGGTGCTCGAAGTCGCCAGCGAAGCCACGCCGTTCGCCAAGACGGGCGGGCTGGCCGATGTGGCCGGGGCCTTGCCCGAGGCGCTCGGCCGGCTCGGCTGCGAGACCACGCTCGTTATTCCGGCCTACCGCGAGGCCCTCGCGAAGGGGCTGCCCATCGAGCCCACCGACCTCGCCTTCGAGGTGCCGATCGGCACCCGCCGGCCGGTGGCGCGGATCCTGAAGTGCCGGCTGCCGTATGCCCGCGGCGAGGTGTTCCTCGTCGCCAACGACGACTACTACGACCGGCCCGGGCTGTATGGCTCGCCGGACGACTATCCAGACAACGCCGAACGCTACATCTTCTTCTCCCGCGCGGCCCTCGAGCTCGCCGGGCGGCAGGCCACGTCGTTCGACATCATCCACTGCCACGACTGGCAGACGGGCCTCGTGCCCGCCTACCAGAAATTGCTCTACAAGTCGTGGCCCGCGGTCGCCAATGCCAAGACCGTGATGACGATCCACAACATGGCCTACCAGGGACTCTTCTGGCAGTGGGACATGCTCCTCACGGGCATCGACTGGCGGCATTTCAACTGGGAGCAGATGGAGTTTTACGGGCAGCTCAACCTGCTCAAGACCGGCATCGTGTTCGCCGATGCGATCACGACCGTGAGCCCGACCTATGCCCGCGAGATCCAGCAGTCGCCCGGCGGCTGCGGCCTGGAGGGCGTGCTCTCGGCCCGGAGCGAGCTGCTCACCGGCATCGTCAACGGCATCGACACGCAGGCCTGGGATCCCGCGAACGATCCGCACATCCCGCGGGCCTACTCCGAACACGACGTCGATCTCGGCAAGTATGCGGCCCGCGTGGCGCTCGCAGCGCGGCTGGGTCGGGCGGCGCCCGACGCTCGGCCGCTCGTCGCCTTCGTCGGCCGGCTCGCCGAGCAGAAGGGGGTCGAGCTCGTCGTCGAGGTGATCAGCCGGATGGCCGGCGGCGGCCGAGCCCACTTCGTCGTGCTGGGCACGGGCAGCCGGTGGTACGAGGACGCGCTGCGGCGGGCCGCGGCGTCGTTCCCGGGCACGGTGGACATCGTGATCGGATTCGACGAGGGGCTCGCCCGTCTCGTGCAGGCCGCCGCCGACATCACGCTCGTGCCGAGCCGGTTCGAGCCCTGCGGCCTCACCCAGCTCTATGCCTTCCGCTACGGCTCGATCCCGGTCGTCCGCGCCACCGGCGGCCTCGTGGACACCGTCGTCGACACGAACCCCGACACGCTGGCCCGCGGCGTGGCGAGCGGCTTCACGTTCGACGCGATCGACCCCTCGGCACTCGAGCACGCGTTGGGTCGGGCCCTCGAAGCCCACGCCGACCGGGCGCTCTGGACGCGGCTCGTCCGGCACGTGATGCGGCAGGACTGGTCGTGGGAGCACAGCGGCCGCGACTACGTCCGCCTCTTCGAACGCACCCTCTCCCGCCCGTAGCCCGTACACTCCGCCCGCCCGCTTGCGCCGTAGTCCGCATGCTCCGCATGCGGCCCACGGTTTGAACACCGCAGGCCGTTCTATTCCTGCGAGATTCGACCTCCTGTGGCGTGGGCTCGGGGCTGCCCACGCCCCGTCGCCGGACGCTCGCTACGGCATCCATGCCTTCGCTCGCTCGATGCTGACTGCGCTCCGGCATCCTGCCTGCGCTGGTCAGCAACGCCGGCGGCCGGGGCATGGGCAGCCCCTCGCTGCGTCGGTGGTTGGCCGGGCTTTTTCTCAATCGAACTGGGGTGTGCGACCGATACAGCCTGCATGTTCCGCGGATTCCTCATGCTCGTGTGTGTCTCGGTGGGGCTTGGTCTCGCTGTGGCCCACGCTGGCGATCATGGGCGGGCTTGCAGACCCACGGCGGGTGGCTCGGCCTGGTGTGGTACGGGCTGCGGGCCGCGGTATTGCGGCGAGAAGCACGAGCCGAGCTGCCCCGATCCCTGCGATGCCTGCAATCAGTGGCGTGGGTGCAACGGGGCGAAGCAGATGCCCGACATGCTCGCGCCGTGGCAGATGCCGCCGGGCCGTGGTTTTCGCAGCGGCACCGACGTCGGCTACTGGCCGGGGCCGTGTGGCGAGTGCGGCGGTAGTTGCGGACCGTGCAGCAAGTCGTGGTGGCCGAGCCTGAAGGGCTGGTCGCCCTGGTAGCACGCGGCTCGCTCAGCCGTTGCCGGCGTGTTCGGCGGCGAGCGTCGCGGCGAACGTGATCTCGTCTCCCTGCTCCCGGCAGACGCGACGGAGCGGCTCGAAGTCGCCGGCGGCGGTCGCCAGTTCGACGAGCGTCGGCAGCATGCCGGACGCCTGCATCGTGCTCGGCATGCCTTCGCCGGCGGGCCGTTCGACCGCGGCATGCAACGCCTCGGCGGAGCGGCCGAGTCGCCACAGAAGCACGACGAGCGTGTCCGCGGGCAGCGTGCCCGCCTCCTCGATCCGCGCCTTCAGGGCTTCGGCGCGGAAGAACCCGATCGCGTCCGCCACGTCGCTGCCGAGCTGCGCCCCATAGAAGAGCCGCGAGGCCTCCGCCATGTTCTCGAACGGCGGCTCGCCGGGATACGTCACATCCTCCGGCAGCCGGCAGCCATAACAGGCAAGCTCATGGCAGCGGCGGATCGTCGGTTCATCGGTGCACACACGGGCGATGCGGAGCACTGACTGCAGGTGTGAAACGTCGATGTGCACGGATAGATCGCCTTTCAGACCACCGGCCGCATCGAGCAGGGCCACGATCGATGGCGCGGTGGTATGCGCTGCCGGAAGCGGGATGCCGCGGCGTTCCAGATCGGCGGCGAGGTTCATGCAGAGTTCGTGATGCAGGTGCTCCACGAGCACGGCTGCGGCGGCCTGTTGCCGGGCGGCCGGCAGCCGCGACACGGCCTGTTCATAGGCGGTGATCGAATTGCACGTTCCCTGTGTGCGGATCACGAGCCGGATGCCGAGCGCCGGATCGACGCCCTCCCAGAGCGCGATGCCCACGAGTTCCTGGAGCCGCCGCTGGACCTCCTCGTCGTCGCCGTCGGGTCCGTCTTCGATGCCCGCCGCGAGCTCCGCGAGTTTCGCGCTCACCTGCGCGGGCTCGGCCGCCGCGCGGAGATACATCCAGGCGGCCGCGACGTGGCCTTCTTCAAGGAGCGGCCAGCCCACCTCGCGACAGGCCGCGAGCGACCGCTCGTCGAGTCGCTCACGCAGATCGGGGGGCAGCGGGCCGATCGCGCCGGTCGGCGCGAGACCCAGGGCCACGCGGGCCTGCATGAGCCGGGCGTCGAACACCGCGTGCCAGCGTTTGCGGGCGGCGAGCGAGGCGGCCAGCTCGTCGAGCATCGCATCAACGCCATCCGCGGCGAAGCGGGCCTGCAGATGGTCGAAGTCGGCTGCTGACGGTGCTCCGGTGGCAGGGAACGTCATGCGGTCATGCCTCCCTGGCGGAGGGCCTCGTAGGCGAGCACCGCAGCCGTCACGGAGAGATTGAGGCTGTCGGCCGCGCCCCGCATCGGCAGGCTGACGGTCGTGACGTGGATCTCGCCCGCGTCCGCCGCCTGCTGCCACCGCGGCGAGATGCCATGCGCCTCGCTACCGAGCAGGATCGCCGTGCGGCCCGCCAGCAACGCCGCATGCCAGAGCGTCGCCCCTTCGGGCGTGGCTGCCACCACGCGCCGGTCGTTCGCCCGCAGCCAGGGGAGCAGTTCCGCCACGGTCGTCGTCGCCAGTGGCACGGTGAAGACGGTGCCGAGGCTCGCTCGGATCACCGCCGGGTTGGCCGGATCGGTGCGGCCGTCGCACGCGATCACGCCCAGGCCGGTCGCGTCGGCCGTGCGCAGGATCGCGCCGAGGTTGCCCGGCTTCTCGACGCCTTCGATCACGAGCAGCGGCCGGTCGGCGACGAACCGGGCCTGGGCGAGCGGCAGCGGGGCGAATCGCACGACGCCGACGACGCCCTCGTTGCGGCTACCGAACGCGATCTTGGCGAACGGACGATCGGCCAGCGGCGTGAGCCGGGTGCCGCGGCCGGCCAGATCAGCGAGCCAGTCGGCGAGATCGGCCGGCGGGTGTTCCGACGCCACGAACACCTCCTCGATCGTCACGCCCGCCGCGGCCGCGCGGGAGAGCTCGCGGCGGCCATCCACGAGCGTGAGGCCCGTGGTGCGACGGGCATCGGCCTCCCGCAGGCCGGCGGCCTGCCTGACCCGCGGGTTGGCCGGACTCGTGATCGTGTCGCAGGAATAGGGAATGGTCATCGTGCGGGAGCCCAGCGGGCGAAGCTGCCGAGTTCGAGCATGCGGCCGGAGTCGTCGGTGCAGGTGAGCGGTCCGCTCTCGCAGCGGCCGTCGGTGAGGCCCGCGGCATGGCAGGCTGCCGAGAGTGTGTCGTGCAGCCGGCGGGGATGCCAGCCGGACGAGTGGCATGTGAGCAGGAGCGGGCCGCGCGGGCCGGCGGTGTGCCGCGCCAAGAGCGTGGCCACATCGGCCAGCAGCGGCACGAGGTCGCGGTCGATGGCGAAGGCCTGGCCCTTGGGGCCGTGGCCCCACGACGGCGGGTCGAGCACGGCGCCGGAGAACGACGCGCCCCGCTTGAGCTGCCGCCTGACAAACGTGGCGGCGTCCTCGCAGATCCAGCGGATGGCCGTGGCGGCGAGGCCCGAGGCGGCGGCATTGCGGCGGGCCAGATCGACCGACGGCTTCGAGGCGTCGATGTGCACCACCTCCGCCCCAGCGGCGGCCATGGCGAGCGTCGCGGCGCCTGAATGGGCGAAGAGCGAGAGCATCCCGCTACCCGCCGGCGTGTGCCCGGCGAGCCATTCCCACTGCTCGGACTGTTCGAGAAACAGGCCGATCTGTCCGGAGGCGGCCGGCTTCACCTCGAGCGCGAGCGTGGCGGAGCCCACCGGCACCGACACCAGCCACGGCTCGGGCAGATCGCCGGTGAGGTCCCAGCGGCCGTCACCGACGCCGGCCGTGCCGCTGCCGGTGAAGATGGCCGCGGCATCCTGCCAGAGGGCGGTCAGGGCCCGGCGGGCCGTGGTCTGGGGCAGGGGGCGGTTCACGAGCACGCCCCCCAGCCGTTCCAGCCGGCGGCCGGATCCTGCGGCATCGACGCCGAAATCGGCGAGGGCGGGGTCGCGAAACTTTCCGAGGGCCGAACCGTTCATGATGGTGGCCACAGCATACTGGCGGCCCGGCGAGACGCCCCGGAGGCGTCTCGGCCCGATGCGTATTCACCCATGATTCCCGTGAACAGGAGCGAGACGATGACGACCCTCTGGAAGTGGCTGGCCGTGGCCGGCTGTGGCGTGGGGCTGATGGTGGCGACGGATCGACTGCGGATCGTGCAGGCCGACGACCCGGCACCCGTGCATGAGCAATCGGGGGGCGGCGACTCCCTCGACCGGCTGGAGCGGATCGTCGAGAAGCTCGGCCGTGTGGTGAACCGGATGGAGCATGCCGGCCCGCACCCACATGGCCGCCCGCCGCATGACATGCCCCCGCGGGAGCATCGCCATCATCCTGGCCCCGGCCCGATGCGCGGCGAAATGCCCCCCGAGATGAAGGATCGGATGGAGAAGGCCCGCGCCCGGTTCAAGGAGATGGAGGAGCGGATCGAGAAGCTGGAGGCCGAGGTCGCCGAGTTGAAGGCAGCGAAGTGATCCCGTGATCGCCCGTCATGGTTCCAGTCGCTTGATCGCGATGCGGCGGAACATCACAGGGTCGCCGTGGCCGGCGAACCCGAAGAATCCCTCCGTCCGATCCTTGCCCGGGTGCGGCTTGCCGTCGAGAAACTCCGTCACGTCCTTCAGGTCGGCGTCGAGGATCGTCGTGCCGTTGAGCTCGACGGTGATCCGCGAGCCATGCACCGTCACCCGCTCTTCGTTCCACTCGCCCGTGGGCCGCAGGTGACCACGGCGGGCGGCGGCCATGCCGTAGGCGGAGCCGTGATGCTGCCGCGGATCGAGCGTCGCATACTTCGGGTGCTCGCTGTCGAGCACCTGGAGTTCGCACATGCCGGTGTAGGCCGGGTCGCCGCTGCCCGGATACCGGATCGCCAGGCCATTGTTGCCCCCCGGCGGCAGCCGAAACTCGAACCGCACGACGAAGTCGCCGTAGGCCTCTTTCGTGTGGAGCGTGCCTCCCGTGCCGGGCTTGCACACGATCGCACCGTCGCGGACCTCGTAGTTGTCGACCGCACCGCACCAGCCCGAGAGATCGGTGCCGTTGAACAGCGGCGTGAAGCCGGCAGGCACCGGCGGCGCGTCCTCGGCCCGGACCATGCCGAGACAGCCGGTGACGGCCAGGACGCAGGCGGCGAGGGCGTGGGGAACGGTCTGCATGAAAGTGCTCCTGAAAGGCGGGGTCGATCCTCGGGGCAACGTCTGTCGGTCAGCAGGTCGTCACGGCATCGCGGGCCGATACCGACCGCCAGTGCCGGCGGTAGTCGCTGGGCGACGAGCCGGTCTTGCGCTTGAACAACTTCGAAAAGTGGTAGGGATTGCGGAAGCCGAGCGTCACCGCGATGTGCTTCACGGACATCGGTGAGTCGCGGAGCATCTCGGCAGCCCGGCGGATCGTGAGCTGGAGATGATACTTGTAGGGGCTCTGTCCCGTCTGTTCCTTGAACACGCGGAAGAAGTGGGTGCGGCTGACGTCGAACGTGCGGATCATCTCCTCGACGTGCGGCAGGCCGCCTGGATCCTCCTCCAGCATCAGGCGAGCCCGGCGGACGATCGCCTGCAGCCGCGGGACGGGCCGCTCGGTCGCGGCCGCACCGATCATCCTGGCCAGGATCTCCATCGTGCGGGCTGCAGCGACCTGGGCGAAGCCTGCGGGCTCGGCGCGCAGGGCGTCGAGCACGGTCGTGAATGCCTGCAGAATGGTTTCGTCGAGGCCGACGCGGAGCACGGCCTGCTGGGGCTGAATCGCGCCGCTGGTTCGCAGCCGCTCGGCCGTCTCCCCCTCGAAGTGAATCCAGTAGCTGCCCCAGCCCGTGTCCTTGAGCGGCCGGTACCGGTGCCGCACGCCAGGAAACAGGATCAGGGCATCGCCCGCTTCGAGCGATCGTGGGCCCGTGGCCTGGGAATCGAATTCACCCTGCCCGTGGGTCACATACACGACCGCATACTCGTTGAGCACACGGCCGGCATCCCAGGCATAAAAGTGTCCGGGGGGGTGCCGCCGCTGGGGCACGCCGACCGAACCCGCGGCCGCGGGCTGGTAGCCGGCGCCAGTCACGCAGAGCCCCCATGCGTGGTCACGCGGGTTCACCGCGAGATAGCGGTAGTATTCATTGGAACTTTTACGCATGGCATGCCCGGCGGGCGGCAGTCGGATTGTGGCGGAGACGGCAGAAATAGTACGAAACACACGACCTGCGTGCCATTTCGCGGAGATGCCGGCCTGTTCGTGCATAGTACGAATAGACATGACTTCGGACGTTTGGGTATTTCGGCCGGAATCCGCAAGGTCCAAGATGATGGCTCCCGCCCGGATGACCGATCCCACGTGTTGGAGTTTTCATGCGTCTCACACGCCGCGAAGTACTCGCATCAGTCGCCGCGACCGTCGCCTCCAGCGGTATCCGCGCGGAGGATGCTGCCGTGACCGCGCCGGCCACCCCCTTCGTCGCCCCTCCGCCCGGGGCCGAGCGGGGGCTGCTCTTTTCGTGTAAGTACACGATGACCAAGGGGAAGGGTCTCGACGCGCGGCTCGCCGCCGCAAAGGAAGCGGGCATGGACGGCGTCGATTTCGATGACGCCGCATCCGTAACGCCCGGGCAGCTGCGGGAAGCGGCGGCCCGCACGGGCGTGTTCATCCACAACGCGATCAACCATGCCCACTGGAGCAAGACGCTGACGAGCCCCGACGAGGCGGTGCGGGCCCAGGGGCTCGCGAACCTCGTGCACTGCATCCGCGTGTCGCACGCGGCAGGGGGCAGCGGTGTGCTCGTCGTCGTGGGCAAGGCGGCCGACGGTCCGGAGGGGCCGGCCCGCGCCCGTGACGAGATCCGCAAGGCGATTCCGCTGGCGGGCGCGCGCGGCCCCCGCATCCTGTTCGAGAACGTCTGGAACGGTCTCTTCTACGAGGACGACGGGCCACGGACACAGTCCGTAGAGCCGTTCGCCGACTACATCGACAGCTTCGAGAGCCCGTGGGTCGGTGCGTTTTTCGACCTCGGCAACCACGCCCGCTACGGCGACGTCGCCGCCTGGGTGCGCGGCCTGGGCCCGCGGATCGTCAAACTCGACATCAAGGGCTATTCCAATGCCAAGGCGGACGCCGACGGCAAATGGAAGGGCTTCGTCGACATCGCCGCCGGCGACATCGACTGGGCGGCGGTCCGCGGAGCGCTCGCCGACATCGGCTTCACCGGCTGGGTGTCCGCCGAAGTGGGCGGCGGGGACGTGGCCCGACTGAAGACCGTGCTCGACCAGATGAAGGCAGCCCTGCTCGGCTGAAGCAGACGCCACTTCCCGGAGACGTCCGCCATGGATCACACTGACACGATGCCCCGCTCACTGAATCGACCGTCCGCCGCCGCGAGCCGCCGGGATTTTCTTCGCGCGGGCGCCACTGCGTCGCTGGCCTCCGGCCTGATGCCGCACATGGCGGTCGCCGCCGCGGAGGAGGTTCGTGAACTGCGGCTCGGCATCGTGGGCTGCGGCGGCCGGGGCACGGGTGCGGTCAACGACTCGCTTTCGATCAACGAAGGCGTGAAGATCGTCGCGGCCGCCGACCTCTCTCCGGCCAAGTGCGCGGCCCTGCGAAAGAGCCTCGCGTCCCACGGCGACAAGGTGGCGATCGACGACGCGAACATGCACGGCGGCCTCGACGGCTACCGGCGGATCCTCGACGATCCGGCCGTCGACATCGTGCTGCTCACCATGTCGCCCGGCTTCCGGCCCCGGTATCTCCTGGAGGCGGTCGAGGCGGGCAAGCACGTCTTCGCCGAGAAGCCGGTGTGCGTCGATCCGGCGGGCTATCGCATCTGCCTCCAGGCCCACGACAAGGCACTGGCCCAAGGCACCGCCATCGTCACCGGCACGCAGTACCGCCGACAGCCGAGCTTCATCGAGGCCATCGAGCGGATTCGCAGGGGCGAGATCGGCGACGTGATTCACGCCACGACCCGGTATTGCGCCGGCGGCATCTGGTACCGCGGCCGCCGGCCCGATATGAGCGACGTCGAGTACCAACTCACCAACTGGATGCACTTCATCTGGTTGAGCGGCGACCAGATCGGCGAGCAGGCCGTCCACAACATCGACACGATCAACTGGCTGATGGGCGAGAATCCGCTCTCGGCCTATGGCTCCGGCGGCCGGTTCACGCGGCCCGCCGACAGCGAGATGTGGGATGCGATGAGCATCGACTACGAGTATCCGGGCAATCGGACCGTGTCGTTCATGTGCCGGCAGATCCCGGGCACGGCGGCCGACAACAGCAACGTCGTGTATGGCTCCCAGGGCACCTGCCACATCGGCGCCATGAACGCCGGTTCGAAGATTCTCGATCGTGAGGGGAAGGTGATCTGGCAGGCGCCCGGCGACATCGGCGCCGCGTATCAGCGGGAGCACAAGGATCTCGTCGATTCGATCCGCGCCGGCATGCCGATCGTCGAACTGAAGCAAACCGCCGACAGTTCGCTCGTGGCGGTGATGGGCCGGCTGGCGGCCTACACCGGCCAGCGAGTGACGTGGGACTTCGTGGCCCAGGAGTCGCAACTCGACCTCTTTCCCAAGGAGCTTGCCTGGGACGGCTCATTGCCCGCCCCGGCCCATGCCGTTCCGGGCCGGACGAAGCTCGTCTGAATGCCCGCCGCCCGCCTTCCCGCCGTGACGAAAGGAGCAATCCATGACCACCGACTCCAGCGCCGCCAGGCCGCCGATCTACCGCGGCCCGCTCCCCCAGGTGCACACGGTCGAGCGGATTCCCGTCACCGTCTATGACCAGCCGGGGGATGCCAGCCGGGCCGTGGCGCGGGAGATCGCCGACCTTGTCGCGGAGCGGGCTCGGGCCGGCCTGAAGACCGTGCTCGGCCTCGCGACCGGGAGCACGCCCGTCGGCGTCTACGACGAGCTCATCCGTCTCCATCGTGAGGAGGGCGTGTCGTTCAAGACCGTCGTCACGTTCAACCTCGACGAATACTGGCCGATGCAGCCCGACGCGCTGCAGAGCTACCACCGCTTCATGCGGGAGCACCTCTTCGACCACGTGGATATCCCTGCTGCGGCGATCCACATCCCCGACGGCACGCTGGCCCGTGGCGACGTGGCCCGCGCCTGTGCCCGCTATGAGCAGCAGATCCGCGAGGCAGGCGGGATCGATCTGCAGGTGCTCGGCATCGGCCGCACCGGCCACATCGGCTTCAACGAGCCAGGTAGCCCGCTCGACAGCCGCACGCGACTCATCACGCTCGACAGCGTGACGCGGTCCGACGCCGCCAGCGACTTCTTCGGCGAATGGAACGTGCCGCGGCAGGCGATCACGATGGGAGTCGGGTCGATCCTCGACGCCCGGCGGGTGGTGCTCCTGGCGTTCGGCGAGCACAAGGCGCCGATCGTGCGGAAGGCGGTCGAGGAACCGCCGTGCAGCCACGTGACGGCCAGCGCGCTGCAGCAGCACGCCGATGCGCGGTTCGTGCTGGATCGGGCCGCGGCCGCGCGGCTCACGCGGTTCGAGTCGCCGTGGCTGGTGGGGCCGCTCGACACGATGGGCCTGGATTGGACCGAGTCACTCTCGCGGAAGGCCGTGATCTGGCTGGCGCTCACGCTCGGCAAGCCGATCCTGAAGCTCACCGACGAAGACTACAACGAGCACGGCTTGCAGGATCTGCTCTCCAACCGCGGCCGGGCCTACGACATCAACATCGAGGTGTTTCGGGCGATGCAGGACACGATCACCGGGTGGCCCGCAGGCAAGCCGGGATCGCCGCGGCGGATTCGCGGGCTCGACCAAGCGGCCGAGGTTCGCAAGGCCGCCGAGTTCCCGAAGCGGGTCATCGTGTTCAGCCCGCACCCCGACGACGACGTGATCAGCATGGGAGGCACGTTCATCCGGCTCTGCGAGCAGGGGCACGAGGTGCACGTCGCCTATCAGACGAGCGGCAACATCGCCGTCTGGGACGAGTCGGCCGATCGCCACGTCGATTTCGTGGAGGAGTTTTGTCGGGCGTTCGGTGTGGGGGTGAAGGCGGGGGAGGTGGCGGACAAGATCCGCTCCTTCCTGAAGACGAAGTCCGCAGGCACCGTCGACCTGCCCGAGCTCCAGCTCGTCAAGGGCCTGATCCGCCGCACCGAGGCCCGGGCCGGGGCCCGCTACTCGGGGGTGAAACCGGAGCACATCCACTTTCTCGACCTGCCGTTCTACGAGACGGGCAAGGTTCGCAAACTGCCGATCGGTCCCCGGGACATCGCGATCACCGTCGACCTGCTCGAGCGGGTGAAGCCGCATCAGGTCTACGCGGCCGGCGACCTCTCCGATCCGCACGGCACGCATCGCGTCTGTCTCTCCGCCGTCACGCAGGCGGTCGAGCAGGTGAAGGATCGGGAGTGGGCGAAGCAGTGCGAGCTGTGGCTCTACCGGGGTGCCTGGCAGGAGTGGGAGCCGCACGAGATCGAGATGGCGGTGCCGCTCTCGCCCGACGAGGTGGAGCGGAAGCGGATGGCGATTTTCAAGCACGAGAGCCAGAAGGATCGGGCCCTCTTTCCGGGGCCCACCGACCCGCGGGAGTTTTGGCAGCGGGCCGAGGACCGCAATCGCGACACCGCCCGGCTCTACGACAAGCTCGGCCTGCCGGAGTACGAGGCGATCGAAGGGTTCGTGCTGCACAGAATGGAGCCGCGGAAATGAAGACCTTGAACGTCGGCATCGTGGGCTATGGCTGGGCGGCGACGGCCCATGTGGCCGCCATCAACGCCACGCGGCAGGGCCGCGTGGCGGCGATCTGCTCGTCGCGTCCGCTCGACGCGGCGGAACTCTCCGCCACGCACGGCTGCCCGATCCGGGTGTATCAGCGGCTGGACGACATGCTGGCCGATCCCGGGATCGACGTGGTCGACATCACGGGCCTGCCGAGCCTCCATCGGGATCAGGCCGTCGCGGCGGCCAAGGCGAAGAAGCACGTGATCCTCGAGAAGCCGATGGCGAATTCGCCGGAGGAGGTTCGTGACATCGTGGCGGCGGCCGAGGCCAACGGCGTGCAGGGCTGCGTCTGCTTCGAGTGCCGGTTCTCCAACCAGTTTCAGGTGACGAAGGCGTTGCTCGACGAGGGCCTGCTCGGCAGGCTGCACTACGGCGAGGTGGACTATTACCACGGGATCGGACCCTGGTATGGCCAGTACCGCTGGAACACGGGCAAGAAGGAGGGGGGCAGCGCCCTGCTCACGGCCGGCTGCCACGCCCTCGATGCCCTCCTGATGCTGATGGGGGGCGAGGTCGAGAGCGTGTCGAGCATCAGCACGAAGTCGGCCAGCGAGTTTTTCACCCCCTACGAATACGACACGTCGAGCGTCACGATCCTGCGGTTCACGAACGGCGCCGTGGGCAAGACCGCCGCGATCGTGGACTGTCTCCAGCCCTACTACTTCCACACGCACCTGGTCGGCAGCGAGGGCAGCCTGCTCGACGACCGCTTCCACTCGATGAAGCTCAAGGCCGACAAGGGGCACTGGAGCAAGCTCTCGATGAAGATGCTCGACTCCGGCGACGTGAGCGACCATCCCTACCAGGCCCAGTTTCAGGCGTTCTTCGACGCCCTCGACCGCGGCGAGCCGATGCCACTCACGAGCTTCCGCGAGGCTGCCCGCACATTCGCCGTGATCTTCGCCGCCGACAAGAGCGCCGCCCAGGGGGGCACACCCGTCGCGATTTAAAAAGGTGCCAGCCACCAAATCTGGAGAAGATGCGTTGACGTCAGGACCTATTTCCCGCCGCACGGCGGTCAAGACGCTCTCGGCCGGCCTCGCCGGATTGTCGGGGGGCGTGTTCAGCGGTCTCTCGGCCAGGCCGTCGCTGGCCGCCAACGACACGCTGCAGATCGCCTGCATCGGCGTGGCGAACCGGGCCGCCGACAACATCGACGAAGTGACCGCGGTGCCGGCCGCGAAGATCGTGGCGCTGTGCGACGTGGACGACACCTTCATGGCGCGGCAGATCAAGCCGAGGATCGCGAAGGTGACGGAGGGAGACAGGGTCGTCGAGAAGGAGCGACCGCCCCGGTTCCCCGACGTCCGCACCTACGTTGACTATCGTGAGCTGATCGAGAAGGAGGCGGGCACGGTCGATGCGGTCGTCGTGAGCACGGCCGACCACCACCATGCCCCGGCCTCGATTCGGGCCATCCGCAAGAAAATGCACGTCTATTGCGAGAAGCCCCTGGCCCATACGGTGGCCGAGGCCCGGCTCGTCGCGGAGGAGGCTGCGAAGGCGGGCGTGGCCACGCAGATGGGCACGCAGATACACGCGGGCGACAACTATCGTCGGGTGGTGGAGATCATTCGCTCCGGGGCGATCGGGCCCGTGCACGAGGTGCATGTCTGGGTTGGCAAGTCATGGGGCGGCGGCAAGCGGCCGGAAGCAGGGCAGGAGCCGCCGGCGACGTTGCACTGGAATCTCTGGCTTGGCCCGGCGCCCGAGCGGCCGTTCGCACCGGGCGCCTACCACCCCGCAAACTGGCGCCGGTTCTGGGATTTCGGCAACGGCACGCTCGGCGACATGGGTTGCCACTATATGGACCTGCCGTTCTGGGCGCTCGATCTGAAATATCCGACCGCCTGTGCGGCCGAGGGGGCCGAGGTCGATCCCGAAACCTGCCCTGTCGGCCTGGTCGTGCGCTACGAATTTCCGGGTCACGGCGACCAGCCGCCAGTGAAACTCACCTGGTACGACGGCAACCGGATCCCGAAGGAGGTTGCCGGACAGAAGGTGCCGGGCAACGGCGTGATGTTCGTCGGCCGCGACGGGATGCTGTTCGCCGACTACGGCGGCTACCGGCTCTTCCCGGCCGAGAAGTTCGCCGGATTCACGCCCCCGCCGCAGTCGATTCCGAAGTCGATCGGGCACTACGCCGAATGGGTCGCCGCCTGCCGCGAGGGCACGCCGACGACCTGCCACTTCGGCTACTCCGGCCCGCTCTCGGAGGCGGTGCTGCTCGGCTCGGTGGCCTATCGCGCGGGCAAGCGACTGGAGTGGGATGCGGCGGCGCTCACGGCCACGAACTGCCCGGAGGCTGCTCGGTTCATCCGCAAGCAGTATCGCTCGGGCTGGGAGGTCGCCTGATGAAACGACTCGGTGCAGTGCTCGCGGCAGTCGCGATAGTTCTTTCGGCGCATGCCGCGCCGGCTGCGGAGCCGGCCGACACCGTGGCAAGGTTCGTGGCGGCGGGAGGCATCGCCAAGCGGAACGAGGCCGGAGCCGTGGTCGATCTCGACCTACGGGCCTGCGCCGTCACGAATGCCGACCTTGCCACGCTCGCCGGCCTCACCGACCTCGTGGCGCTGCGGCTCTCCGGGAAGTCGGGGGCCACGACGGTGGATGATGCCGGCCTCGGCTCGCTCGCGGCGCTGACGAACCTGCGGGTGCTGATGCTCGATCATCTCTGGGTCGGCGGTGATGGACTGACGGCGATCGCGCCACTGGTGAACCTCGAGGAGCTCACACTGGCCCAGACGCTCATGCGAGACGATGACCTGAAGGTCGTGGCGAAGTTCCCGCGGCTGCGGCGGCTGCGGCTAGCCCGCACCGCCGTCACCGGCGCCGGCCTCGCGCACCTGATCCCGCTCCAGGGGCTGCGGGATCTCGACATCAGTGAATCGGTGCAGCTCGACGATGCAGCCCTCGAGCCCGTCGGCCAGCTCCGCTCACTCCGTCGGCTCAACCTGTGGCGGGTGCCCATCGGCGACGCGGGCCTGGAACACCTCGCGGGCCTCGGCGATCTGGAATGGCTGAATCTCGCCGACACGCAACTCACCGACGCGGGCGTGGCCGCGCTCGCGGACCTGCGGCGGCTTCGCTGGCTCTCGATCGGCTCGACATCCGTGACGGCAGCGGGCATCGGCCAGTTGGCCGAACTCGCCGCCTTGCGCGACCTGTCGCTGGAAAGAACGGCCGTCGATGCGGAGGCGGTTCGCCGCCTCCAGAAGCGGCTGCCCCAGGTGAGCATTTCCCTCGGCGACGACGATGCCGACTGAATTCGGCCCGCGGAGCGGCGGTCGGGAATTGATTGTGCCGGGGTGTGAAGAGGCGTTACAGTAGAACGTGTTGTCCCGCCGATCGATCCCCATGTGGGTCCGCGCTCGACGGCCGTCTTCCGGCGGCCTCCGAGCGGCGACGCGGTTGTTTCCCACAGCTCTGGTGAGGACACCGATGGGATTAGCCCCCCGCCATCGCTGGTTTGCCGACTCGCTGCTGGCCGTCGTCGCCACGACTGCCTGCCTGCCCTCCCCGGTTCACGCCGCCGAGGCGCCGCTCGACTTCAACCGGGACGTCCGTCCGATCCTGTCGGATCGCTGCTTTTCCTGCCACGGCCCCGACAGCGAGGACCGCCAGGCTGGGCTGCGGCTGGATCTCCGGGATGCGGCCATCGCCGAACTCGACAGCGGCGCCACGGCCGTCGTCCCCGGCGACCCGGCGCAGAGCGAGATCGTCACCCGGATCACGAGCACCGATCCCGACGTGGTCATGCCGCCCCCTCGGTTCAACAAGCCGATCACGCCGGCGGAAGCCGACATCCTGAAGCGGTGGATCGCCGCAGGGGCGGAGTACCGCGGCCACTGGGCCTTCGAACGCGTGGAGCGGCCCGCGGTGCCGGAGGTGAAGGACCGCGCATGGCCCAAGACGCCGATCGACCGGTTCATCCTCGCGCGGCTCGAGCGGGAGGGGCTGACGCCGAATCCCGAGGCCGATCGGGCCACCCTCGCCCGGCGGCTGGCGCTCGACCTGACGGGGCTCCCCCCGGCGCCCGCCGACGTCGAGGCGTTCGTCGCCGACACCGCCCCCGACGCCTACGAGCGCTACGTCGACGCGCTGCTCGCCAATCCGCACTACGGCGAGCGGATGGCGATCGAGTGGCTCGACGCCGCCCGCTACGCCGACTCGAGCGGCTACCAGACCGACGCCAGCCGCCACAACTGGCCGTGGCGCGACTGGCTCATCAAGGCCTACAACGACGACATGCCGTTCGACCAGTTCACGATTCATCAGCTCGCGGGCGACATGCTGGACCAGCCGACCCGCGACCAGATCGTGGCCACGGGCTTCAACCGCAACCACCGGCTCAACGGCGAGGGGGGCATCATCGCCGAGGAGTGGCGGGTGGAGACGGTCATCGACCGCGTGGAAACCACCGGTCAGACCTGGCTGGGCCTCACCGTGGGCTGTGCCCGTTGCCACGACCACAAGTATGACCCGCTCTCGCAGCGCGAGTTCTACGCGCTCTTCTCGCTGTTCAACAACGTGCCCGAGACGGGCACGAACACGGGATCGGCCAATCACGGCGGCGGCAACGTCGATCCGGTGCACCTGCTTCCCACGCCGGAGCAGGAGCGCGAGCTCGCACGGCTGGAGCAGGTCGTGGCCGATGCCGAGGCCGCCGTGCAGGCGGAGGTCGCGAACATCGACTCGCTCGTGGCGGAGTGGGAGCGGTCGGTGGGCTCTGCGCTCTCCGGCACGTCCGGAGTGTGGAGTGCCTTCGAGCCGCTGGAGTTGCGCAGCGTCGGTGGCGCCGCGTTCCGCCGCGACACCGATGGCTCGTGGCTGGTCGAAGGTGCCACCCCGGCCCGCGACACCTACGAATTCGAGGCGCCCCTGCCGGGCCAGTCGTTCGGCGGCGTGCGGCTGGAGGTGATCCCCGACGCGGCGCTCGCCGCAGGCGGCTTCGGCCGCGCCGGCAACGGCAACATCGTGGTCTCGAGGATCGAGGTGGAGATCGAACCTGCCGATGGCGGCGATCCGGTGCCGGTGAAGCTCGTCCGGGCCGAGGCCGACTACGCCCAGAAGGACTGGCCGGCTGAGGCCGTGCTCCCGGGGAAGAAGGGGCGCGGCTGGGCGATCGACGGCCAGGATCCCGAGCGGCGGCAGCCGCGGCGTGTGGCGGTGTTTCCCGCGGCGGCGGTGAACTTGCAGGAAAACTCCCGGATCGTCGTCCGCATCCGCCAGGAGGCGATCGACGGCCACACCATCGGCCGGTTCCGACTGGCGTTCACCGGGCTCGAGCCCGCCTTCGTCGGTGTATCCGGCTCCGGCCTGCCGGCGGACGTGGCCACCGCGCTCGCCATCGCCGCCGACCAGCGGTCGCCGGAGCAGCAGGCCGCCCTGCGGGCCTTCTATCGCGAGAAGGTGGACGGCCCGATCCGCCGGGCCGAGGCATCCCACGCCGCCGCCCGGAAGGCCGTCGATTCGTTCCGCAAGACGCTCTCCTCGGCAATGGTGATGCAGGAGGGGCCGGTGCGGGATGCGTTCGTGCTCGTCCGAGGCGAATACGACAAGCCCGGCGAGAAGGTCGAGGCGGGGCTCCCGGCGTTCCTGCCCGCGCTTCCCGAGGGGACCACGCCCGACCGCCTCTCGCTCGCCCGCTGGCTCGTATCGCGCGACCATCCGCTCACCGCGCGGGTGTGGGTCAACCGGATGTGGGAGCGGCTGTTCGGCACAGGCATCGTGAAGACCAGTGAGAATCTCGGCAGCCAGGCCGAGTATCCGAGCCACCCCGAACTGCTCGACTGGCTCGCGGCCGAGTTCATGGAGGGGAGCATGATGCCGCCGGTCGGCGATCGTGCGGCGACGCCGTGGGGAATGAAGGCGTTCGTGAAACTGGTCGTCACGAGCGCCGTCTACCGGCAGTCGGCCGCCGTGACTCCCGCGAAGCTCTCCGCCGATCCCCCGAACCGGCTCCTCGCCCGCGGTCCGCGGATTCGGCTGCCCGCCGAGATCGTGCGCGACCAGGCCCTGGCCGTCGCCGGACTGCTCGGGCCCGCGGTCGGCGGCCCCAGCGTGCGGCCGTGGATGCCCGAGGGCGTGTGGGATGAGACGAGCGTCTACGGCGACCTGCGAGGCTACAAGCCCGACACCGGTCCCGGCCGCTACCGGCGCACGATGTACACGATCTGGAAGCGGACGGCCGCGCCCCCCACGATGCTCCTCTTCGACGCCCCCAACCGCGAGACCTGCATCGTGAAGCGCTCGCGGACGAACACCCCGTTGCAGGCGCTGGCGCTACTCAACGAGACGACGTTCGTGGAGGCCGCCCACGGGCTCGCCAAGCGGATGATCACCGACGCCGGCTCGGCGGTCTCCGACCGCATCGCCCTCGGCTTTCGGCTGGCACTCGGCCGCCCGCCGAGTCCGGATGAACTCGGCACGCTCGTCGCGGGCTACGAGGCGGATCTCGCCGCGTTCACCGCCGATCGCGGGGCCGCGGAGAAGTATGCGAAGGTGGGGCTCGCGCCGCCGCCGGAGGACGTGCCGGCAGCTGAGTTCGCGGCCTGCTCGCTGGCGGCAGGCGTGATCCTCAACCTCGATGAGTTCGTGATACGGGAGTGACACCATGAATCCCCGGGCATTGAGCATCCAAGACGCCCTCAATCGCCGCGTGTTCCTCGGCCGCACCGCCGGCGGACTCGGGGGCACCGCGTTGGCGACGCTGCTGCGCGCCGAGGCGTCGGCCGCCGCGCCGGCGTTCCCCAACTTCCCCCCCAAGGCGAAGCGGATCATCTACCTGTTCCAGTCGGGTGCACCATCGCAGATGGACCTGTTCGACCCCAAGCCCGAGATGGCGAAGCGGCGGGGTGAGGACCTGCCGGAGTCGATCCGGCAGGGACAGCGGCTCACTACGATGACCAGCGGCCAGAAGAACTTCCCGGTGGCGCCGTCGCTGTTTTCGTTCGCGCAGCACGGGGAGAGCGGGATGTGGTTCAGCGAACTCGTGCCGAACATCGCCCGCCATGCCGACCGGTGGTGCATGGTCCGCTCGATGGTCACCGAGCAGATCAACCACGATCCGGCCATCACTTTTTTCCAGACCGGCCACCAGTTGGCCGGTCGGCCGAGCATCGGCTCGTGGGTGAGCTATGGCCTGGGCAGCGAGAACGCCGACCTGCCCGCCTACATCGTGCTCACGAGCTTCGGCAGCGGCCGCAAGGACGACCAGCCGCTCTACGACCGCCTCTGGGGCGCGGGCTTCCTGCCCACGCGGCACCAGGGGGTGAAGTTTCGCAATTCCGGCGACCCGGTGCTCTACCTCGCCGATCCGCCGGGCATCGACCGGGACCGCCGGCGCTCCACGCTCGACCGCATCGCCGCGCTGAACGCCACCCGCACGGCCGCGATCGGCGACCCGGAGATCGCCGCCCGCACGGCACAATACGAGATGGCCTTCCGCATGCAGGCCAGCGTGCCGGAGATCGTGGACTTCTCCGACGAGCCCGCGCACGTCATCGACTCCTACGGGCCCGACGTCCACCGGCCGGGCAGCTACGCCTTCAACTGCCTGCTGGCCCGGCGGCTCTCGGAGAAGGGCGTGCGCTTCGTGCAGTGCTTCCACATGGGCTGGGACCACCACCACGGCCTGCCGCCGGCCCTCAAGGGGCAGACGAAGGACACCGACCAGCCCACGGCGGCGTTGCTCGACGATCTCGCCAAGCGGGGCCTGCTCGACGAGACGCTCGTGGTGTGGGGGGGCGAATTCGGCCGCACGATCTACTCGCAAGGTGCCCTCACGGAAACGAACTACGGCCGCGACCACCATCCGCGGTGTTTCACGATGCTGCTGGCGGGAGCCGGGATC
>JBJTIE010000047.1:0-2187 GCA_046094845.1 Planctomycetaceae bacterium | reverse complement strand
CCCGTCGCCCGGCTCGCGTTCGGCCAGCAAGCCCGTAGCTGCAGAGTGGTACTCTGCGGTTGGCGGCGGCGTGCAGATTACCAATCTGCACCTACACGGGTCGTCGGCGGGCGAGTGCTTTCATGATCGCGGCCGGGATGTCGGGGAGTGGCACCGTGTGATCCACGACGCCGAGCTCGACGGCGGCACGGGGCATGCCGTAGACGACGCAGGTCGACTCGTGCTCGGCAATCGTCGTGCCGCCGGCCCGTCGGATCGCCTGCATGCCCATCGCACCATCGCTCCCCATGCCGGTGAGGAGCGCCGCCACGGCGTGCGATCCTGCCGCTTCGGCCGCCGAGCGAAAGAGCACGTCGACAGCCGGGCGGCAGTGGTGGATGGGGGGCGTCTTGAGCAGCTTGGTGCGGTATGCCCCGCCGGAATACTCCACGGCCAGGTGGAAGTCGCCAGGGGCGATGACGCAGCTCCCGGAGCGGAGAACGCCGCCGTCGGTTGCCTCGCGGACCTCGAGGCCGCAGAGGGCGTCGAGCCGCTCCGCGACGACTCGGGAAAAGTATGCGGAGATGTGCTGGACTACCGCGATCGGCGGCAGGCCCTGCGGAAACCGCGGCAGGAGCGTGCGGAGCGCCTCGACGCCCCCCGTCGAGCCGCCGATGACGATGATCTGTCGGTCGTCGCCTCGTGCCGGCGGCGGCAGGGGCTGCGGTGCGGCAGGGACCGGCCCGGACGGGCGGCGGCGGCCGACGCCCGCGGCGGCGGCGGCCTTCACGTGGTAGGCGAGCCGGTCGGCCAGTCCGCCGATCGACATGGTGCCGTCGGGCTTGGCCAGCACGTCGATGGCGCCGGCATCGACGGCGTCCATGGCCGCCTGGGAGCCATGCTGTGCCAGTGAACTCACCACGACCACGGGCAGCGGATGGTGCTTCATCAGGATCCGCAGGAAGGTGAGCCCGTCCATCCGCGGCATCTCGAGATCGAGCGTCAGCACGTCGGGGTCGAGCTGCTCGATCTTCTCGCGGGCCACGTAGGGGTCGCAGGCCGATCCCACGACATCGATCTCCGGATCGCGCGAGAGCGCCTCGGTAATGGCACGGCGGACGAGCGCGGAGTCGTCGACGACGAGCACGCGGATCCGGCGTTCAGGCTGCGACGTCATGCTGCGAGGCTCCACATCATGTCGGCCGCCGGTAGACACCCGGTCGCGTCGTCTCGAACCGATGGGCGAGGCCGAGCAGGCTCTCGGCATGCCCCACGAACAGATACCCGCCCGGTGCCAGCTGGTCGTACAGCCGGCCGACGAGCTCCTGCCGAGAATCGACGTCGAAATAGATCATGACGTTGCGGCAGAACACGATGTCGAGCCCATGGGGCACCGGGTAATTCGGCTGAAAGAGGTTGACGTGCTCCACGGCCACGTGCCGCCGGATGTCCGGCTTGAGTCGGACGCACCCCTCCCGCCGGCCGAACCCCTTCCGGAAGTATCGGTGCAGGAGCCCCGGATCGGGCAGCTTCACCTTGTCGGCGTCGTAGATGCCGAGGCGGCAGCGGTCGAGCAGGCGGCGCGAGATGTCCGTGGCATGCACCTGCCACGTGAAGCCCGGCTGTCGGCGGGACTGCTCGGCCAGCACGATCGCCAGCGAATACGGCTCCTCTCCTGACGCGGCCGCAGCCGACCAGACACGGAGCGGCCCTGCCGCCGCGGCCGCGAGCGCCGGCACCAGATCGTGGGCCAGGATGTCGAAATGCGCAGGCTCACGGAAGAACTGGGTGTGGTTCGTCGAGATCAGGTCGATCAACGTGCCGATCTCTTCGTCGGCGCCAGGCCTACGGAGCAGGTCGCAATACGCGTCGAACGAGGGGCAACCGCTGGCCTCGAGGTGGCGGGCCAGCCGGCCGGCCACGAGCGATCGCTTGTCGGTGCCGAGCCGGATGCGGCTGCGGTCATACACCAGCCCTGCCAGGAAGGTGAACGTCGCGGGGGAGAGTTCCGCCTCGGAAAAAAGCATGGGGCTGCCGTGGTCGTGGTCCGCGGTTCCTCGAGGCGGCCGCGGAGGCGGTCAGAAGTCCTTGAAATGACGGTCCTCGGCATCCACTGCGGAGGTGTCGTCGCAGGGCATCGGCCAGATCGGGGCGGCGATGACCGAACTCGACAAGGTCACCCAGGAAAATGCCGCCCGGGCCGAGGAG
>JBJTIE010000046.1:0-6457 GCA_046094845.1 Planctomycetaceae bacterium | reverse complement strand
CAACCAGCTCTGTGGCCTGCTCTGCGAACAGGCGATCGCGGGCCGCACGGCCCGCGGCGACCGCCGGCCAGGCGACGGCGTGGTCACGACGCTCGTCACCAGCGGGGTCGTGCGGCGGATCGCCGAGGCCCGCGGACTCGCCGGCGACGACACCGAGCTCGTGGGCTTCAAGTGGATCTGCTCCGCCCTCGACCGGCTCGGCCCCGAGCGGTTCGTGTTCGGCTGCGAGGAGTCGCACGGCTACCTGGCCGGCACGCACGTCCGCGACAAGGATGCGAGCGTGGCCGCACTCCTCATGAGCGAACTCACGGCCCGGCTCAAGGCGGCGGGCCGCACGCCCCACGAGGCGCTCGACGAGTTGTATGCCATCCACGGCTGCCACCAGGAGCGGCAGATCAACATCATGCTGCCGGGTGCCACCGGGATGGATCGGATGCGGGAGATCATGGCCACGCTGCGGGCCAGGCCGCCGGCGTCGATCGCCGAGCTGGACGTCGTTCGCACCCGCGATCAGGCCAGCCTCACGACCTGGACGCCGGGAGGTGCTCCCACCACCTACGCCGGCGTGACGAGTGACCTCGTGATCTTCGATCTCGCCGGGCTTCCTGGCGCCGGCAGCCTCGCACCCGACGGCCGATTCCCCCCGCTTTCCAACGCCGTGGCCGCCCGCCCCTCGGGCACGGAACCCAAGATCAAGTTCTATCTCTTCACCGCCGCTCTGCCGCGCCCCGCCGCCGAGCTGCCGGCCGTGAAGCGGGCGCTCCAGTCGCGGCTCGACGCCATGGACCGCGACCTCCGCGGGGTCGTCGGGGCCTGATCGATACAATCGGGGCATGGACGACACGGAACGCGATGCCCTTGCCGAGACCACGCCCGCCGACACGGATGCCGCGGCTGCCGTCCGCGACCGGTCGCTGGCCGCCGAGAAGGTGCGGTCATTTCCGCAGACGCCCGGCGTCTATCTGATGAAAGACGCCGCCGGCCGCGTGATCTACGTCGGCAAGGCGAAGAACCTCCGGTCGCGGGCCGGGAGCTACTTCCTCAAGGCGGCCGCAGAGGATCGAAGGACGGCCGATCTCGTGCGGGAGATCCGCGACATCGACTACCTGGAGGCGGAGAGCGAGGTCGATGCGCTGCTACTGGAGAGCCGGCTCGTCAAGGACGTGCAGCCGCGGTTCAACAGCGACCTCAAGGACGACAAGACGTTTCCGTACCTGCAGATCACGACCCACGAGGACTATCCCCGGGTCGAGTTCACGCGGACGCCGAAGCGGAAGGGCGTGAAGCTCTACGGCCCGTTCACGAGCGCGGGCTCGCTCCGCGGCGCGATCGTGGTACTCCAGCGAATCTTCAAGTTTCGCACCTGCACGCTCGACATCGACGCCGACGACGAGCAGTGGCGGTGGTTTCGCCCCTGCCTCTTGGCCTCGATCGACCAGTGCACCGCCCCCTGCAACCTGCGGATCTCGAAGGAGGACTATCGCCGCGACATCGAGCGGCTGAAGACCTTCCTCGACGGCGGCAAGAAGCGGCTGCTCGCCGAGATGCACAAGGAGATGCTCGAGGCGTCGGGCCGGCTCGAATTCGAGCGGGCGGCCCGGCTCCGCGACGAGATCCGCCTCCTGGAAACGCTCGACCAGCGGGGCGACCTCGAGGAGAACGTCCAGCCCGAGGTGTTTCTCGTCGATCCGAAGAAGGGTCTTGCCGGCCTGGAGAAGGTGCTCGGCCTGAAGGGGCCGCCGCGGGTGATCGAGGGAGTGGACATCGCCCACCTCGCGGGCAACGAGACGGTGGCCAGCCTCGTGCAGTTCATCGACGGCTTGCCATTCAAGCCGGGCTACAAGCGGTATCGGATCAAGACGGTGGACGGCATCGACGACTTCAAGAGCATCCACGAGGTGGTGTCGCGGCGGTTTGCCCGCCTAGCCCGCGAGGGGGCCTCGTTCCCCGACGTCCTGCTCATCGACGGCGGCAAGGGGCAGTTGTCGGCGGCCCTCGACGCGCTCGACAGCCTTGGCATCGATCCGCCGTGCGTGATCTCGCTGGCGAAGCGGGAGGAGGAGGTGTTCCTGCCGGGCCGTAGCGAGCCGCTCCGGCTCTCACGCGATTCCTACTCGCTGCGGCTCCTGGAATACGTCCGCGACGAGGCCCACCGGTTCGCCCAGCACTACCACCACCTCCTGCGAGGCAAGCGGTCATTCGAGGAGTGACGTCAGCGGTTGTGCATGTCGCAGGACACGCCGCCGGCCGCCGGCACGTAGCAGGCTCGGGCGTAGTCCATCACCATGCGGTGGGCGCTGAACCGCCAGGCCAGCGAGCTGATCGAGTTCATCATCATCCGGATCCAGCGCCGCGGCAGGCCGTCGCTGTCCCGCTCGTAAAAGAGCGGGATCACCTCGTTCTCCAGCACCTTGTAGAGCGCCTCGCCGTCGCGGCGATCGGTGATCTCCGGATTCGCATGTGTCTCGCCTCGGCCGATCGCGAAGCCGTTGCGGCCGTCGAAGGCCTCGGCCCACCAGCCGTCGAGAATCGAGCAGTTGAGGCCGCCGTTGAGCACCACCTTCTCACCGCTCGTGCCCGAGGCCTCCAACGGCCGCCGCGGGTTGTTGAGCCACACGTCGACGCCCTGCACGAGGTGACGCGTGACGTTCATGTCGTAGTCCTCGACGAACACCACGCGGCCGGCGAACCGCGGGTCGTTGCGCAGGTTGGCGATCTTGCGGATCAACGCCTTGCCCGGCTCGTCGGCCGGATGAGCCTTGCCGGCGAAGATGATCTGGATGGGACGGTCGGGACAGGTGACGAGCCCGTGGAGCCGTTCCAGATCGGCCAGCACGAGGTCGGCCCGCTTGTAGGTGGCGAACCGCCGCGCAAAACCGATCGTGAGGACGTTGGGATCGAGCACCGTGCGAGCCATCTCCACCGCCTCGTCGCACTCGCCGCGGCGGCGGCACTGCCGCGCGAGCCGGCGGCGGACGAACTGCAGCAGCAGATTCTTGAGGGCGTAGTGCGTCTCCCAGAGCTCGCCGGGGTCGCACTCGTGGATCTTCTGCCAGATGTCGGGCTCGCCCATGCGGCGGAACCAGTTGGCCGGGAAGATGCGGTCGTAGAGCTGGAGCATCTGCCAGGAGAGCCAGGTCGGCACGTGCACACCGTTGGTGATGTGGCCGATCGGCACCTCCTCCTCGACGCGGTAGGGCCAGAGCGGCGCCCACATCCGTCGGCTGACGTGGCCGTGCAGGGCGCTCACGGCGTTGGCCCGTCGCGACATCTTCAGGCCGAGCACCGTCATGCAGAACGATTCGTCATGGTTGTGGGGCTCCACCCGGCCGAGGCTCATGAGGTGGTCGTGCGAGATGCCGAGGGCGTCCCGCATCGGGCCGAGATGCTCCTCGATCAGTCCCGAATCGAACCGGTCGTGACCCGCCGGCACCGGCGTATGCGTGGTGAACACGGTCTGCCGGGCCACCTTGCGAACCGCGTCGTCGAACGGAAAACCGTCGCGATCCATCCGGCCGCGGACGGCCTCGAGCGTGGCGAACGCCGAGTGCCCCTCGTTGAGATGATAGACGCCCGGCACGATGCCGAGCGCCCGGATGGCACGCACGCCACCGATGCCCAGGATCAGCTCCTGACGGATCCGCGTCCGCGTGTCGCCGCCGTACAGCCGGCTCGTCAGCTCGCGGTCGTCGGGCGAATTGCCCTCGACGTCGGAGTCGAGCAGGTAGAGGTCGACGCGGCCCACGGCCATCTTCCACACCTTCGCATGGAGTGGACCCGTCCGCGTGTCGATCGACACCACGATCTGCTGGCCGTCGGCGCCGAGGGCCGGCTCGATCGGGAGCGACTCGACCCGGTTGGGCAGATACTCCTCGTGCTGGTAGCCGTCGATGTCGAGATGCTGCCGGAAATAGCCTTGGTCGTAGAACAGCCCGACGGCGATGAGCGGGACGCCGAGGCCGCTCGCACTCTTGATGTGGTCGCCCGCGAGCACACCCAAGCCGCCCGAATAGATCGGCACCGACTCATGGATCCCGAACTCGGCCGAGAAATAGACCACCGGCTTCGAGCCGAGCACGCCGGCATGCACGGTGCTCCAGGTCGACTCGGCGCTCATGTACTCCTTGAGCCGCCGGTAGGCCTGGTTGATCCGGCTGTAGAGCACGAGCTCCGCTGCCCGGGCCTCCAGCCGCTCGGGCGTGAACTCGGCAAGCAGCGCGATCGGGTTGTGGTCGAGTTGCCGCCACCGGATCGGGTCGAGCTCCCGGAACATGTTGGTCACTTCCGGGTGCCAGCTCCACCACAGGTTGCGGGCCAGCGCCATGCACTTGTCGTAGAGATTCTGCGGCGACAGCTCGTCGAGCCGCGGCGGCGGCAGCTGCGCCGGGATGACGGCCGCCCCGTTCGCTTCGGGCTTCGGGGCGGCGGGCGCACGGGTCCCGGTTTCTTCTGCATGGCTCATGGTGGGAATTCCGGACTGGAAATGGAGGTGGGAGGGACGCCTGCCAGAAGTGCCGGGAGTATACCTACGACCAAATGGCGATCGACCCCCCGTAGGCCGCACACAGACGCGCCGCCGACCAGCTTCCCTCTTCTCCTGCTGCAAATACGCCCGTGAGGGGCTGCCCGTGCCCCGTCGACGGCGTATGGCGGCAAGCGAAGGCAGGATGCCGAGAGCGAGGCCGCCATCGAGCGAGCGCAGGGCATGGATGCCCGTAGCGAGCGTCCGGCGACGGGGCACGGGCAGTCCCGAACTTCCACCAGTTGACGCCGCAGCGCACCGCCGTGTCGTGCATACTGACGGCATGGTTGACCGCGGCGATGATAAACCCGACCGTGTTGCATTGCACGCGACGTGCGCCGAGCTTGCCATGCTCGCCGAGCGGACGGCTGTCGAGGGGCCGTGGCGGAGCGGGGCGTTTGCCGTGCTCGCGCGGCAGGGCGTGCTCGCTGGGTTCATCCCGGAAGACGCTGGCGGCACCGGTGCCACAGAGCCGGCGATTCTCTCGGCGATCACCGCCGTCGCAGCGCAGTGTCTCACGACAACGCTGGCCCTCACACAGTGGGCAAGTGCCGTGCGGGTTATTGCAGGCGGACCGCCCGAACTGCGGGCCGCGCTGCTGCCGCCGCTCGCGCGGGGAGAGACAACCACGACCGTCGGCATCTCCCAGCTCACCACGAGCCGCCAGCATGGCGGCTCGCCGGCGCTCGTCGCGCATCCCGAGGCCGATGGCTCGTGGCAGCTCGACGGAGTCTGTCCCTGGGTGACGGGTGCCGATGCGAGTGACACGATCGTGACGGGGGCCGCGACCACCGCCGGCGACCAGCTGTTCTTCGTCGTGCCGACTGACGCCTCCGGCCTCGTCATCGAACCGCCGCTCGACATGCTCGCCTTCTCCGGCAGCCGCACGAGCGTCGTGCGGTTCGAGGCCGTGCGGCCACTTGTCGCGATCTCACCCCCTGCCGGCGGCCCGCGGACCGGCGGGCTCGCGACGACCGCCGTGGCGATCGGTGCGACGCAGTCCTCTTTAGCCGTGCTCCGCCGCGAGGCCGAGCAGCGGCCATCGCTCGCGCCGGTCGCCGCGCAGCTGGAGACCGAGGCGGCCGATCTCGCCGCTCAGCTCCATGCGGCCGCCGTCAATGGAATCGAAGCCTTCGCCCGCGACCGGCTGCGAACCGACGCCAACAGCCTTGTGATACGGGCAGCTCAGGCCGCACTCACGGCCACGAAGGGGGCGGGATTCGTCCGTGGTCATCCCGCCGAGCGGCTGGCCCGCGAATCGCTCTTCTTCCTCGTCTGGAGCTGCCCGCAGGCCGTGGCCACGGCCACGCTCTGCGAGCTGGCGGGACTCACAGCAGCCACTTGATCGCCAGGAAGCCGGCGATCACCGCCGCCCCGAGCACGAGCGTGGCGATTTCGAGGTAGCGATCGATGAACTTCTTCGCGGTCGCGCCGCAGAAGTACATCACGGTGGCCACGAGAAAGAATCGGGCGCTGCGACCGAGGGCCGAGGCCACCACGAGCGTCGTCAGCGGCACGGAAAACACGCCCGCGGCGATCGTGAAGATCTTGTAGGGGATCGGCGTGAACGCGGCCGCGAAAATCGCGGCGAACGCATTCCCCTGATAGAGCTGTTCGACATAGCCGAACTTCTCGTGTGAGAAGCCGGGCACGTAGGCGAAGAACCATTCGGCGATCGCGTGCCAGAGCCCCCAGCCGATCGCCCAGCCGAGCACGCCCCCCGCCACGCTGGCCACGGCCGACACGGCGGCATAGAGGAAGCTCGACCGCGGCTTCGCCACCGAGAGCGCGATTTGGAGCACGTCGGGCGGGATCGGAAAGAACGAGCTCTCCGCGAACGAGATCGCGGCCAGCGCCGTCAGCCCGTGCCGCGAGTCGGCCCAGGAGAGCACCCAGTCATAGAGCCGCCGGATGACGCCGCGGCGGGCGGGCGGA
>JBJTIE010000045.1:0-22773 GCA_046094845.1 Planctomycetaceae bacterium | reverse complement strand
AGTGGTGCGCGCCGGCTCGTGACTGCCCAAGCCCTCTCGCTTGACGTTCGGCTAGTTGATCGCGCGCCGGCTTCGAGCTCCCCGAATCCTCACTCAATTGGAAAGGGAGAGGATCGGGGTTGTCCCCTACCATTGAGACGGCGTATTTGACCAGCGCAGGCAGGAAGCCGGAGCGCAGGCAAATCCGAGCGAGCGGAGCCCATGGATGGGCGCAGTGAGCGTCCGGCGAGGGGATTCGGGGAGCCCGAAGCCGGCGCGCACCACTGAAGCCATGACAGGCGGGACGCCTGTCCTACGATGGTACGGGGTAACCCCGAGCCGGCGCGCGCGTGCCCCGCGCCCTTATTCAGCCCGCTCGAAGAAGCGGCGGCTGCGGCCGTCGAGGTGGGCGATGCTGGGGATCGTGTAGCGCAGGCCGACGGTGTCGGTGATCATGGCGCCACCGTCGGGAAGGCGGAGGATGTCGTCGGCGTGGCCCACGGTGAAGCGGTGCGGGCCACGGTCGGTGACCACGCTCCATTCGGCAGGCTCTCCGTCCGACACGGTGAGGATCCGCTCGATCGTCGGAAGAAACTCCCGCTTGGCGAGCTCTTCTTTGAGCCGCCTGGCGGAGCGTTTCGTCGAGGCGGCCGATCGTGCGGTCGATCTGGGCCACCATTTCGCCGCCGCGGTCGCCGAGCGGCTTGGTGAGGCCCTCGAGGTTGCGGAGATTGCGGTCGGCGGTGTCGACGGTCTCGCCGATTCCCTGCACGGTGTTGCGCAGGTCGGCGATCACGTCGGGCAGCGAGTTGAGCGTCTGCTTGAGGTTGGCCCGAGCCTGCGGATCGCCCATCACGTCGTTGATGTTGGCCATCGCCATGTTGAAGGCCTCGAGGGCGGCGTCGGTCTTCTGCACCATCTTCGAGAACTTGTCGTCGTCCCCGAGAAGCATGCGGTCGAGGTTGTCGGAGAGCTTCTTCACCGACTCGCTCGCCTCGGCAAGCGACGGCATCGCGCCGCCGAGTTTTGGCTCGAGCGTGGCGAACACCTCGAATGGATCGCGGGAGACGGCACCCGTGAGCACCTCGTCCTTGCCCACCCGCTGCCGCGGCGGACGGATGGTGCCGGGAACGAGCTGGATCTCCGCATCGCCGAGGAGCGTGGTGGCGATCCGGGGCTGCTCGTCCTTGTAGATCGGCACGTACGAATCGATCTGCGCGACGACGCTCACGCCCCCCTTCTCGTCGAGCTCCACGTCGGCCACGCGGCCCACCAGGATCCCGTTCTTGCGCACAGGCGTGCCGTTCGACACGCCACGGGCGTCGGCAAAGCTCATCTTGAGCGGATAGGTCGCCTGCACCAGCGAAGGGAGGTCGCCGAACAGCACGATCAGGATGCCGGCGATGATGGCCGTCGCCAACACCACCACGCCCACGCGGAATTGCATCATGCGGTCGTTCATGTCGCCTCCTCCTGGTCGTCGTCTCCGTCCGTGTCGTCGTCGGCTGGCCGACCCTGGTTCGCCAGCCCCTGCTCCTCGAGCAGCTCCGTCAGCCGATTGCCCGCCCGTCCCTCGATGAATTGGCGCACGCGCGGGTCGCGGCTGCGATCGAGTTCCGCGGGAGTGCCGTCGAACACGATCTGCGGTTCTTCGGGCCCGAGCCGAAAGAGCGGGTAGAGCATGATGATCCGGTCGGCCACCTTGCGTGCCGTCGACATGTCGTGCGTGACGACCACGCTGGTCACCCGCGGCCGTGCCCTCACCCGGAGGATCAGCTCGTTGATCACGTCGGTCATGATCGGATCAAGTCCGGTGGTCGGCTCGTCGTAGAGCACGAGCTGGGGATCGAGGGCCAGGGCCCGGGCGAGGCCGGCCCGCTTCCGCATGCCACCCGAGAGTTGCACGGGCTTCTTGGGCAGCACCGACCGCGGCAGGCCCACCTCGTCCACGAGCGTGCCGACGATCGTGCTGATCTCCCGCTCGGAGAGGCGCGTGTGCTCGCGGAGCGGAAATGCGACGTTGTCGGAGATCGTGTGGCTGTCGAAGAGGGCGGCCCCTTGGAAGACGAAGCCGTATTTCGTGCGCAGGTGGGCGAGCTGCCGGTCGCTCATTCGCAGGAGCGATCGCCCCTCGAACGCGACGTCACCCTCGGTCGGTCGCACGAGGCCGATCATCGTCTTCAGCAGCACCGTCTTGCCGCAGCCGCTCTCGCCGAGCACTACGAGCGTTTCTCCGGCGTTCAGTTCGAGCGAGATCTCGCGGAGCACCTGCTGGCTGCCAAATCGCACGCCCAGCCCGTCGACCCGCAAGACTGGCGGCTCGGCCTCGGCGGTCGATCGGGATGTGGAGGGGGCGGCTGTGGGCATCGGACGGTCGCGAGGGTCAGAGCAGCTTGCGGGGCCCTTCGGGCCGGAAGAAGTCGTGGAAGTTGTTGAGCCCGATTCCGAGGAACAGGTCGAGCACGAGGATCAGGACGAACGAATGCACGAAGGCATTGGTGGCGGCCCGCCCCACGCCCTCGGCGCCAGGCGCGCAATGGAAGCCGTGGTGGCAGCTGACCAGGGCGATCGCCGCGCCGAAAAACAGGCTTTTGAAGATGCCCATCAAAAAGTCGAAGGCATCGACGTAGGCCCGGGAGTTTTCCCAGTAGTGGTGGTAGTCGATCCCCAGCAGCACGTGCGAGTAGAGATACCCACCGAGCACGCCCATGAAATCGGCCATCACCGTGAGCGACGGGATGAGCACGAGGCAGCCGAGAAACCGGGGCACGACCAGGTAGTAGATCGGGTTGGCACCCATGCTCTCGAGCGCGTCGATCTGCTCGGTCACCCGCATCGTGCCGAGCTCGGCCGCCATCGCGCTGCCCACGCGGCCGGCGAGCATGGTGGCCGCGAGCACCGGGCCGAGCTCGCGGACGAGCGAGAGGTTGATCACGGAACCGAGCCGGGTCTCGAGGCCCAGCGCCTTGAACTGCGCGTAGCTCTGCACGGCGAGCACCATGCCGATGAAGAGGCCCGTGAGCGCGACCACCGGGAGCGACATCACGCCGATCTGGTAGAAGCTCGGCAGGAGCACGTCGCGCCGCTGTCGCCGGGCGAACATCCAGCCGAACGTTTGCAGCGTGAAGATCGCCACGTCGCCGATGCCGGCGACGCTCGACATCGCGAAGCCGCCGAGGTTGGCGACCATCCCGGTGAGCCAGCCGTTGAGGGCCGGCGACGGAGCGGCTGTGGGTGAGGAATCGGCCATGGCGAGCGCGTCCGTGAGGGCGTGCGCAGTCGAGGCGCACCAAGCCCTGCCGGTCGTATCGGCCATGCCGGTCGGGCAGCATGAGCCGACTGTGGCGGCCCTGCGGCGCCGCGGCAATCTGGGCAGGCTGCGTCAGGCGTCGCGGCGGTGGGCGGTGGCCGAGATCTGGTCGGGACGATGCCGCAGTCGGTGCTTGAACAGGTGGTAGTCGTCGCACCGCTGCAGGAGTCGCATCAGGCCGCCGCAGAGGCGGGCAGCGAGACGGTTCGACCGCGGCAGGGCGAACGAGATCTGAAAGTCGATCAGATGGGGTCGTCCGTCGTCATCGACGAGAATGTTTTCCCGCTTGTGGAGATCGACGTGGGCCACGCCACGGCGATGGGCCTCCGCCAGGAGCGCGGCAAGACGCGGGAAGAACTGGTCGTTTACTCGCTCTTCTTCCGCGAGCGCATGCCCCTCGATCCACGACGGCGGATACCGCCCACCAGTCGTGCTTGATGGTTTCGAGCCTGTAAAACGACTCGCCTTGCATGCAGATCGTGCGCGGTGGCTCGTGTCTCCCGAGCGCCCGAAACACCGCTGGCCGCGGCCGGGCCACCGCAGCCAGTTCAGCCACGTGGATCCCCAGACCACCCGCCTGCATCGCCATCCGGTTTCCCCCGCCTCGAGGAACGGCGGTGCAGACACCGCCCGGAGGGAGGACGCGACGCTCGGGGCCGATTCCTGCGGCACGTATGGAGCAGTCGGCAGGGATTGCCAAGGCTGCCAGGCCGTAGGCCCGTCACTCCGTAACGGGCTGCCCGTTGCGGAGCACCGGGCAGCCGGGCGGGCGGAGGCGGACGACGGAACCCGTCAGGAGACCGAGCCCTCGGCGGGACCGGCGGCGACCGGCTCGGCCGTAACCAGGCCCTTGAACGAGAGTTGCTTCTTGCCGGCAACCTCGATGCAGTCGACCTGAATCGTGTCCTTGCCCTCGAACTCGCCCTTGAGAAGCTCCTCGCTGACCGGATCCTCGATGAAGTTCTCGAGGGCCCGACGCAGGGGCCGGGCACCGAAGTCGGTGTCGGAGCCCTTCTTGATGAGGAACTTCTTCGCTTCGTCGGTCAGTTCGAGCTTCAGACCGCGCTCGCCGAGCCGCTCGCGAACCTTCGCCAGTTCGATGTCGATCACCTGCTTGAGGTCCTCGACCGTGAGGTGGTGGAACACGATCACATCGTCGAGACGGTTCAGGAACTCCGGCCGGAAGACCTTCTCGATCCGCTCGTTGACGCGACCCTTCATGCCCTCGTAGCTGGCATCGTCATCGGGCTTCTGGAAGCCGAAGGCGGCCTCGTTCTTGATCGCCTCGGCGCCCGCGTTCGTCGTCATGATGATGATCGTGTTGCGGAAATCGACGTTGCGGCCGAACGAATCTGTGAGCCGTCCCTCCTCCATCACCTGGAGGAGCATGTTGAACACGTCGGGATGGGCCTTCTCAATCTCGTCCAGCAATACCACGGCATAAGGACGCCTTCTGATCTTCTCCGTCAACTGCCCGCCTTCCTCGAAGCCCACGTAGCCCGGCGGCGCACCGATGAGCCGGCTGACGTTGTGCTTCTCCATGTATTCGCTCATGTCGATCTGAATGAGGGCGTCGGCGTCGCCGAACATGAACTGGGCGAGGGCCTTGGCGAGCAGCGTCTTGCCCACGCCCGTCGGCCCGGCGAACACGAACGACCCGATCGGCCGCTTCGGATCCTTGAGTCCGGAACGACTGCGGCGGACCGCCTTCGACACGCTCTTGATCGCGGCCTCCTGGCCGATGACCTTCTTGTGCAGCTCCCCTTCCATGCCCATGAGCCGGGCCTGGTCTTCGGTGGACATCCGCGTGAGCGGGATGCCCGTCATCTTCGAGACGACCTCGGCCACGACCTCTTCGTCGACCACGCCGTCGGTCTCACGCGACTTGTCGCGCCAGTCGCGGGTCATGGCCTGCTTCTTCTTCTTGAGTTTGTCGGCCTGATCGCGGAGCGCCGCCGCCTTCTCGAAATCCTGGTTGGCGACCGCCTCTTCCTTCTCCTTGTTGAGCCGTTCGACCTCCTCGTCGATCTCCTTGAGATCTGGCGGCTTCGTCATCGCCTTGAGCCGCACGCGGGCGCCCGCCTCGTCGATCACGTCGATCGCCTTGTCGGGGAGGCAGCGGCCGGTGATGTAGCGGCTCGAGAGATCGACGGCGGCCTCGAGGGCAGCGTCGGAGATGCTCACGCGGTGGTGGCTCTCGTAGCGGTCGCGGAGCCCCTTGAGGATCTCCACGGCCTCGTCCTTCGTGGCCGGCTCCACCATGATGATCTGGAAGCGGCGGTCGAGGGCCGAGTCCTTCTCGATGTATTTCCGGTACTCATCGAGCGTGGTGGCGCCGATGCACTGGATCTCGCCGCGGGCGAGGGCCGGCTTGAGCACGTTGGAGGCGTCGATCGCCCCCTCTGCGCCGCCGGCACCCACGAGCGTGTGCAGCTCGTCGATGAACAGGATCGTGTTCTTCGCCCTACGGACCTCGTTCATCACCGCCTTGATCCGCTCCTCGAACTGACCGCGGTACTTCGTGCCGGCGACCATCATCGCCAGGTCGAGCACGACGATCCGCCGGTCGGCGAGGATCTCCGGCACGTTGCCGTCGACCACCCGCTGGGCGAAGCCCTCGACGATCGCCGTCTTGCCGACGCCCGCCTCGCCGAGCAGCACCGGGTTGTTCTTCGTGCGGCGGCAGAGAATCTGCACGGCCCGCTCAATTTCCTTCTCGCGGCCGATCACCGGATCGAGCTTGCCCTGTCTCGCCAGTTCCGTGAGATCGCGGCCGAAGCTGTCGAGCGCCGGGGTCTTGCTCTTGCCCGCCTTCGGACTGCCCTCGCCGCCACCGCCGCCGGCACCGGCCGGCTGCCGGCCGCCCATGCCGGCCCGCTCGCTGCCCTCACCCTCCATGCCGTGGCCGAGCAGGTTGAGCACCTCCTCGCGGACGTCCTCGAGCTTCAGGCCGAGATTCATCAGCACCTGAGCCGCCACCCCTTCCTGCTCGCGGAGCAGGCCGAGGAGGATGTGCTCCGTGCCGACGTAATTGTGGTTGAGGTTGCGGGCCTCCTCCATCGAATACTCAATGACCTTCTTGGCCCGGGGCGTCTGCGGAAGCTTGCCCATCGTCACCATGTCGGGGCCGCTCTGCACGAGCTTCTCCACCTCCATGCGGATCTTCCGCAGGTCGATGTCGAGGTTCTTGAGCACGTTGGCGGCGACGCCGCTGCCCTCCTTGATCAGCCCGAGCAGCACGTGCTCGGTGCCGATGTATTCATGGTTGAACCGCTGGGCCTCCTGATTGGCCAGCTGCATCACCTTGCGGGCGCGGTCGGTGAAACGCTCGTACATGGGCTCTGATTCCTTCCCGGCTGTCTGTTCTGCAGGAGCGGCGGGTGCCATTTCGGCAGCCCCCGCCGCGGTCATATCTACCCTATGCAAACCCTACGCCAACTCTGCGGAAACCGTTCGCTTGCGGATCCGGTGGCAGGCGAGCGTTTGCCGAGGGAGCGCCGAATTCTAGGGGGACACCGCCGGAATGTCTGTGGCGGATGCCGGAGCGCGGCAGAAACCGCTGATTCCACGGCTTCGTGCCGCTCCCGAGCAGGTGACGGACAGCCGTGACGATCGGGTCAGGCCGCGGCCGTGCGTTGGCCGGGGTCGGCGTCTGCCTGCGGCTGCAGCGCCAGGATCGCCGGCTCGGGCGCGTTTGTCGGCGACCGGCCGTCGGCGTCGATTCGTCCGAGCTCCCGGACAATGGCCGCCTGCCAGATGCGGCCGGCGTCGGCTCGGGAGAGCTGGTCGAGCGCCGCCCGGGCCTCGTTGAGCCGGCCCACGCGGCGGAGCAGCGTGCCGAGCAGGAGCTGGGCCTCGCCGTCAGTGGCATCCCGCTGCAGCAGCGTTCGCAGCGTCGACTCCGCGGCGAGCCAGTCGTGGGCCAGGTAGGCGTTCCGGGCCTTGACGTAGAGCGTGTCCGACTCGGCATCGCGTCCGGCGGCGAGCGGCGGCGGAAACGCGGAGACCGCCGAGGCGGTGGCCAGTGCCCAGATCACGGCCGTCGCCGCCCAGACCGCGAGCCGTGCCGGCAGTTCGATCAGGTCCGACCAGATCCAGGTGGTGAGCATCGCGACGTCGAGCGTGAGGGCGAACCCGAGGGCGACGACGAGCCCAGGCAGGCTCCCCCGCAGCCAGAGCCAGGGCAGGCCCGGCCAGAGCAGGGTGAGGTAGCGGGCGGCTCGCATGGCGTCGGCTCACGGGGCAGAGGGGAGCGGGAGTCTAGGAGCCGACCCACGTTTCACAAAGCCATATACTGAACGGCAGATCGCAACCGGGAGCCGTGGTCGCCGGCTCGGGGGCGGTACAAGTCTCGTCGCGGGACCTCGAAGACTCGGTCCAAATGCTCCTCGAGCTTGCACCGACCCCCTCGCCTACCCCGTTTGGTTTGCCGTGTCAGCAGACGCAAGTGATTGATAGTTCGATGCGCTGTGATTGAGAGCCGCCGCTCAACCCAGGAAAATCATGCAGACCAGTGAAGGTGGGCAGGGTGGCGTGGCTGGCGTGTGGCGGGCGATCGATGCGTCGGCCAACCGGGCGACCGAGGCGATTCGGGTGCTCGAAGACGTGGCCCGGTTCGTGCTCGACGACGCGGGGCTGACGAGCCAGGCCAAGCACCTGCGGCACGACCTGGCCACCGCCTTGGCGCAGCCCGGACTTGGGTCGCGGATCGCACTTCGCGACGTGGAGGGGGACGTGGGGGCCGGGATGGAGAAGCCGGGGGCACTGCCCCGGGCATCGGTCGTCGATCTCGTCGCCGCGAATGCCGCTCGCGGCACGCAGGCCGCGCGAAGCCTCGAGGAATGCGTGGCAGTGGTCGCACCCCAGGCGGCGGCGGCGTTCGAGCGGATCCGGTATCGGCTGTACGCGCTCGAGCGGGGGATGGCGGTGGCCGTGCGATCGCGGGATCGGCTGGCCGGCATCCGGCTCTGTGTGCTCATCGACGGTCGTGACGGTCAGGAGGCGTTCGAGCGGCTCGTCCAGTCGCTGCTGGAAGCTGGGGTGCGGATGCTGCAGATCCGCGACAAGTCGCTGGCCGTGCCGGCGTTGGCAGCCCGCGCCGCTGCGGCCGTGGCGCTGGCCCGACGGCACGACCGCGAGCGGCCGGCGATCGTGATCGTGAACGACCGGGCCGACGTGGCGGCGGCGATCAACGCGGATGGCGCCCATACGGGAGCCGACGATCTCGCGGCGCCGCTCGTGCGGCGGGTGATCGGTCCTGACCGGCTACTCGGTCGCACGGCCCACGATTTCTCCGAGGCCCGGGCCGCGGCAGACGAGGGGGCCGACTACCTCGGCATCGGCCCCTGCTTCCCGTCGCATACGAAATCGTTCGGTGAGTTCGCGCCGCGGGAGTTTCTCGCGCGGGTGGCCGCGGAGATCGCGCTGCCCACGTTCGCGATCGGGGGTGTGACACGCGAGCGGCTCGAATTGCTCGCCGCACTCGGCATCCGCCGCGTGGCTGTGGCATCGGCGATCACGGCGGCCACTGATCCGGGGGCCGAGGCCGCGGCCTTCATCGAGCGGCTGGCGGAGTTGGATCAGCGGGCGTAGCGGCCGGAGGCATGGCGAGCGGTGAGGGCGGCTCCTTCAAGAGCCGGAGCACGGCCTGGGCGATGTCGGCCTCGTCGCGGCTGCGATAGCCGACCCAGACCTGCCGGACGCGGGCGTCTGGGCCGATCAGATAGGTCGTCGGAAAGGCCTCGAGCCCGTACGCCGAGGCAAAGAGGCTGCGGGCGGGCGGATCGGCGAAGCCCCAGGGCCGCAGCGGCAGCTTGTGCTCGACGAGGAAGGCGGCGGTCGTCACGGCGAGTTCGTCCCGGTCGTCGGTGCCGCACGACACGGCCACGAGTTGGAACCGCTGCTCGTCGGCCAGCTGGGTTGCGAGCCGGACGAGCCCAGGCAGCTCGCGGCGGCAGGGGGGGCACCAGGTACCCCAGAAGTTGAGGAGCGTCACCTTGCCCGCGAGCGTCGGCGCGGTCGCCCGGGGATCGCCGAGCGACACGACAGGGAGCCGCCCGACGCCACGGCCGACTGCCGGATGGCCACGACCAGGAGCCTCGCAGCCCACGACGCCGATGGCTGCGATCGTGATGGCGAGCATGAGCCGCCGCCACGTCTCTCGACACATGGTTGCTATCATCGTCCGTCCTGCCTCGTGTGACCGCCCCAGTGTACGAAGTCGCACCCCATGAACGAGCCCATCGCACGCGGCCCACGAGAGGTGCGCAACACCCTCTGCCTCGAGCTCTACCATGTGGTCGTCCGCGTCGGCTGGATTTTCAAGACCGAGACGATCATCATGCCGGCTGTGCTCGACGCCGTGGTCGATTCGGGCACGCTCCGCGGCCTGCTGCCCGTGCTCAACCGCGGCGGCCAGAGCCTGCCGCCGCTGTTCGTCGCGGGGGCCGTGGGCCGCCGGCCGGTCAAGAAGTGGCTCCTCGTGACGGCGGCGTTCGCCAAGGCGGCCTGCTTCGCCCTCCTTGCCTGCGCCTGGACGCCGCTGCGGTCCCAGCCGGCCCTGCTGGCCGCCGTGTTCCTCGTGCTCTATGCGACGTTCTCGGGCTGCAACGGTCTCTCGCAGCTCGTCGCCGCCGCCCTGCAGGGCAAGCTCATCGCTCCGGGGCACCGCGGTCGCTCGCTCGTCGTGAATGCCGCCCTGGGCAGCCTACTCGCCATCCTCGCCGCGATCCTGCTCCTGCGACCCTGGCTCGCCGAGCCCGACGGCTTCACGAAGATCTTCGCGGTGACCGCCGCCTTTTTCGCCCTGGCGGCGATCGTGCCGGCGTTTCTCGATGAGCCGCCCGACGCGCCGCTCACGCATGCCACGGCTGCGCGGGAGTCGGGAGTCGCGGCCCGCTTCCGGCAGGCCGTCGCCGAATGGCGGTACACGCTCATGGCGGATCGGGCACTCGTCCGGCTGGCGGTCGTTGCCGCCTGCTTCTCAGGCGTGATCATGCTCTTTCCTCACTATCAGGCGTTCGCCCGCGACCGGCTCGGCACGCCGCTCATGAGCCTGCTCACGTGGGTCGTCGTCCAGAATCTCTCCACGGGGTGCGTGAGCCTCGTCGCCGGGCCGACCGCCGACCGCCGCGGCACCCGCATCGTGCTCATCTGGCTCGTGGCCCTCTCGTCGCTCGTGCCGCTGGTGGTCATTGGCCTGTCGCTCGCCCCCCACGCACTCGCGGCTGACTGGTTCTGGATCGTCTACCTGATGCTCGGGCTCAATCCGATCTCGCTCCAGATCTTTACGAACTATGCACTCGAGCTCGCGCCCCGGCCCCGCGATCACGCCCGCTACGTGAGCATCGTCGGGGCAGCCCTCGCAGCCCCGTTCGTGTGCTCGCCACTCGTCGGCTGGCTGGTCGATGCGGTCGGCTTCCGGCCGGTATTCCTGGCCGGGGCGGCAGTGATCGCAGCTGGGTCCGCCGTGGCCATGGGGCTGCCCGAGCCCCGGCGGCGGTGATGCCGCAGAAAAAATCGCGGCCGATTCGCCGATTGCGGCATCGGCCGCCACGGGCTTATGCTCATTCTGCGGTCGAGGAACGAGATCGCCGAGGAACCAGGCGGTCATCCGCCCGTCGCTATTCAGGAGTTGAATGCCATGAAGATTCGCCACACGCTTCCGTTCGTCGCCCTGGTCGTCGTCCTGGTCTCGTCGTCGGTTGCCATGTCGGCCGTGAAGGAGCCGAAGGACGCCAAGTGCCCGGTCTCCGGTGCGAAGTGCAATCCCGAGAAGACCGCCGACTTCGCCGGCGGCAAGGTCTACTTCTGCTGCGGCAAATGCTCCGGTGCGTTCGAGAAGGACTCGGCGCCGTTCGCCGCCAAGGCACACCAGCAGCTCGTGGCGACGGGTCAGCTCAAGCAGAAGGGCTGCCCCTTCAGCGGCGGCCCGGTGAAGGCGGGCACGGAGCTCGCCATCGGCGACGCCGAGGTGGGCTTCTGCTGCCCCAACTGCAAGGGCAAGGTCGAGAAGGCATCGGACGAGGAGAAGGTCGCGCTCGTCTTCGGCAGCATCGAGAAGGGCTTCGAGCCGGCCGCGAAATAGCCCCCGAATTGGCCTAGGGTCGGTGGCCGAGACGTGGAATACTCCGCCGGGGCCGACGGGTCCCGCGGAGTTTTTTCATGCGCGTGTTCCTCTCGGCCGGCGAGCCTTCGGGCGACCATCATGCGGCGCTGCTCGTGGAGTCGCTCCGCGCGCGGCGGCCCGATGTCGAGTGCGTCGGGCTGGGAGGGCCGTGCATGGAGGCTGCCGGCTGCCGACTCGTGGCGGACCTGACGCAGTTGGCCGTGATGTGGTTCCTGCGTGTGATCCTCAACATCCACCGGTTCGTGGACCTCGCGCGGCGGGCCGAACGGAGCTTTCTCGATGCCCGCCCCGATGTCGTCGTGCTCGTCGACTTTCCCGGCTTCCACTGGTGGGTCGCCTGGCGGGCGAAGCGGCATGGCATCCCGGTCGTCTTCTACTGCCCGCCGCAGATCTGGGCCTGGGCGAGCTGGCGGATCGGCAAGATGCGGCGGCTCGTCGATCACGTGCTTTCGGCGCTACCGTTCGAGCACGACTGGTTCCTGGCCCAGGGGATGCGGAGCACGCTCGTGGGGCATCCCTTCTTCGACGAGCTCGACTGCGGGCCGCAACGCGGTGAGCGCGTCGATGCGGCACGGCCGCTCGTGCTGCTCCTGCCCGGCTCGCGGAGCCAGGAGATCGAGGGGAATTTCGCGTCGATGATCCGGTCGGCGGTCACCGTGCATGAGCAAGTGCCCGGTGCACGATTCGTCGTCGGGGCACTCAACGAGCGGTATGCCCGCATGATCCGGGCCACGCTCGCGGCCGAACGGCAGCCGGTCGAGATCGACGTGGAGGTCGGTCGCACCCGTGAGCTCATCAGCCAGGCGGCCGTCGCCCTCGCCGTGAGCGGGTCGGTGTCACTCGAGCTGCTCGCGGCCCGTGTGCCGACCGTGATTGTCTATCGGGTCAGCGGCTTGGCCTACGTGGTGCAGAGCTGGTACCGGCGGGTGAAGTTCATCACACTCGTGAACCTGCTCGCGGCCGCCGAGCCGATCGAGCGGGTGCAGGGCGTCGTGCGGCCGCCGGTCGGCGTGCCGCCAGCCGACCCCGATGCGGTGTACCCCGAGTATTTGGCCGTGGCCGATCCGGCCGATCGTGCGGCCGGTCATCTCGTGGAGTGGCTCACTGAGCCGGCCGCGCGGCGGCGGATCGTCGCTCGGCTCGACGAGCTGGCCGATGAAGTGGCCCACGGCGGCTCCGCAGCTCGGGCCGCGGCAGCCGTGCTGGCGATCGCAGCCGGTGACGCCGTGCCCACGATGGCAGGGCGAGCCACGGCGGGCCGCGAAGCGGCATGACGCGTCACGCCGCAGGCACGTAGGTGATGCCTGTGGATGCCGACAGGCTCACGTCGCCCTGCGTATTCCCGGCGATCAGGTTGCGTATCACCTGTGTGCGGCTGCACGAACCCACGGCGAGGAGGCCGTAGCCGACGTTCGTCACGATCGTGTTGCCCACGCCATCGCCAGTGCCTCCCACGAGCAGGTTCGTCGCGGCATTGAGCAGTAGGCCGTTCGAGCCGCTGCCGCTGATCGTGTTTGCCGCGACCACCGTGCCCTTCACATTGCCCGACACCTGGATGCCGTTCACGCCGTTCGACACGATCGCGTTGCCGCTGCCCGCCACGCCGATCGTGTTCGACTGGGCGCCGGCGATCACGATCCCGCTGCCGAGGTTGGCCCGAATCTCGTTGCCCAGGATCTGATTGCCCTTCGATCCGGACATCGTGATCCCCGCGCCGCGAGTGAAGAGGACGCGGTTGGCCTCGACGGGTGTCGTGCCGCCGATCACGGTGCCGCGAGTGCCCGATCCGAGGTAGATACCGCCCAGCCAATTCGGGATCGAATCAACCGGTTCGAAGCCGGCCCCGATCACGGAATTGAAGATCCGGTTGTTGCGGGCGTTGCCCGTGATTTCGATCCCATAACCGTAGTTGCCCGAGAGGTGCACCTTCGTCTCGACCGAGGGCTGGAAGCCTCCGATCGCGTTGCCGTGGGCGTTGCCCGTGATCAGGATGCCGCTGCCGTAGTTGGGGATGGCCTCCTCGATCTTCGAGTTCGTGCCGGTCGCGGTGTCCTCGACCGTGACGCCCGTGGCCTTGCCTGCGATCACGATGCCATTGCCGAAGTTGCCCGCCACGAGGCATGTGCGGATCAAGTTGTTGCCGCCGGTCGCCGTGATGTGGATGCCGTCGAGCCGGTTGGGGGCGGTCCCGCCGAAGGCCACGATGCCCACGAAGCTGTTGAAGGCGACGAAGCCGGTGGCCTTGCCGGCGACCTCGATGCCATAGCGGTTGTTGCCGGAGTTGACGTTGCCGAGCGGGATCGGGCCGCCCACGGTCGTGCGTGCCGAGGAGCCGTTGACCAAGATGCCGCTCAGCGTGTTGGCCACGACGGTGGCGTTGTCGGCGCCCACGCCCGTGAAGTTTGCCTGGACGATCGTGTCGTTGGAGTTCGTGATCCGCAGGCCGTTGCCGCCGTTGCCGGAGAGCACGTTGTAGAAGACGAATGGGCTCTGCTGGAACGTGGTGCCCAAGAGCGAGGTGCCGTTGGCACCGACGATCGCCACGCCGTCCGCCGCGTTTCCGAGGGCCGCGTTGCCCGAGGCCGTCGTGCCGATGAAATTGCCCGAGAGCGTGGTGGCCGTGGCGCCCCCGTTGATGAGCACACCGTTGGACCGGTTGCCCGAGATCAGGTTGCCCTGCGGCGGCCGCACGAACACGCTGTTCGTCGGGTCGTTGCCGCCGGTCATCGTGCCGCCGATCAGGTTGCCACTGGCCCGGCTCGTGACACGGATGCCGTTGTTGCCGTTAGGCACGGCGAACCGGCCACTGACGTCGGTGCCGATCAGGTTCCGCTCGACCACGTTGTCGGTGCCGAGGATCCGCACGCCATCGGCGCCGTTGCCGCTGATCAGGTTGCCCCCCGGTACGATCGTGGCCTGGTAGGCGCCAACGCCGCCACTACTCGGGTCGATGCCCACCACGGCATTGCCATACACCGAGTCGGCAAAGGGGGTGCCCGAGTCGGACGGCTGCAAATCGATCCACTGCATGTCGCCGAACGAGCCGTCGGGATTCCGCGTGACGCTGGCGAAGCCGGCGACGGTCGCGCCGTCGGCCAGCGCCGTTCCCGCGAGCGTGTAGATGCCGGGCTGGACGCCGCTGATGCCCTCGAAGTGCGTGATGACCGACGTGGCCCCGGCAGGTGGCACGTAGGAAAACGACTTCCAATTGGAGAAGAGGCCGGTGGCCGAGTCGTAATCGACGAGCAGGGCCTGCGAGAGCGGCACCCCCGGGTTGAGGATGTTGTTGATCGGGCTGTTCGACCAGCCGCCGGCGATCGTGTAGCTCGTGCCGCCGTTGTGCCAGATGCCGTAGGCGGTGTTGGCCGCGGAGCCGGGGTAGATCAGTTCGCGATACTGCTCCGTGGCGACGTCATAGACGTAGGCCCGCCCGCCACCGGCCGGGTTGCCATCCGGGCCCGACTCGTCGTAGTTGCCCACGACGAGGCCGCCGGAGGTGCTGTGAGGAATGTTCCAGACGGGTTCGGTTGCCGACGGCAGGGGCGACGGCATCGCCACGTAATTTGCCGGATTTGCCACGTCGGCCACCGTGCCTTCGAAAATGAATCCGAATTCAGTCGTAGAGCCCGTATTCGAGTAGGTGCCCACGATCCGCAGCTGGCCGTCGCCGAGGTTGTCGGCCGAATAGGAGGTGGTGCCGTCGGTCGTGTCGCTCCCCTGATTCGGCATGACCATCACATAGCCCGCGCCCCCCTGGGCCGTGATCGGGCCGACGTAGAGCAGGCCCTCCGTGTCCCCGCTGGTGGCGTTCGTCGTCGTGCCAGTGATCAAATACTGTCCCGGCGTGCCGGCCGTCGTGAGCCCCTGCCAGCCGGCCACCGGGAGCGTGCCGCCGCCCGCGGCAGCCACGGTCGAAGTGGGTGGAGAATAGGTAATCGCCGGGTTCGTGCCGATCTGGTTGCCCGAGCCGCGGGCGGTCACGTGCACGCCAGAGCCCGTGTTGCCCGCCGCAGTCACACCGTCAGGCAGCACGCCGATGAAGTTGCCCGCGAGCGTGATGTCCGAGGCGTCGAGCGTCACGCCGGCCCACGTGGCCCGCACGAGCGACAGGCTCGTGAGCGAGGAGCCGTCGCTGCCGGGGGCGAACCGTAGCCCCGTCTGGCCGCGGAAGTTGAGCGTGACCGCGGGTGCGCCCGTGAATCCGGGCGCCGTGAAGCCGTTGATCGCGACCGTGTCGGTGATGGCCGGGAGCGCGGAGGCGAGCGAGATCTCGCCGGGCACAGCGAAGGCGATGTCGTCGGCCCCGGAATTGGCGTTGGCCTGATTGATCGCCCACCGCAGCGAGCCGTCACCCGCGTTCAGCAGATTCGAGACCGTGAAGGTGGCGAGCAGCGCCCGCGGCTCGAGATGCTCTCCGCGGAGCGACGTGGCATGACGGCGGCCACGACGGGAAAGACGCGGGCGGAACAGAGTGGCGAGCGCGGTCATGCGAGAGATTCCGGAGGGGGCGGCCCGCCATCGGCCGCGGGGGTTTCAATAAGATGTACCACCACCCCAGGGCCGGCTCAAATAATGGGCTGGAACCCGTCGCCGAGCCGGCGCATCCACTCTGAAACACGCCGGGCTTCGTTGCGTCCGCAAGCGACTGACGAGGGTGCCTTGCACCGCTCCAGGACATGCCTTACACTGAAGTAAGGAATTGAAGGAGCCCGACATGTCGACTGCAACGCTCACCAGCAAAGGCCAGATCACCATTCCGGCGGAGGTCCGGCATGACCTCAAGGTCGATGCCGGTGATCGGGTGGAATTCATCCAGATCGCGCCGGGCCGCTACGAATTCGTGGCGGCGAATCGCTGCGTCACCGAACTCAAGGGCATGTTCGGAAAGGCCGCCAAAAAGGTATCGATCGAAGAGATGAATGCAGCCATTGCCCGGCGCGGGGCGTCGGCGCGATGATCGGTCTCGATACCAACGTGCTGGTGCGCTACATCATGCAGGATGACCCGAGGCAGTCGCCGAAGGCCACCCGATTGATCGAGTCACTGGATGCGGAGCGTCCGGGTTTCATCGCGGTGGTTTCGGTGGTCGAACTGTACTGGGTTCTGACGTCCTGCTACGGTCTCGCCGGCCATGACGTCAAGCAGGCCATCGAATCGTTGCTGAGGGCTAAGCAGATTGTGGTGGAACGGGCCGATCAGGTGCTCCGTGCCGTGCGCGTCTTCGACGATGGGAAAGCAGATTTTGCCGACTGCCTCATCGAGCGCATCGCATCTTCGGCAGGATGCACCGAAACCGTGACCTTCGACGCAGGTGCGGCCAAGTATGCGGGCATGTCACTGCTTCGCTGAACGAGCGGCCTTCAGTCGCCGGTCGGCCCATGCGGCTCCACCGCGGCCACTGTCGTGCGGGCGATCTCGCGGGCGGTGGCGGCGTCGTCCCGCGTGTAGAAACCGGACGGCGTGAGATCCTCCGCGCCGTAAAAGGCCAGCTCGCGATCACGGCGGAGCGTGCGGGATCCGGCGGCGAGCGCTTCCACATGCTGGTGCACAGCCTGCGGGAGCCGCGACTTCTCGGCCACGAGCACTTCCGACACGTCATGAATCCGCGGCGGCTCGATGCCGGCGACACGCAGCAGACCCTTGAGCGCCAGCTCGACCACTTCCTGCGACTCGCGCACGACATCGGCCCAGCTCTGTGCGGCAAAGAGCGCGTCCACAGCGGCCAGCCGGGCCCGCGCCCGGCGGATGTAGTCGGCTCCCAATTCAGGGCTGCGCATCGTGATCCTCGTGAATCCAGTAGGGCTGGCCCTGGGCCATCTTTCGCACCAGTTCGCCCGCAGCGATCCGCTCCCTGATCGCGATGAGCCGCCGCGACACGGCGAGGTCGCGGTCGTAGAGCACGATGCCGCACACGGCAGCCTCCGCCCAGCTCCCAGAGACTCTGTCGGCCGGGTCCGGCAGATGCACAAAATGCAGGTCGACCTCGCGACCATTCCACGAGGGCACCGCTCCCTCCCACTCCCGGTAGAGGGAGCGGGTGATCGGCACGCCGGCCGCGATCACCACGAGCAGGTCGACGTCGGACCCGGTGGCGAGTTCGCCCCGCGCGAACGATCCGTAGATGATCACTCCCTCGAGATCGCTACCGAGTCGCGAGCGGATTGGCAGCACAGCGTTCGAGGCCGCGTCGAGCCCGCCCGCCCCCGGGGCGGTGAGCGTGCGTCCGCACCAGTCGTTGAGCGACACGCCCGCCGCATGGGCAGCCTCTCGCAGGAGGCCATGCAGGCGGGGATCGAGGCGAAGCACGAACTTCCCGGAGGCCCGCGATCGGACTGTTGAGCGACGTCTGCCTCGGGCACCCGTTGCGTTGGAAGTGATACTGTTTACCATCCTCTTATGATACCACGCAGACTCGGGGGCTGCCCGGTGCTCTCCTCCCGCCTGCTCTAGGCCGGTTCGTGCCATGTGCGACAGCCGCGGGCGGGAATGCGGCATACTGTGGCGATGCTCGCCGAGCCGCAGGACACCGCCGCCGACCTTTCCTTTTCGCTCGCGGGCGTCCGTGTGCGGGTGTCGGCCTGGTTCTGGCTCGCTGCGGCACTCATCGGCTGGAACGTCTGCCAGGCGTATTCACGGGGCGACCAGCGAGCGCTGATCCAGTTTCTCATGCTCTGGGTGGGGGCTGTGTTCGTGTCGCTCCTCGTGCATGAGTTCGGCCACGCCCTCGCCTATCGGTTCTTCGGTCAGTCGGCCCACGTCGTGCTCTATCACTTCGGCGGTCTCGCGGTGCCCGAGACCTGGGGCCGCCGCGGATACCTGCGACCGTTTCAGCGGCTCGTCGTCTCGGCGGCCGGACCACTCGCGCAGTTTGCATTCGCAGCGGCGATCGTCGCCGGCCTGAAGGCCACCGGCACCATGGCTCCCTTTCCGCTGGAGGCGATCGGAAGGCCGCTCGGCCTCTACGAGGGGCGTGAGTTTGCGTCGCCATTCACCTACGCCCTCGCCGACTTCCTGCTCTACGTGAACGTGTTCTGGCCGCTCATCAATCTTGTGCCGGTGCCGCCGCTCGACGGCGGGCAGATCGTCCGCGAGGGCTTGCTCGCTGCCGGTGTGGCCGACGCCCACCGCATCGCGGGCATCGTCGGCGTGGTGGCCGGCGGAGCCTTGGCCTGGTGGGGCTACACGCATGGCGAGCCGTTTCTCGGCATCATGTTCGCGATGCTCGCGGCCTCGTGCTTCCAAAGCCTCTCGGCGGGTACGCCCTGGCAGCGGTGGAACTGACTGCTGTGGAGGCCCATCGGCAGACGGTGATCGTGCTCGGGGCCAGCAATGTATCGCGCGGCCTCTCCCGGCTCGTCGCGACGGTGCGGTCGCGGGCTGAGTCTCCGGCAGATCTTTTCGTGGCCGCCGGCCACGGCCGCGCTTTCGGCGTGAACAGCCGCGTATGGATGCGACGTCTGCCGTCGATTCTCGCCTGCGGCCTCTGGCAGTCGCTCGCCGAGAACGCATCCGCCGAAAACGCTCGGCCAGTTGCCGTCGTGACCGACGTCGGCAATGAGTTGCTCTACGGCCTCGGCGTGGCGCAGGTGGCCGGGGCCGTTCGTGAGGCCGTGCAGCGGCTCGCCGACCGCGGCGTCACGATCACTATCACCGGGCTCCCCCTGGCCAGCATCACCTCGGTAGGACCGCTCCGGTATCGGGCGCTGCGGACGGCCTTCGTGCCGGGCTGCCAGCTGCCGCTCCCCATGCTCAAGGAGGCGGCGGAGTGGCTCGACGACGAGCTGCGGGCCATCGCCGCCGCGGTCGGCGGCACGTTCATCGAGCAGCCAGGTGACTGGTACGGCCTCGACGCGATCCACGTGCGGCGGCGGTGCATCGACCGGCTGTGGCGTGACGTGGCCGACGCCTGGAACTGGCCCACGACGGCGCGGCCAGCACGAGCAACGGTGCGGGAATGGGCCGCGATCGGATCGCGGGCCGCGGAAACGCGATCCCTCGCCCGGGTCATGCTCCACACGCCCCAGCCCGCCTGGCGATCCCGCGACGGCCTGCGGCTGTGGCTCTACTGAGCCGCTGCAGAGCGTGTGGACTACGGCGTGAGCGGAGGGCAGGATGTCCGAAGCGAGCGTCCGGCGATGGGGCGTGGGCACCCCCGAACTTTGACCACAGGCGGTCGGCCCGCAGAGCAATAGAGGGGCCTGCGGTGTTTGGACCGTCGGCCACATGCGGAGCATGTGGACCACGGTGCTACAGCACGGGCAGCGAGGGGAGCGGTGGACGAGCGGCGGCTGCGGCGGCGATGCCGCCGACGAGCCGTGAGCAGATCGCCTCGAGGTAGGGGCGGCTCGCCGGGTCGTCGTAGTTGGCGGCCGTCTTGCCCGCGTCGCCGTGCTCGCGGATCGGAATCTGGATCGGCACCTCGCCCAGGAACGGGATGTCGAGCTCCTTGGCCGTGCGCTTCGCGCCGCCGGTGCCGAAGATATCGTATCGCTTCTGCGTGTCGGGGCAGACGAAGAAGCTCATGTTCTCCACCATGCCCAGGAGCGGGATGTTGACCTTCCGGAACATCGCGATCGCCTTCGTGGCATCGAGCAGGGCCACGTCCTGCGGCGTGCAGACGACGACGGCGCCGGTGAGCGGCAGCACCTGCGAGAGCGTCAGCGCGATGTCGCCCGTGCCCGGTGGCATGTCGATGATGAGATAGTCGAGCGGACCCCAGAGCGTGTCGCGGAGCATCTGCGTGATCGCGCCGTGGAGCATCGGGCCCCGCCACACGACCGCCTCGCCCGGCGGCACGAGGAAGCCCATCGACATCACCGGCATCGAGTGCGGACCGCAGGCGGCGAGCATCGGCAGGATCTTGCCGTTATCCACCTGCGGGCGGCCGGAGAGGCCGAGCAGGTGAGGGACGCTGGGGCCGTAGACGTCGGCGTCGAGCAGGCCCACGCGGCTGCCCGCCCGCGCCAGGCCGAGCGCGATGCTGGCCGCGATCGTGCTCTTGCCCACGCCTCCCTTGCCGCTGCCGACAGCGATCACGCTCTTGGCCTCGAGCCCGATCTGGCCGAGCTTCGTCGGGGGCCGATCGTGGGGCACGACCGTGACCGCGACGTTCTGCACCTCGGGAAACCGCGTCCGCAGGAGTTCCTCGATCCGGGCCGCCGTCGGCTTCCAGAGGATCGCGGAGTGGGTCGTGAGGCCGACGGTCACGGCGATCGCGTCGGTCGAGGCCGAGACGTTCTGCACCTGCCCCATCTCGGTGAGCGGCCGGCCCGACTCGGGGTCGGCCACGGAGGCGAGGACGGACGTGACGGTGGACTGGTCGGGGGCAGGCATGGATCGAAGCTCTCTTCAGGCCGCAGGCTCAACGGCCCGGAATGGTAGGCCGGGCGTCGGCCACGGCCACGGGCAGCGTGCCCGACACGGCGTCGCCAGCCCGCGAGGCGGCCATGAACAGCCGTCGCGGCTGCACGGTCACCGCGGCCACGAGCACGAGGCAGGCGAGCATGGCCAGGCCGGCCGCGATGCCGCCGTCGGCCTGCACGCCCCGCTTCGTCGTCTTGAAGTACATAGCCGAGATGATTCGCAGGTAGTAGGCGGCGGCGATCGCGGCATTGAGCACGAGCACGACGGCAAGGCCCACGAACCAGCCGCGGCGGCTGTCGAGCGAGATCGCGGCGTTCCAGTCCACCTGCAGCGCCGAGGCGGCCAGCGAAAGCTTGCCCCAGAAGCCGGGCAGCGGCGGGATGCCGGCGAGTGAGAGGAGGAAGGCGGCGATTGCGAAGGCCGCCACCGGATTCGTGGAGGCGAGGCCGTCGAGATCATCGACCGTCGCGATCTCCTCGCGGGGCGGCCGAGGGCCGCTGCCGGCCGTCCATTCGGGCCAGCGGTGGCCGAGGTAGGCGACCGCCCCGAAAATCCCGATCGTGGCGAGCGCATAGGTGGCCAGATAGAAGAGGGACGACGTCATGCCGCCGAGCACCATCGTCCAGCCGGTGTCGAGCGCGGTGGTGTCGCCGAGCGGCTGGCCGGCCTGCGTCGCTCCGGCAGCGGCGGCGACGGCCACGCCCACGAGCAGATAGCCCGCATGGGCGATCGACGAGCAGCCGAGCAGGCGGCGGAGGTTCCGCTGCCAGAGGGCCATCACGTTGCCGACCGTCATCGTGACCGCGGCCAGCACGACGGCCAGTTTCCAGAGCAGGTCGAGGCTGGCCTGCGCTGCAGGGCCCACCTGGGCCGCGGCGGTGGCATCGGGGGCGATCGCGAGGCCGAGCAGCCGGGCCAGCACGACGAGGCCCGCCACCTTCGGCAGCGTGGAGAGCAGGGCGGCGTTGCCGGGGCTCGTGCCCTCGTACACGTCAGGGGCGTAGAAGTGCATCGGTACGGCGGCGAGCCGGAAGGCGGCGCCGACCATCGCCATGCCGAGCGCGGCCGGCAGCAGGATCGTGGCCATGCCCGAGATCTTCGCGTCGGTCGACTGCAGCCGTGCTGCGATCGACTGCAGATCGGTGGAGCCACCGATGCCGTACAGGCAGACGGCCGCGTAGAGGAGCAGGGACGACGACACGAGCGAGAGGAAGAAATACTTCAGGCTCGCCTCCTGGCCGTGGGCGTCGATCCGCTTGAGTGCGAGGAGGATGTAGGTGGGGATCGACACGAGTTCGAGGCCCACGAAGAGCAGCACGAGGTCACCTGCCACGCCCACCAGCGAAAGGCCGGCGAGCAGGAGCAGGAACGTGCCGGCCTCCTCGCAGGTGCCGCCCCGGCGGATGCCCGGGCCGCGGCTCATGGCCGTCGCAAAGAGATCACCCGATTGCACGAGCGCGAGCAGGGCCCCGAGGCCGAGCACGAGCCAGCGGATGAACGTCGAGAACCCGTCCACCCGCACGCCGCCGGAGGTGATCGTGGCGGCGTCGGCCGGCTGGCCACCGGCCAGAGCCCAGGCGGCGGCAATTCCGAGGATCGCGACGACCCAGCCGCTGCGGAGGCCGAGGAAGGCGCCGCCCAGGAAGGCGGCGAGGGCCGCGACGACGAGCGCGATCTCGGGCGCAACGAGCGAGAACGATTCGAGTGACGTCGGGAGCGTCGTGACGGCGGCGAGTATGGTCATGGCAGCTGAACGGTCCGGGCGATGGGCTGGGCGATGGGCGTGGCGTCGCGCATCCGGGCGGCGAAGGCATCGGCCGAGGCCCGCGTGGCGGCGCGGATAGCGGGGGCCGCGGGGCGGAGGAACGTGGCCGGCGTGAGGCCGATCCAGAGCACGAACACGGCCAGCGGAAGGAGGGCGGCGAACTCGTGCCAACGGAGGTCGCAGCGGTCGACCGCCGCGGCCGCACCGTGGCCGTGCCCATGACCACCA
>JBJTIE010000044.1:0-14728 GCA_046094845.1 Planctomycetaceae bacterium | reverse complement strand
GTGTTGAGGCTGCCGGGCTCGAGCGTGAGCGACTCCTGCCGTGCGAAATCGAGGAAGTCACCCAGGAGCTTTTGCAGGCGGTCGCACTCCTGCCGCACGAGTTCGATTTTGGCCCGGGCCCGGCGGTCGCGGTGCTTCGTGGGCGACTCCGGATCCTCGGCCGCGAAATCCTCGGCGAGCAGCTCCATGTTGAGCCGAATCGTGGACAGCGGGTTGCGGATCTCGTGGGCGAGGCCGCCCACGAGAGCCGCAAATTCCGCATAGGTCTCCGCCCGCGAACGGGCCGACTCATCGTCGGGCGCCATGGCCGTCTCCGCCGGAGGGGAATCGGGGAAGTCGGATCAGCGTCGGGTTGCAGGCGGCGCGACCGGCCTCACGTGGGCTGGCCGCCGCCCGCCTCCTCGCGAATCACCGCCTTACGGCTGAGCTTCACGCGATCCTGGTCGTCGACCGCGATCACCTTCACGCGCATCGTGTCGCCGATCTTGCAGAAGTCGGCCACGCTCTTCACGAACTCGTCGGAGAGTTCGCTCACGTGGCAGAGGCCGTCCTTGCCGGGCACGAGCTCGATGAAGGCGCCGAAGTCCTTGATGCTCGTCACCCGGCCCTCGTAGATCCGGCCGATCTGGATCGACGCGGTGAGCGCCTCGATCTTGGCCATGGCAGCCATCGCTCCCTCGGAGTCGTGGCTGGCCACGGTGACCGTGCCATCGTCCTCGACCTCGATGCTGGCGCCGGTCGATTCCTGGATCGCCCGGATCGTCTTGCCGCCCGGGCCGATGAGCAGGCCGATCTTCTCGGGATTGATCTGCGTGCGCAAGAGACGCGGCGCCCACGGGGAGATTTCCGGGCGCGGCCGGCGGATCGCCGAGAGCATCGTCCGCAGGATCTCGAGACGAGCGTCACGCGACTGCCGCAGCGTGGCCTCGATGATCGCCGACGAGATGCCGTCGATCTTGAGGTCGAGCTGGATGCCGGTGATGCCGTTCTGCGAGCCGGCGATCTTGAAATCCATGTCGCCGTAGTGGTCTTCGTCGCCGATGATGTCGGTGAGGAGCACCCACTGGCTCTCCGACTGCTTCACAAGGCCGACGGAGATGCCCGCGACCGGATGCGAGATCGGCACGCCCGCGGCCATCAGGCCGAGCGTGGCGGCGCACACGCTCGCCATCGAGCTCGAGCCGTTCGACTCGAGGATGTCGGAGATCACGCGAATCGTGTAGGGGAAGACATCGGGCTCGGGCAGCACCGGCTTCACGCTCCGCTCGGCCAAGGCTCCGTGACCGAGCTCACGACGGCCCGGACCGCGGATCGGACGCACTTCGCCCACCGAGAACGAGGGGAAGTAGTAGTCGAGCATGAACTTCTTCGAGTACTCGTCGATCAGGCCATCGACCCGCTGCTCGTCCTTGCCGGTGCCGAGCGTGATCGTGACGAGCGACTGCGTCTCGCCCCGCTGAAACAGGGCCGAGCCGTGCACGCGGGGGAGCAAATCGACCTCGCAGTGGAGCGGCCGCAGGCTCTTGTAATCACGGCCGTCGGGCCGCTTGCCTTCGAGGATCAGCTCGCGGACCGCCTGCTCTTCCAGGGCGTGCCACACGTGGGCGAAGTCGGCGTCGCTCACGCCGCCGGCAGCACCGGGCTTGAAGCCGAAGGCCGGCTCGGTCGGGGCGACCTCGGCCTTCGCCTTCTCCTTCAGTTCCTTCACCGCCTGTCCCCGCTCCTGCTTGCCAGCGATGGCCTTGGCGGCCTTGAGAGCCTGGAGGTAGCCGGTCGTCAGGCGGCTGCGGAGGCCGGTGTAGTCGGCCAGCACGTATTCCTTCTTCGGTTTGCCGGCCTTGCGGACGAGTTCCTCCTGCATCTCGCAGAGCACGCGGATGATGCGATGGGCCTCGTCGAGCGCCTGGAGCATGCGGTCTTCGGGCATCTCCCGGGCGAAGCCTTCGATCATGAGGATCGCGGTCTGGCTGCCCGACACCACGAGATCGAGATCGCTCTCCTCGAGCTGATCCTGGGTGGGGAACGGCACGAACCGGCCGTCGATCTGAGCGAGCCGCACGCTCCCGAGCGGGCCGCGGAAGGGCAGGGGAGAGATGCAGAGCGCCGCCGACGCGCCGTTCAGCGCGAGCACGTCGGGATCGTGTTGCTTGTCGGCGGCCAGCACGTTGGCCTGCACCTGGACTTCGTCGTAGAAGCCCTCGGGGAAGAGCGGCCGAATCGGCCTGTCCATGAGGCGGCTGGTGAGCGTCTCCTTGAGGGTCGGCCGGCCTTCCCGCTTGAGGAAGCCGCCCGGGAACTTGCCGGCCGAGGCGACTCGCTCGCGGTAGTCGCAGGTGAGCGGGAAGAAGTCGATTCCAGCGCGGGGAGCGCCGGTGGCCGCGGCCACGAGCACGACGGTCTCGCCGTAGGAGACGAGGACGCTGCCGGCGGCCTGCTTGGCCAAAAAGCCGGTCTCGATCGCCAACACCTGATCCCCGATCTGCCGTTCAACGCGCTGCTTCACTGTCGTTCCCTTTCGTGCCTTCGATGTCGCGGCGGCTGCCAGTGCAGCGCTGCGTACGTGCCGTCACCATGGTCCGGGAGCGACACGCTCCCGCCATCCTCACTCCGTGCGGCTCCTGCCCTGAAACGGGCGAGACTCGCACCAATCCACGCCATCCACGACCGATGTCCGAGCAGGTCCGCGCCCCGGAGGACGCGGCGGCCTACTTGCGGATCTCCAGTCGCTTGATGATGTCGAGATACCGCTGCGGCGCGACGCGCTTGAGATAGTCGAGGAGACGGCGACGCCGGCTGACCATCTTCAACAGACCCCGCCGACTGGCGAAGTCCTTCGAGTGTTTCTTGAAGTGATCGGTCAGATCGGTGATCCGACCGGTCAACAGGGCGATCTGGATCTCCGCCGATCCGGTGTCGGCGGTACCCCGCCGGTGAGCGCCAATCAACTCTTGCTTGCGTTCTTTCGTGAGCGTCATCAGCCGAACTCCACCCACCTGTGGGTGGCGTGATTGTTTGGATTAAGGATTCTTGTGGGCCGAAGTCTATCCGGACGGGCCCGGATTGCAAACCATGCCGTTCAGTCCCGCCTGTTTTCCCGGCGGGTCAGCGACTCGGACGGCGGCCGACGCCGTGCGGGGTGTGCACCACATTCCAGGCCAGGCCGAGTTTTTCCAGGGCCAGGATCGCCCAGTAGGTGACGTCTACCTCCCACCACTTGTGACCATGCTTGGCCATCCGCTGGTAGGCGTGATGGTTGTTGTGCCAGCCCTCGCCGAAGGCGAGCAGTCCGACCCACCACAGGTTGCGGGAGTCGTCGGTCGTCTCGTAATTGCGGTAGCCCCATATGTGGGTCGCCGAATTCACGAACCACGTGACGTGGAACACGATCACCATCCGCACGGCGAGCCCCCAGAGGAGCCACGAGATGCCGACATCGCGGCCATAGAGCGACCAGCCGCCGGCGAGCAATCCGGCGCCAATCAGAAAGTGCCAGAGCAGAAAGGTCTGGTGCAAGAAGCGGACGCCGCGATCGCGGGCCAGGTCGGGTGCCCACCGCTTCGCACGGGCGGCGGTCTCCTCGGGCGTGTGCAGCGGAAAGAGCCAGAGCATGTGGGACCAGAGGCCGCCGTCACGCGGCGTATGGGGATCGCCATCCTGGTCGCTGAAAGCGTGGTGCTTGCGGTGATTCGAGACCCAGTCGAGTGCCGAGCCCTCGCCGGAAATGCCCCCCAGGAATGCGAAGAAGAAACGCACCGGCGGGTATGTCTGGAAGCTGCCGTGGGTGAGCAGCCGGTGGTAACCGAGGCAGACGCCGAGGCCGCCGGTGACCCAATACAGAGCCAGGCAGATCGCGAGCCCTGACCAGGTGAAATAGAAGGGGGCGAACAGGGCGGCGAGGTGGACGCCGCCGATCCAGATCACGACGGGCCAGTCGAGCGTGAGTGAGCCGGCGGTGTCGGCCCCGGACACCGGCGACTCTTCCGCGATGTCGCCGTCGATGGCATCACGCGGATCGATGACCGCGGAGCGGCCGAATTCGAGGTCGTCGGCCGTTTGTGCAGGGGTGTCGATGAGTGTGGCGGGGGGCGTCATGGGGTGCGATTCCGTCGCGGAAGGGGGAGGCCGGGCAGCATGTTGCCAGGCGGCGGGCTCTGGGCCGCCACTACTCTGACGATCAGCGCCGGTTTTGCCACCGGGAAGCCGTCCATTTTTGGTCGGACGAGTGTCAAGAACCGGTCAAATTTCATTCGACGCGACCGCTGGATCGGGGCAGGATCGACATCAGCCAGGCGCCGGGACCCGTCGCCGGCACGAAGGTGGAGCCCGGGGGGGCCAGCAGCCACGCGAGGCGATCGACGGGAAATCCGCCAGGAGGGGGGTCGATGATCGACCGGCCGTCGATGGCAGCCAACCCGCCGCCCAGTGCCGAGGCGGCGTCGGCCGCGGCCCGAAGTTCAGCGCCTCGGTGATCGATCCACAGCCGCCACGCGGCCGCATCGAACGCCCGCCCACCGCCATCCGATCGCCCGTACGCCGTGCCCGGCCGACAGCCGAGCGTGCCGACGAGGGCATCCAGCAGTCGCTGCTCGATGCGGCCACGGCGGGCGGTGCAGGCGACGTTGCAAGCCTCGATGCGGTTGCTCGTCCAACGAAGGTCGTCGACCGTGATCGTCGCCTCACCGGCCGCGCCGCCAGCGAGGGCTGCGGTGCAGGCGGCGAGGTCGACCCGCTCGATCACGCCGCGGGCTGCGCCGTTCCACCCCGCGGCATCGTAGGTTGCGCGAAGCACGCCCGTCACGGTGGCATCCTCACCGGCGTCACAGCCCGAGAGCGGCGTGCCGCCAGCGCAGGCCTCGAGAATCGGGAGCGGCAGCGGGCGGCGACAATCGGCCTCGATCTCGAACCGCACGAACGTCCGCTGCGGTTCGCGATCGCCGGCCGTGCCGGCGTCGATGCGCCGCACGATCTTCACCTCGTCGTCGGAGCCTGCCCCCGTCGGACGCACGATCCGCACCGCTCGATCGCCCTGCTGCACCACGCACTCGACACGCAGCGTGGAGGGCGGGTCACCGCTCCCCACGAGCGGATCCCAGGCGAAGGCATTGACCTCGATCACGCAGTGTCGATCGAACCGGGCGCCGCGCTCGAGCCAGTCGCCCGCAATCGTGGCGAGGACGGCGGCACCCGCGGGATCGCACCGCAGTTGGTCGATGCGCAGCCGCACTTCCGTCGCCGTTGTTTCGACTTCGACAAGCGGGAGTGTCAGGGCGGGCCGCCCGTCGTTCGCCGCCACGACGCAATCACGGCCGCGGATCACGCCGGGCCGCGGATGGTCGATCGCGGCGACGGTCAACGGGAGCCCCACCTGCCGCTGCCAGGCGAGCCGCACGGCGTCGCGATGCGCGGTCGATCGCCTGTGCAGGGTCCACGCCCCCAACCCGAGGCAGGGGAGGAGGACGATCAGCACGAAGGCCGCTCGGACCCGCGCGATCCTGGCTGCGGAGCGTGCGACGAACATCCCTGTTCCTGCGACGTGTGGTTGTGGTGACGCGACGCCGAGCGGCGGGGTTACCGACTCCGGGCGAGGTCGTGGTAGAGCTGCCAACGGGCCTGCATTTCCTCGACGCTATCGCCGCCGAACTTGTCCACGAGGGCGGCCGCCACCTCGAAGGCGACGACGCTCTCGATGATCACGCTGCAGGCGCTCACGGCACACACGTCGCTCCGCTCGTAGGCCGCGTCCTCCTCCGTCTTCGTCCGCAGATTCACTGACCCGAGCGGCTTACGGAGGGTGCTGATCGGCTTCATGGCGGCCCGCACGACGAGCGGCTGGCCATTGGTCATGCCGGCCTCGAGGCCGCCGGCGTTGTTCGTGGGCCGCGTGAAACCGAGCTGCGGCGAGTCGCGGAGCGCGGGATCGTAGTGGATCGGATCGTGCACCTCCGAGCCGCGGCGCCGGGCCGCCTCGAAGCCCATCCCGATCTCGACCCCCTTGATCGCCTGCACCGCCATCACGGCCTGGGCGAGCCGGCCGTCGAGCTTGCGGTCCCACTGGGCATGGGTGCCGAGGCCGATGGGCAGGCCGTCCACTCGCACCTCGACCACTCCGCCGAGCGTGTCGCCCTCCTTGCCGATGCGGTCGATGAGCGTGGTCACCTCGGCGTCACGCTCCGGGTGCAGCGAGTAGATGGCGCTTGCATCGCGGACCGTCCGCAGCTCGGGCAGCGAGCCGGCCCGGTCGCCGAGCACCACGCCACCGAGCTCGGTCACCCATCCGGCCACCTCGATCCCGAAGACGGCGAGGAGCTGCCGAGCGAGTGCACCGGCGGCCACGCGAGCCGCGGTCTCACGGGCGCTCGCCCGCTCGAGCACGGCCCGCACGCCGCCGAGATGCTTGATCGAGCCGGGCAGATCGGCATGGCCCGGCCGCGGCCGATCCACGTCGTCGAGCCGCTCGAGTTTCGCATCCTTGTTGACCACCTCGAGCGCGAGTGGGCTGCCGAGCGTGGTGCCGCGCCAGAGGCCCGAAAGAAACGTGACGGAGTCGGTCTCGATCCGCTGCCGCCCGCCACGGCCGTAGCCCCCCTGACGCCGCACGAGATCGGCGTCGATCGCAGCCTTGTCCACCGTCAGGCCGGCGGGGAAGCCATCCACGAGGGCGACGAGGGCGGGGCCATGGGATTCACCGGCGGTCCAGTAGCGGAGCATGTGGGCAGGGGGTTAAGGCTGTGGGGTGTAGTTCCAGAGTCTAGTTGGCGAATTCGGCCGGCCCTAGAGCGGATCTCAGGGCATGATTCGCCGGCTCGGGGGCGGCACAAGTCGCGTCGCGGAACCTCGAAGACTCGGTTCACATGCTCCTCGATCTTGCACCGACCCCCTCACCTACCACTGCCCGCGTCATGGTCGGCGGAGTGCCGGTCAGCCGGCGGTAAACCCTCCGTCGCTCGCTTCGGGATTCCTCCGGCACACCGGGTACCCAGTGGTTCGCACATAGCTACGGATATCCCTGCGCTCCTCCTCCGGGTTCCCCGACCGTCTGCCCTCCCGCTGTGGCTCGGGGCAGGTGGCGATGCGTGGCGGCGGACAAGCAGCTGCGAGGGCGCGAGTGTTACTCGATCGGCGTGGTGCCGGTGAGCAGGCGGCAGGCTTCAAGGTATTTGTCGCGGGTCTTGGCGACGATGTCGGCGGGGAGGGCGGGGGGCGTGCTTGCCTTGTCCCAGCTGCTCGCTTCGAGCCAGTCGCGGACGAATTGCTTGTCGAACGAATCGGGCACGCGGCCCGTGCCGGCCGCCGCGGCGGGCCAGAACCGGGAGCTGTCGGGCGTGAGCACTTCGTCCACGAGCAGGAGCGTGCCGTCAGACAAGCGGCCCCACTCGAACTTCGTGTCGGCCAGGACGATGCCCCGCGCGGCCGCATGCTCGGCGCCTCGCGCGTAGACGTCGAGGCTCTTGTCGCGGAGCGTGGCGGCGAGGTCGGCACCGATCCGGTCGGCCATCAGGTCGAACGACACGTTCTCATCGTGGCCACTCGCGGCCTTCGTCGCCGGCGTGAAGATCGGGGCGGGCAGACGACCTCCCGGCGCGAGGCCAGGCGGCAGTGGCACGCCGCAGACCGTGCCCGTCTTGCGATATTCAGCCAGGCCTGAGCCAGCGAGCCAGCCGCGAACGACGCACTCGAACGGGATCACCTCGGCGCACCGCACGAGCATCGTGCGGCCGCGGAGCGGACCGCGGTCGATCGATCCCGGCAGACCCATCGCGTCGACATCGGTCGTGAGCAGGTGGTGCGCGATCGGGGCGGCGCCGCGGGAGAGTAGGTCGAACCAGAAGGCCGAGATCGCCGTCAGCACCTTCCCCTTGTCGGGGATCGGTGTCGGCAGGATCCAGTCGAAGGCGCTGATCCGGTCGGTGCTCACGATCAGCATCACGTCGCCGTGGCGGTCGGACGTGAACCGATAGCAGTCGCGGACCTTCCCGCGAAAGGGCGTGCCGAGCGGCAGATTCGTTTCAGTGACGGCGTCGTTCATGGGCGTTGTTCTACGCCTTCTCCGTAGAAGGGGCCAGAGTCGAGGCACTTGGCCTCAACTCATGGAATCCGGCTTCGGGCTGCCCACGCCCTCTCGCCGGACGCTCGCTTCGGACATCCTGTCCTTCGCTCGCTCGGATGCCGCCTGCGCTCCGGCATCCTGCCTGCGCTTGGCGGCATACGCCGTCTCGAGGGGATGGGCAGCCCCAAGCCTCACCCTATTCGGTTCAATGCGGGAAGGCTCGGGGTTGCCCCGAGCCGGGGCGTGCGAGTTGAGGCCGGTCGAACTGGTTGCAGTGCGCTCAGCAGAAGTCGCGGGACATGCGGGGGAGGGCGCCGGCGGTGGATGGCTCGGGGCGGAGTGCGGTGGCTGATTCGAGCCGGGTCGAGACCACGTGCACCACGGCGCCGCGGCGCTGGATCCGGCCGTGTACCACGAGCACGGCTGCGCGGCGGGCGGCCAGGTCGGCTGTCTCCCACACATGCGGGTGCACGACGATGTTGGCGGCGCCGGTCTCGTCTTCGATCGTGAGGAAGATCATGCCCTTGGCCGTGGCCGGTCGCTGCCGCGTGAGCACGATGCCGGCCACCTGCACGCGACGACCCTCCGGCAGGCCGACCGCCTCGGCGACGGTTGCTACGCCGGAGGCGGTCAGCCAGTCGCGGTCGAATTGGAGTGGGTGGGCCGTGAGCGAGAGTCCCGCGGTGCGGTAGTCGGCCACCACCTCCTCTTCCGGCGAGAGCAGCGGCAGGAGGTCGCCGTCGTCTTCGTCGTCGTCGTCATCGAGACTGTCGAGCAATGGCCGGCTGTCGGGCTGCTCGAGGCAGCGCATCGCCTCCCAGACCGCCCGCCTGCGGTCGAGGCCGAGTGAGGCGAATGCGCCGGCGCGGGCCAGATGCAGCAGTGCCTCGCGGTCGAGTGCGGCGCGGCGGGCCAGTTCCCGCGGAAGCCGAAAGGGGCCGTCGCGGCGGGCGGTTTCGATCCGGCGTCCCGCCGCCTCGCCCAGGCCATACACCTGCTCGATCCCCAGCCGGATCGCAGGCTGTTTATCGGGATCGGCCTTCAGCCGCCCCTCGAGCGTCGCATGCCAGCGGCTCGCATTGACGTCGACCGGAAGCACCTTCACGCCATGCGCCTTGGCATCGCGGACGAGCTGGGCGGGCGCGTAAAAGCCCATCGGCTGGCTGCCGAGCAGGGCGGCGGTGAAGGCGGCTGGATGGTGATGCTTGAGCCAGGCCGATACATAGACGAGCAGTGCGAAGCTCGCGGCATGCGATTCCGGAAAGCCATATTCCCCGAAGCCACGGATCTGCCCGAACACCTGCTCGGCGAACTGCTGCGAGAGTCCCCGCGCGAGCATGCCGTCGATCAGCTTGCGGCGAAATTCCTCGATCAGCCCCGGCCTCCGCCAGGCCCCCATCGCCCGCCGGAGTTGATCGGCCTCACCCGGCGTGAAGCCCGCCGCCACCACCGCCAGCCGCATCGCCTGCTCCTGAAAGAGCGGCACGCCGAGCGTCTTCTCCAATACCTCGCGGATCGCGTCGTTGGGGTAGGAAACCGGATCTTCGCCCGCCCGCCGCCGCAGGTAAGGGTGCACCATGTCGCCCTGGATCGGACCCGGCCGCACGATCGCCACCTCGATCACGAGGTCGTAGAAGCAGCGCGGCTGGAGCCGGGGCAGCATGCTCATCTGTGCGCGGCTCTCGATCTGAAATACGCCCACCGTGTCGGCACGGGAAATCATCTCGTAGACGGCCGGATCTTCGGCCGGCACCGTGGCCAGCGTGAGCCGTGGCCCTCCGGCTCCGGCCACGAGGTCGAAGGCCCGGTGGATCGCCGACAGCATGCCGAGGGCGAGGCAATCGACCTTCAGGATGCCGAGTTCGTCGAGGGCGTTCTTGTCCCATTGCACGATCGTGCGGCCGTCCATCGTGGCCGGCTGGATCGGCACGAGGTCGGAGAGTCGCCCACGGGTCATCACCATGCCGCCGACGTGCTGGCCCAGATGGCGAGGAAAGCCGACGAGGCTGCCGACGAGCGCCGCGAGCCTCGTGCACGCGTCGCTCGCGGGGTCGAGCCCCGCCTCGGCCAGCCTCGTCGGCAGATCCTCGACGCTGTCTCCCGCGTCGAGCGCCCCGGCGATCCGATCGACCCGGTCGAGCGAGAATCCCAGCGCCTTGGCGACGTCGCGGACGGCCGACCGGAGCCGATACGAGATCACCTCGGCCGTCATCGCCGCCCGCTCCCGGCCGTAGGTGGCGTAGATGTATTGGAGCACCTCCTCGCGGCGATCGTGCTCGAAGTCGATGTCGATGTCGGGGGCCTCGCGTCGCTCCCGGCTCACGAACCGCTCGAAGAGCACGTTCATTCGCGAGGGATCGACCGACGTGATGCCCAGGCAATAACAGACCGCCGAATTGGCGGCCGAGCCCCGCCCCTGGCAGAGGATGCCGCGGCGGCGGGCGAACCGCACGATGTCGAACACGGTGAGGAAGTAGGCCTCGTAGCCGAGTTCGGCGACGATCGCGAGTTCGTGGGCCACCAACTCGCGGACCTTCTCCGGAATGCCGTCGGGATACCGCTGCGCGGCCCCCTTCCAGGTGAGGCGGGCGAGATGGTCGCGGGCAGTGCGGCCTGGAGGCACGGTCGCCTCGGGGTATTCGTACTTCAGTTCGTCGAGCGAGAACATGCAGCGTCCGGCGATCTCCACCGTGCGGTCGAGGGCACCAGGCAGGGCCGCGAAGCGGCCACCGATCCGCCAGCGTTCGTGCAGATGTCGCTCGCCATTCGTCAAGAGTTGGCCGCGGATCGCCTCCACCGTGCTTCCGAGTCGCACGGCAGTGAGCACGTCGGCCAGAGCGAGCCGGGCTCGTTCGTGGTAGCGGACGTCGCCAGCCGCCGCCACGGGCACGCCGGCATGCCGGGCCACGCGGGCGAACTCCTGTAGGCGAGCGTCGTCGTCTCCCTCGAGCGCCACCTCCGCCAGTGCCCAGAGCCGGTCGTCGAACACGCTCCGCCAATGGGCGAGGTGCTCGACCGCCGTTTCCTGTCTACCTGCCACGTGCGCCGCCAGTCGGGCGTCATGGCCTCCCTCCTGCACGATCGCGGCCAGCGGCACGCCCGCCAGCAGGCCGCCGGCATGAGCCGCAATGTCGTCGAAGGCGAGGATGCACCGCTCCGCCCCTGTAGCCCGGTCTGTCTTGGTGCCCCGGCCTTCCTCTGCGGCCCGTGCATAGCCGCGGGTGAGCAGTCGGCAGAGATTGGTATAGCCGGTGCGATTGGTCGCCCAGACGACGAGCGGCGCGGCATCACATGGCTCGAGGTGCGCTCCCACGATCAGCTTGAGTCCCGCCTGCTTGGCCGCGGCATGCGCCCGCACGATGCCGGTGAGCGTGCTGCGGTCAGTGAGTGCCAGTGCCTCGTAGCCGAGCGCGGCGGCCGTCTGCACGAGCTCCTCGGGATGCGATGCGCCTGTGAGAAACGTGAAATTGCTCGTGCAGTGCAGTTCGGCATATCGCGGTTCCATCAGGCCCCCTCCTGTGCCAGTCATCGCTTCCTCCTCTTCATGCAAACACACCATGTAGAAACCAGACCCCGTCTTTCAGCCTGCGGAAGAGCCAGAACCGCCCTCCCGTCTCCGTCTCGACCACGTAGTAGTCGCGCCGCACGATCGGCCCGCGCCACCAGGCCGTTTCGATCCGCTCCGGCCCATGGGCATGCGAGACGCGATGCACCTGTCCTGCCAGCCGAAAGCGGAGCGGGGGCCGTCGCTCCGCCGCCTCGCTGGCAGCGATCGCGACGAAGTCGGCCTGCAACGGCTCGACCCGCACCGGCCGCGCCGGCATCCAGATCGGCCGTCGGCCGGCCAGGCGGGGCGGGGCGGCTGCCGGTGCACCACTGCGGCCGGCTCGATCACGCTGCGGAGTCGCGGCAGTGCGTGCCGTGGAATCGGCCGGGGCAGCGGCGATCCAGGCATGCTCCGGCTGGGCGTCGGCCACTGATCGTGGCTCGAACACCGCATCCCGGCCCAGCCTGCCCGCGAGCCGATCGAGCAGCATGTCGACGGCCGCCGCCCGGTCGGCTGATGTATCACGTGTGCCGGCGCCATCGGTGGCATCGGCAAAGAGGGCTCGCTGACGGCAGGCGGCTGCGCCGGCTGCCACCACCTCCACGACCACGCCATCGAGTTCCCGGGGGAGCCGCAGGCGGCCGAGTCGCAGCTGCACGAGTTCCAGGAGATGACGGGTCGAGAGGCTCGGCCGGAAGAGGCCGATGTCGATCACGGTAGGGGCGGATGTGGTCATGCCGGTGCCCGCTGGAGGCTCCAGCCGCACCTGCAGCGCCAGCACGCCCTCGCCACGGGCGGCCAGCGGCGACACGCAACCGGCCAGCAGGTGTTTGAGCACGGCCGCGAGCATGTCGTCGGTGAACGTGGCCGTGGAGACCGGCAGCTCGAACGTATGCGACATCTGCGGCAAGGCTTCACCGCCGGTGCTGCAGGCCAAGGGCTCGGCCCGCGTGCCCGCGAGCTGCGCCCGCCGCAGGCCGAGCGTCGCCGGGAATCGGGAGGCCAGGCTTTTGGCCGACAGCTTGAGCACGCCACCGACCGTATCGATCCCCACCTCCCGGAGTGCCGTCGTCGTCGCGGCATCGAGCCGCAGCGCCGCCAGCGGCAGCCCGGCCAGCAGCGCGGCCTGTTCGCCGGCCGGCACGACCGCCCACCGCCGCGGTCGCCGACGGGGCGGCCGCGGCGAGACCGTGACGCCATCGTTCGCAAGCAGGTGCGTGTGATGGGCGGCGGCCCAGGCCGCTCCGGGCGTGTCGGCGATCGCGGCCCGGGCATGCAGGCCGCGTGCGGCGAGCGTCCAGACGGCCGTGCGGACGAGCATACTCTCGCCCCCAAAGAAGCCGGCCGTGCCCGTGATATCGAGGAACAGACAGTCCGGCACTGCAGGATGGTCGGCATCCGGGCCACGCACGCCGCGAATCGCATCATCGACCGTCGTGATCGCGACGGCAGGCGAGAAGCGGCGGCACCAACGGGCCACGAGTTCGAGCGCGGCCCGATCGGCCGCCGGATCATCTGGCGCGACCTGGGCAATGTGGCAGGCACGCGAGCCATATGTGAGCGCCAGCAATGCCATCGCCTCCGCCAGCGACGTGCTGGCCGGAATTCGCAGGGCATGCCCAGTTCGCACTCCGCTGGCGGCCTCGCGAGGCGCATCTGCCCAGGCCCATGAGGCCACCGCCATCACACCGCGCCGCTCCCGCCGGCAGACGAACACGGGTACCTTTCGCCACTCGGGATGTTCGCGCAGGCGGCGTTGCACCGGCCACTGCGGTAGCCAGATCGTCATGAAGCGAGACATGCAGCCCCCCCTGGCGCGAATGCCCGCGGCACGTTCCGGCGTGGCGCCGCCTCACCGGGCCGCAGCAGATCGAGCACGACATCAACCGGGCCTCCGGCCGCGCCGCTGCGGCCGTTCCAGGCACCCCCCACGATTTCCGCTCGCAGCGACCGTTCCGTGGCCGCTGCATCTGGTGGCGAGGGCAGGGGAGTGACCGTGATCCTTGCCTCTGCCCACGATGGCTCACGCCGTGCCGCTTCCGGCCGCACCAAGAGCCCCACGGCGCCACTCGATCGTGCGGCCAGTTGCCAGCGCCGCATGGCGGTCGTCCACTGCTGGAACGCATGGCTGCGGACGGGCCGTTCCTGTCCGCTCCACAGCGCAGCCATTCGCGGCCAAGCCACCACCGCCGCCACGCCGCTGCATCGCAGTGCCTGATCGATCGCCCAGATTTCATCGTCGTCGCCCGCTGGTCTGGCCACGATGAGCCGTGGCCCCTCCTTGCCGGGGTCGCTCTGCCGGGACAGCCAGGGCATGAGGGCCGGCGGATGGAACCAGCCGCAGCGATCGACCACGATGATCGTTCGTGCCGACGAAGCGGCTGCGAGGCGGCAGGCGACCAGGCCGGCCAGCGTCGTCGCCCCGCTGCCCTCGCCGTCGGCCAGCCACTCGATCAGGCTGCCGCGGCGGATGCCGCCGCCGGGAAGAAGGGGGTCGAGCAGCCGCAGCCCGCTCGACACCACCTCGCGGTCGCAGGAGTGCCGCTGCAGCTGTTCGGCGTCGACCACGCCCTCTGCCAGCAATGCCAGCCCTGTCGATCCGAATGTCACCATGGCAACGCCTCCGATTCGGTGTGTGTACGAGCGTACAGTATACGAGGCGGGGTTGGGCGTCAAGCAGCAGGTGGCCGTGTATGCTGGACGGTACGATGGCTGCCCTGCCCCTCTTTTTCGTCGTCGCCTGCCTGGTCGTCGGCTGCCCGCCGTGTGCCGCAACGGCGTCCGAGTCCATCGCTGCTCCCGCAGATGTCACCGCTTTTCAGCAGGACATTTCCCCCCGCGTGCGGGCCGCCCGGCCGATGGCCGACAAGCACTGGCGGCAGATCGAACCGGCCCTCCACCATCTCGCCACCCAGCACGCTGATTGCCTCGGCTCGATGCCGCAGGCCGACCGGGTCGCGACACTGGCGTCCCTGACCGGATTCATCGATCGCGTTCGGGCTGCCCGCGCCACCCGCCCAGTGCTCGCCCCCGGCCGCTGCGTCATTGGGTTGCTCGACCCGGCCGGCGGGCTCGATCCGAAGGTGATCACCGCCATCGCCGCCGCCTTTGGCGGCACGCCCACCGTCTTCAAG
>JBJTIE010000043.1:0-13758 GCA_046094845.1 Planctomycetaceae bacterium | reverse complement strand
CACGGCCAACTCCCCGCTTCTCGAAGGACCGTTGGGCCGTGAGGGGCTGCCCATGCCCCGTCGCCGGACGCTCGCTACGAACATCCTGTTCTTCGCTCGCTCGATGGCGGCTGCGCTCTCGGCATCCTGCCTTCGCTTGCCGCCATACGCCGGCGACGGGGCATGGGCAGCCCCTCACGGCCCAACGGTCCTTCGAGAAGCGGGGAGTTGGCCGTGGGCTGCGTCACTCACGCGGCGAGCCAGATGGCGTGGCGGAAGCTGCGGAGCCAGGTGAGTTGTCGCTTGGCGAGCTGACGAGTGCGCTGCTGCGTGCGGCGGATCGCTTCCGCGCGGTCGATGCGGCCCTCGACGAGGTCGATGGCCTCCGTGTAACCGGCGGCCTGGCGGGCGGTGGGGCCGATGCCGCCCGGCGCCGCGAGCGCGGCGGCGGTCTCTTCGACGAGGCCGGCGGCGAACATCTGGTCGACGCGCCGGTCGATGCGGTCGCGGAGCGCTGCCCGGGGGATGTCGAGCACGAGGAACTGCGACTCGAAGACGGGGTGCGGCGTGGGGGCGAAGGCGGCGGAGAGAGGCTGGGACGTCGTTTCGGCCACCTCGAGCCCGCGGATGATTCGCTTGGCGTCGTGGGGATGAATCCGGGCCGCAGCGAGTGTATCGACGGTGGCGAGCCGCGCGTGGAGCGCCGCGAGGCCGTGCGCGGCGGCCTCGGCCGTGAGCCGGCGGCGGAGCGCGTCATCGGCGGGGGGGAGCGGGGCGAGGCCGTCACGAAGGGCCCGCAGATAGAGCGGCGTGCCGCCGACGAACAGGATGCGGCGCCCCCGGACGCGGCAGTCGTCCACGGCACGGGCGGCGGCAGCGAGCCAGCGGGCCACGCTGTAGGGCTCGGAGGGGTGCACGACGTCGATGAGGTGGTGGGGCACGGCGGCCCGCTGGAGGGCAGTGGGTTTGGCGGTGCCCACGTTCAGGCCGCGATAGACCGCCATCGAATCGACACTCACGATGTCGGCCGCCAGTTCCCCGGCCATCCGGATCGCCAGCGACGACTTGCCTGCGGCGGTCGGCCCGGAGAGAAACCAGCAGTCGTCGCCCAGGCGGGGCTGATCGTCGGCCGAGCATGCCGATTGTGCGGCCTGCGGCGGCGTGTCGGGGTGGGCCGCAGCCCGTGCTACAGTTGAAGGCCCCGCGGGCGGCGGCTGGAGTGGATCCGGCGGCCCCGCACTCGTTGCTCCAGGAAGCGTGGATCGTGTCGGATCGTCAGCCATCACTGCGTCGCTGCGGCGAAGTCCTGGAGGCACTGGAACGGGTGATCGTCGCCCGCAAGGGCGATTCGCCCGACCGATCCTACACCAGCCGGCTGCTGGCCGGTGGCGTGCCGAAGGTCGGCGAGAAGGTGACCGAGGAGGCGGGCGAACTCGTGCAGGCGGCGGCCGCCGAGACCGATGGCCGCGTCGTGTCGGAGGCCGCCGATCTGATCTACCACATGCTCGTGCTCCTGGCCTGTCGCGGCCTGTCACTCACGCAGGTGGAGGACGAGCTGGCCCGGCGGTTCGGCGTGTCGGGAATCGACGAAAAGGCAGCGCGGACCGCTCCGGGCGGGACCGCTTCGGGAGACAAGCGATGAGCGAGCAGAAGCAGGAGCGGCTGGTGAGGAGCGGGGTGCCGAGCAAGGGGCGGCTCTCGGAACTGGCGGCGCAGCTGCTTGCCGACGCGGGCCTGTCGTTTCGCCGATCGGACCGGAGCCTGTTTGCCAAGTGCAAGGACATGCCGGTCGAGATCACGTTCCTGCGAACCGACGACATTCCCGTTCTCACCGCCGAAGGCGCCATCGACCTCGGCATCACCGGCGCCGACCTCGTGGCCGAGAGCGGCGCTGATGTCGTGCATCGGCTCGACCTCGGCGTCGGCTCCTGCCGGCTGGCGATGTGCGTGGCCGACGACTCTCCCGTCACCGACCCGCGGCAGCTCGCCGGCAAGCGGATCGCCACCAGTTTCCCGCGGATCACCCGCCGGTGGCTCGCCGAGCGCGGCGTCGACGCCCACTTCGTGGAGCTCTCCGGCAGCGTCGAGGTGATGATCGCCCTGGGCGTGGCCGACGCGATCGTCGATCTCGTCGAGACCGGCAGCACCCTCGCCGCCAATCGCCTGCGGATCTTCGCGGAGATCGGCCGCTACGAGACCGTCCTCGTGCAGAACCACCGCATCGCCGACCCGGCGCTTGCCGACCGGATCGTGCGGCGGCTCGAGGGCATCGTCATCGCCCGCAGCTGGTCGCTGCTCGAATACAACGTGCCACGGTCGCGGCTGGCCGAGGCCGAGACCATCACGCCGGGGTTCAATTCGCCCACGGTGATGGCGCTCGAAGATCCCGAGTGGTGCGCTGTGCGGGCCATGGTGAGGAGGGGCGAGGCCCACGCCATCATGGAGCGGCTGGACGCGATCGGCGCCTCGGCCGTGATCGAGACCCAGATCGCGAATTGCCGGCTGTAGGGTTGCGGGCGCGCGCCGGCTTCGGGGCGGTGCAAGTCGCGTCGCAGGACCTCGAAGACTCGGTCCACATGCTCCTCGAGCTTGCACCGACCCCTTCGCCTCCCCGATTGCTGATCGAGGTGACCTTGCGAGGGGCTGCCCAATGCCCTGAGAGCCGGCGTATGCCGCCGAGCGGAGGCAGGATGCCGGGAGCGAAGGCGGCACCCGAGTGAGCGAAAGGCAGGATGCCTGTAGCGAACGTCCGGCGACGGGGCATGGGCAGCCCCGAGCCTACGCGTGACGTGACGCTTCCTGGGTCTTGCTACACGCAGTCAGGCAGACAACCGGCGATCACGCGGCCGCTGCGGAGGGTGGCGACCACGCGGGTGTCGGGGGCGAGGGCGGCGGAACAGGGGTCGGCGTGAAGCGTCGCTGGCTGCAGGATCGCGAGGTCGGCGGGGCGGCCGACGGCCAGGCGACCGCATTGGTGGTCGAGCATCAGTGCCCAGGCGCCAAGAAGCGTGGCCATCGTCAGGGCCATGGCGGGACTCGTGAGGCCGGCATCGACGAGCGTGCGGCATTCGGCGAGGACGGAGAGGTCGGGATTCGACGCCCGACTGTCGGTGCCGATCGCCACGCGGAGGCCCGCGCTGTGAAAGAGGGCGAGCGGTGGCAGGGTGCCGGAGAGTCCGCGGGTGGTCCGCGGACAGATGGCCACGGCGAGCCGGTCGCGGTGGCGCGTGAGCCGGGCGAGGGCGACGGGATCACGGTCGAGGTGCGTGCCGTGTACGACGATGCCGCGGGGGCCGCGGGCGAGACGCGAGATCCAGTCGGCGGCGGAGAGCAGGCGGGGTGGTGCTGCGGCGGGCCAGGCGCCGAGTGATTCGAGCAGGTCGCGGAAGGCGCCGGTGCCGCTGGTGAGAAGCTCGTCCTCCGCGCGGCTCTCGGCGAGATGCATCGCCGCGGGCAGGCCGCGGGAGCGGGCCGTGGCGAGCATCCGGCTGCCGAGCGCGGCGGCCCCCGAATACGGGGCATGCGGCGAGACGCCGGCGGGAATGCCGCGGGCCTGCAGCCGGTCGAGATCGCGGATCGTCGTGGCGAACGCCGCGGTGCCGGCGGCCGCCGACAGGCCGAGCGCCTCGCGAAACACCCGCACCCGCGGCCCCGGGGCGGCGTAGGCGTCGAGCGACACGGCCGTGGCGATCTCGCCGATCGCGGTCACGCCCGCTGCGGCGCTCTCTGCGCGGCCGCGGACCACGGAGAGGCGGGCATCGGCAGCGTCCGGCGGCCGCTGGCGGCGCAGGGCGACGACTCGGCCGATCCAGGCGGGGAGGCCCCCGTCGGCAGCGAGCGGCTCCGCGACCGCGGAGAACTCGAGGTGGGTGTGCGCGTTGACGAGCCCGGGCAGGATGATCGTGTCGCCGAGCTCGACGGCCGGCCCCGGTGGCCGGCCTTGGCCCAGGGCCACGATGCGGCCACGATCGATGTGCAACCAGCCTCCGTCGAGCGGCGGCGATGCGATCGGCAGCAGATGCCGCGCCCGCAGCGTGAGCGGCGGCGGCCTCACGGTGTCGCCGACGCCACGGGCAGTTGCACCGCCCGGGCCCGGCTCCGCTCCGGATCGACGGCCGGCGTGACGGGCTCGTCCTCGAACAGCTCGTAGAACACGTTGCGCCGCCGCGGAATCCAGCCGAGCTCGGAGATCGCCGATCTCATCTCCTCGAGCGTGAGGTGATGCACGGTGCCGGCGGCGCTCACCACGTTCTCCTCGATCATCAGACTGCCCATGTCGTTCGCGCCGAAGAGCAGGGCCAGCTGGCCGATCTCCCGCCCCTGGGTCACCCAACTCGACTGGATGTTCGGGAAGTTGTCGAGGTAGAGCCGGGCCACCGCCTGTGTCTTCAGATACTCGTACGGACCGCACGGCGGGATGTCGTCCATCTCCGTGTTGTCGGGCTGGAACGACCAGCAGATGAAGGCCGTGAAGCCACCGGTCTCGTCCTGCAGCCGTCGCAGCCGGTCGAGGTGCTCGATCCGCTCCGGGAGCGTCTCGATGTGGCCGAACATCATCGTCGCGGTGCTGCGGCCGCCGAGGAGATGCCACTGCCGGTGCACCTCCAGCCAATCGTCTGTCATCACCTTGCCGCGGGTCATCGCCCCGCGGACGCGGTCGACGAGGATCTCGCCGCCTCCGCCCGGCAGCGAGCCGAGCCCGGCGTGGGCGAGCCGCTCGAGCACCTCCCGCAGCGGCCGCTTCGAGACCTTCGTGAAGTGGTGGATCTCCGGCGGCGAGAAGCCATGCACGTTCACCGCCGGGAAGTGGGATTTGATGTCGCGAAGCAGTTCCTCGTACCACTCGAGCGTGAGCGTCGGGTGCAGGCCCCCCTGCATCAGGATCTGATCGCCGCCGATGGCCACCGTCTCCTCGATCTTGCCGAGAATGACGTCGCGGTCGAGGACGTAGCCCTCGGGATGCTTCGGGCCCCGGTAGAAGGCGCAGAAGTCGCACACGGCGGTGCAGATGTTCGTGTAGTTGATGTTGCGGTCGATGTTGTAGGTGCGATACGGCTCGGGGTGCAGCCGCCGCGTCATCGCGTCGGCCGCCCGTCCGATGGTCGCGAGCCCGTTGGACTCCAGCAGCCGGACGGCACCGTCAAAGCCGAGCCGTCCTCCGGCGACGACGTCGTCGAGAATCTCCGCGATACGCGAGTCGGATGGCGTGGTGGCCGGGCTCATGAGTGGCTCCTCCGTGGCGGTGTCGCGGAAAACGACTGGCCTCTCGTCGCCTGCCCGCCGGGAGCGAGCCCGAGGCGAGCCGCATGCTCACGAAAGAGCGCCAATGCGTCGTGTTCACGAACTCCCAGATGATAGTGGAGGTTGTCGCGAAGGTAACCCAGGCACTGCGGGACGGTGAGCCCATGGCCGGCCGCCTCGACCGCGGCGATGGCCGCAAGATTGGCCCGGCCGGAGTCGCGGGCCGCAGCCAGCAGCGGCTCGATCGCCGTCGTGTCGATGCCAGCCCGTGCGGCCCAGACGGCGAACACGAACGGCAGTCCCGTCCAGCGGCACCATTCGTCGCCGAGATCCCACACCAGCTGAAACGAGCCACCGATCGATCCCAATGCCCGATCGCCGATCACGAGCACCGCGTCGGCCCGCGTGTCGTCCGGCCCGGCTCCGATCGGCAGCATCTCCGTGGCCGGATGCGCGCCGTGCCGTTCCGCCAACAGGATACGTGCCAGCGTCGCACTCGTCCGCGACCCCTCGTCGGTCGCCAGCGTGGTCACCCGGTCGGGTGTGGTGCGAAACAGCAACTTCACGCTCATCACCGGCCCGCGGCAGCCGATGCAGGCATCGGATACGACACGATACCGGTCGCCCCGAAACAGCTCGATGGACGGAATCAGGGCCACGTCAAGATCGCCGGCCGCGAGCCTGTCTGCCAGCCGGCTCGGCAGGTCGTAGAGCACGCCGATTCCAGCCCCCGCGAGCCCGTGCACCAACGGTCGCGTGTTGAGGTATTGCACGGCCCCGATCCGTAGGGCCCGATCGGCCTGGACTGGGCCGGACGCACTGGGATCGTTCGCGGGGAGGGGAGGCTGGTCGGGCATGGGTGAGAACGGCAGCACCCCTCGTGGGCACTGCCGAACGAAAGAGTAACCGCAGTCCCACCCGCCGAGTAACCCCACGGACGTTCGGGTAGCCAGTTGCCCAGACAGCCAAGAAAAGGGCCGCCGGTCAGCCGGCGGTAAACCCTCCGTCGGTCGCTACGGGATTCCTCCGGCCCACCTGGTACCCGGTGGCACCCACAGAGCTACGGATATCCCTGCGCTCCTCCTCCGGGTTCCCCGGCCGTCTGACCTACCCGCTTCACGTGCAGATGTTGCGCGGAAAGTCGTTCTGTCGATTTGGGGAGGCGAGGGAGTCGGTGCAAGCTCGAGGAGCATTTGGACCGAGTCTTCGAGGTCCACCGCGACGAGACTTGTACCGCCCCCGAGCCGGTGAATCCCAGCGACGTCACGCCTCGAGTTTGCGGAACGAGCGGAGGCCCAGGCTGAGGGGGATGAGGGTGGCGGCGAGTCCGACGACTGCCACCACGGCCAGGCTCGCCAGTGTGCCCTGCGGCCCGCCTGCCCAGGCCAGGAAGTTCTTGGAGGCGAGCCGGCTCGTGCCGAGGGCGTGGGCGAGCAGGAAGAGATGGGTGGGGATCGCCGCGACGATCACGACCACCATGATGAACAGCGAACTGATGACCAGGCTGAGCGTGCCGCCGAAGCCCGAGGAGATCTTCGCGGCCGACGACTCGCGAAGCTCCGGCATTCGTGCACCGAGGCCGACGGCGATGCCCGAAAGCCCCATGCAGAGCACGACGCAGCAGACCTCGTGGATGACGACCAGACGCCAGTGCAGTCCGAGCATCCAGTCGCTCAACAGCACGAGCCCGCAGCTGGGGATCAGCCCCCCCAGGAACGCGAACAGAAATTTCGACCACACGATCTGGTCGCGGTGCACCGGCAGCAGGCCGAGAATCCAGAACCGCCGGCCCTCCAGGCTGATCATCGGGAAGACGAATCGCGTCGTGAACGTGGAGAGGATCAGGCCGACGACCGCGAGGTTCAGAAACCCGATCATCGAGGCGTAGGCGTTGTTGTAGTTAAACGATCGCAGGTTGAGAAAATAGAGGCCGAGCAGCCCGAAGAAGATCACGAACTGCGACCACTGCGAGACGTCGCGACGGAAGATACGCAGGTCCTTCACCAGCAGCAGGCGGAGGGGACGGCTGCGGGCGGTGCCGGCGTTCGAGAGCATGCGGTCGAACCAGCCGAGCGGCCGTCGGCGGCGCGTCGGCACCTCGCTGATGAGTTGGCTGTAGCCGCGACGGTAGGCGATCCCGGCCAGCCAGCCGAGCACGAGGTGGAGCAGCATGGCGTGGGCCATGAGCAGGGCGAGAAATGTGCACGCCTCGGCGAGCGCCGGACCGGCCGGATCGCGGCCTGCGCGGGCCGCCTCGATCAGCCCGCTCGACAGCCACCAGCTCGGCAGCAGTTTCTGCTCCGTGATCGCCAGCCGGGCGAACGTCCGTTCGAACCATTCGGCGGACAGGGCGTCGATCGGCCCGCGCTCGACGAGCGACCAGCCAAGCCAGACCGCAGCGACGCAGCCGGCGAACAGGGCCAGCGACAAGGCCTGCACCCGCAGCCGGGGAATCCAGGCAACCAGCCCGATGCAACAGATGCCCCCGACCGTCGCCGGGATCACGGCGAACGACACCATGAAGGGCAGCATGAGGGCGAAGTAGGGCCAGGCGGCCTGACGGACCACCCCGTAGGCCGTGAGCATCGGACTGCCGAGCAGGACGAACCCCCAGCAGGAAAACCAGAAGGCCTCCTGGAACTTGTGCGTTGCGATCGTCTCGGCCCGCACCGGCAGCGTGAGGAGCAGCCGGGACTCACCCGAACGATAGAGGCTGCCATACATGAGGATGCCCGACGAAAACACGAGCATGACCATCAGCGACGAGAAGAAGGCGTTGAACAGGAGCGAGATGACTCGGCATGCAGGCCGTCGAGGAATGCGAATGCCTGCACGAACAGGCCGTACAGCGAGGCCCAGAACATTCCGCTCAAAAGCACCACCAGGCCGAGTCGGAGGCGGGCGTGGGCCAGCATCCAACGCAGCGTGGCCCAGGCGATCGTGATCCGGAGTCGGAGAAAGAGGCGGGATTCGGCGTCCGGGCCGAGCAGCCGCCGGCCCGCGTCGCCCACCTCGAGCATGGCCGCGGAGCTCATGGGCGAATGCCGCCCGGTGCCGACGCCCCCGGGGCGGTGAGTTCGAGGTACAGCTGCTCGAGACTCGTGGCCTCGACCGCCATGTGGTCGCGGAGCTCGGGGATCGTGCCGAGAAAGCGGAGCTGGCCGCGGACCATGATCCCGACGCGGTCGGCCATCTCCTCCGCCATGGCGAGCGTATGGGTCGACATGAACACGGTCATGCCCTCGCTCGCGCGAGTGCGGAGGAGGTCCTTGACGATCCGCACGCTGCGGGGGTCGAGGCCCACCATCGGTTCGTCGAGGACGAGCACGTCGGGGTCGTGGAGCAGCGCCGCGGCGAACACGAGCCGCTGCTTCATGCCGAGCGAATAGCTCTCCGCCAGATCATCGGCGAACTCGGCGAGCTCGAAGTGATCGATCTCCCGGTCGATGCGGGCTGCGGCGAGGTGCCGTGGGGTTCCGAACATGTCGGCGATGAACCAGAGGAACTCGCGTCCGGTGAGCTTGTCGTAGAGGCAGGGCTCGTCGGGCACGTAGCCGACGTGCAGGTGGGCCGTGCGAGGATTACGCACCACGTCGGCGCGACACACGCGGATCGCTCCCCGCGAGGGCTGCAGCAAACCCACGAGCATCCGAATCGTGGTCGTCTTGCCGGCGCCGTTGGGGCCGAGCAGCGCGAAGAGCTCACCACGTGGAATCGCGAGCGTCAGGTCGGAGACCGCGACCTTGCTGCCGTACGTGCGGGTGACGTGGTCGAATTCGATCATGGAACCTCGGCCGCATCGACGGCCCCCTCGGCTTCCACGGCGATGCTGGCGGCCAGCCGGGACGCGTCCTCGTCCGATCGCCGGATGAACACGATCGTGCCGGCGAGCACCTGCGATTCCTGTTTCAGCACGCGGCCGCCTCGATCGACCCACAGGCGGGAGCGTGGCGGGCGGGACGAGGACGGATCCTCTCGATACGAGACCACGTGCACCCGCATGAGGGTGTTGTCCCAAAACATCGTTTCTTCCGGCCCCACCTCGGCGTGCAGGATGTCGAGCGGGGAAAGGCCCGACCGGAGGGGGCTGTAGACGGGCACGGTCCAGCGGCGGCCCTCGTACAGCCCCGGCATCGACGCCTGGGGCGAGAGTTCATCGCCCAGCGTGAGCTGGTCGGGAAGATGGCGACTGGTGCGGTAGCGGATGTCGCCGGCCTGGACGTCGATCGCCACCTCGCCGTCACGAACCGTGCCCTCGAGCACGACGTCGTCCGCCACGCCGGCGATGCTGACGGCCGAGCGGAAGGTCTGGAGCTTGCCGGCATCGTCGATGGCGAGCCTGCCTCGGGCATCGAAGGTGGCGAGGCCGTGGGTGCGGAGCATGCCCGCCACCAGCTCACCGGCCCATGACGGCAGCACCTCCTCGACCGGCAGTCGCTCGAAATGCAGCCTGCTGTCGACCGTCAGTCCGCCATCCGGGCTGCGGGTCGATTCGGCGAGGGCCCAGCCGAGGGGGCTGCCATTCCACTGCACCGTCCAACCGACTGGACCCAGCCGACCCCCCGAGCCATAGAGGCCTTGGTAGCCCGGAGGAGACCCGGGGCGCCAGGCGGGAAGAATCTTCGCCGTTACCAGCCAGCCGCTGGTCACGAGCCACAATCCGACGACGAACGGAGTGAACCAACCGCGGTAACTCATGGTGCGTCGGGCCACTGGCCACGGGGCGACGGGAGGCTGCTCGGTGCCACCACCCCGATCGCAGCATTCTAGCCCCGGAACCCTCGTTTGCCGAGATGCGATCAGCCGCATACACTCACGGGCCGGTGGTGCGTCTCACGTCCGCCCGGGGATAGCCTGTTTCACGTCCGTATCGTTGTCGACCGTGTCGTCGTTTTCAGAGTCCGCCATGCACGGAACCGATCGTCCGCACGATGATGGGGTCCAATCCGCCGAGGCGGTCTGCGGGGATGTGTTTTTCGGCCAGGCCTGCCCGATCTGTGGCCGGATGCTTCGCATCTCGGTGATGCTGCTCGGTCGCCGCGTGTATTGCCAGCATTGTGGCGGCGGATTCGTGGCGGCCGATGAATCACTGGCAGGGGGAACGGCGCCGGAGGCCGACCGCTCGCGGGCCTGCGATGAAGCCGTGGACGCCCTGCTCGCCAAGGCCGATGCGGTGCTGGCGCGGGCCGGCGGCGGCCGGCGGATCAGCCGCTGATGGCCGAGGCCGGCCAGCCGGCGAGCGTCGCCATCCGGTTCCAGTAGTCCGGAAACGTCTTGCCGACGCAGGATGGGTTTTCGATGCGGACGCCCGGCACCATGAGCCCAGCCAGCGACAGGCTCATGGCCATCCGATGATCGTCGTAGGTGGCGACCGTGGCCCCATGCAGTGGCGCGGGCTCGATCGTCATGCCGTCGGCATGCTCCTCCACCCGTGCCCCGAGCTTGCGGAGCTCGCGCACCAGATCACCGATGCGGTCGGTCTCCTTGTCGCGAATGTGGGCCACGTTGCGGATCGTCGTGGGGCTCGACGCGAACAGCGCGACGGCCGCGAGCGTCGGCACCGTGTCGCTGATCGCGTTCATGTCGATGTCGATGCCGTGCTCGGCCCGGCCCCGCACGGTGATCGACTCCGCCCCTGCCGTTTCGTTCCAGGCGACCGCGCAGCCCATCCGCTCGAGGGCGTCGGCCATGCCGACGTCGCCCTGCATGCTCCGCCGCGAAAGGCCCTCCAGCCGCACCTCGCCGCCGGTGATCGCGGCAGCAGCGAGAAAATAGCTGGCCGCCGAGGCGTCGGGCTCGATCGCATAGTGGCAGGCTGAATAGCCGGTCGGCGGAATGTCCCAGCCACCGTCGCCCAGCGATCCGCAGGCGCCGCCGAAGCTTTGCATCACCCGGCGGGTCATCTCAAGATAAGGAAGCGAGACGAGTTGCCCGGCGAAGGTGATCCGCATCCCGTGCGCCGTACAGGGAGCTGCCATTGCCAGCCCGCTGGCGAACTGGCTCGACGTGCCGCCGTGCACGGTGACGGAGCCACCGGCCAGACCCGATGAACGGATCCGCACCGGCGGGCACCCGCCCGGGCTCTCCGCGACGGCATCGACACCGAGCGTCTGCAGGGCGGCCACGAGATCACCGATCGGCCGCTGCCGCATCCGGGCGGTGCCGTCGAGGCGGAACGTGCCGTGTCCGAGTCCGCAGACGGCTGACAGAAATCGCATCGTCGTCCCGCTGGCGGCGCAGTCGATCGTCGCGGTGGCCGCCGGAATGCGGCCGTCGCAGCCGGTCACCGTCAGCTCGGACCGCCCCCAATCGGCGTCGATGCCGATGCCGAGGGCCGCGAGGCCGGCAGCCATCACCCGCGTGTCTTCGCTGTCGAGCACGCCGGTGAGCCTGCTCGTGCCCCGGGCGAGCGCGGCGCACACGAGGGCGCGATTCGTGATGCTCTTCGAGCCGGGGGGAAGGATCGTGCCCCGGATCGGCCCCGGGCGGCAGGGAATGGTCAGCGGATCCTGCATGACGGCTCGACGTGGTGACGAAGGGAAAACGGGGCGGCATCGCCACCGGCCCCGAGGGTATCCTGCCGCTGCGGTCACGCAGGGACGACGGACGAGTATAGCGCCGGAGAGCCACCATGCACGCAGCGATGCCGCCGCTCGCCAGTTATGACCTCCTCGTGCCGCCGCGGATCGTGTTCGGCGCGGGCCGCGTTGCCGAGGTCGGCGGAATCGTCGGGGAGCTCGGCGGTGCCGCGTGGATCGTGGCGGGGGAGCGGAGCGGCGCCGCGAGCGGCGGTCTCGACGCCGTCGAGGCCGCGTGCCGTGCGGCCGGCGTGACATCCCGGCGCGTGGCGTCCAGTCGGGGTGAGCCCACCGTGGATCAGGTGGCGGCGGCGGTCGCGCGGGTGCCCCGCACCGGCCGGGAGGGTGCGGTGATCGTCGCGGTCGGTGGCGGGGCGACGATCGACCTCGCCAAGGCCGTGGCGGCCCTGGCGACGAATGCCCCGGCTGAAGCGACCGATCTCGACGCGGTCGTCGTCGATCACCTGGAGGGGGTCGGGCGGGGCCTCGCGCTCGTGCATCCGCCGCTGCCTGTGGTGGCCGTGCCGACCACCGCGGGCACGGGCGCCGAGGCGACCCGCAATGCCGTGATCTCGTGTCCGCGGCGACGATTCAAGAAGAGCATGCGAAGCCCGCTGATGGTGCCACGAGCTGCGGTCGTCGATCCGTTGCTCACGCGGTCGTGCTCTCGCGACACGACGGCCGCATCCGGTCTCGACTGCATCACGCAGTTGATCGAGTCGTTCATCTGCCGGTTTCGACATCCGCTGACCAGGGCGCTGGTGCTCGATGCCCTGCCGCGGGCCGTCGGAGCGCTGCCGCAGGTGCTGGTGAACCCGGGCGATCTCGATGCCCGGGCGGCGCTCTCTCATGCGGCGCTGGTGTCGGGCATCGCGCTGACGAATTCCGGACTGGGGATGGCCCACGGGGTCGCTGCGGCCCTGGGCATCGAGTGCGGCACGCCCCATGGCGTCGCCTGCGCCGTCATGCTGCCGGTGGCACTGCGGGTCAACGAGCAGGTGGCCCGGAGCGATCTGGCCATGCTCGAGCGGACGCTCGACCCGGCGGCGGGTGACGACGCGCGAGCGGCCCGGGCATTCGTGGAGCGGATCGAGCGGCTCTGCCTGGTCGCGGGCACGCCGCAACGGCTCCGCGACCTCGGGCTCGCAGCCGATCGGCTCGGCTGGCTCGCGGAACACTCCGGCGGCGCGAGCATGAGAGGCAATCCGCGCGAGCTCGACGCCGCGGCATTGCTGCCGATTCTGGCGGCCTGCTACTGATCGCCACCCGCGATCACGGGATCGGTGAGGAGCTGCTGGAGCACGGTGCCGTCGGGCTCGCCGCTGAACGCGGCGAGCTGGAATTCACCCTGGGCCGACGCGAGATCGGGGGTGTTCCGCAGCACGTGGAAGGTGCCCAGATAGAGGTGGTTTCCGGGCTTCCGCGCGGCATTGAACCACTGTTGCACGATGGCGAGCAGGACGTCGTCGGGAAGACGGTCGCGGGGCACGCGCTCGTTCCGCCCCCGATCCCGGTAGACGACGCGGGTGGCATCGACTTCGATGATCCCGATGATCCGGCCATCCGCCAGTTTGACTTCGTTTTCGCTGCTCGCTTTCAGCGCCTTGTCCCGCAGGGCAGGGAAGTTTCGCGCGTAGGCGGCGAGCAGCCGCCAGCGATCGAGCCGTTCGCTCGCAGACTCGTCCGGAGCAGCGACGTCCTGGGCTTTGTCGAGCAGTTTGTCGGCAGCGGCAAAGTCGTTTCGGCGCAGCGCGGCGTAGACGTTCTCGAGGTGATCCTCGAGGGTGTCGCCATCGCTGGCGTCGGTTTCCGGGTCAGTGTCCGGTTCGGGCTCCGTGGTGGGTTCGGGCTCCGGCTCCGTGGTGGGTTCGGGCTCCGGCTCCGTGGTGGGTTCGGGCTCCGGCTCCGTGGTGGGTTCGGGCTCCGTGGTGGGTTCGGGCTCCGTGGTGGGTTCGGGCTC
>JBJTIE010000042.1:0-5783 GCA_046094845.1 Planctomycetaceae bacterium | reverse complement strand
CGAAGAACGAATAAACGTTCCAGAGCCGCAGCAGAAACTCGGGCACGCTCTCGCGGATCGACCGCTCGCTGTAGCGGATGCTCGTCCACGGAGCCTGGCCGGCGAGGAAGAACCACCGCAGGGCGTCGGCGCCGTAGGTGTCGAAGATGACCGCCGGCTCCTTGTAGTTGCGGCGGCTCTTGCTCATCTTCTGCCCGTCCTCGCCGAGCATGTGGCCGAGCACGATGCAGGTCTTGAACGGGTGCGGGTAGCCGCGGGCAGCGCCGGCCGCCTGCTCGCCGAACAGGAGCGTGCTGATCGCGAGCTGGCTGTAGAACCAGCCGCGGGTTTGGTCGATCGCCTCGGAGATGAAGTCGGCCGGGAACTGCCGGGCGAACTCCTCCTGACCACGATGCGGCCAGCCCCACTGGGCGAAGGGCATCGCCCCCGAGTCGAACCAGCAGTCGATCACTTCGGACACCCGCCGCATCCGCGCACCGGCCGCGAACGGTGAGTCGTAGGTGACGGCATCGATGTAGGGCTTGTGCACCTTCAGGTCGTCGGACAGCTGCGGGTTGGCTGCCTTCGCCTTGTCGAACACGTCCGTGCCCGCCACGCCCGGCTTGGCGAGGAGCGCCGCGTACGACGGGACCGCCTCGGCCTTCCCGGTGGCCTCGCACTTCCAGATCGGCAGCGGCGTGCCCCAGTACCGCTCGCGGGAGAGCGCCCAGTCGACGTTGGTCTCGAGGAAGTTGCCGAACCGACCGTCCTTGATGTGCTCCGGGAGCCAGTTGATTCGGGCGTTGTTGGCCAGCATCTGCTCGCGAAACTGGCTCGTGCGGATGAACCAGCTCTGCCGCGGATACTGGATGAGCGGATCGGCGTCGGCCCGCCAACAGAACGGATAGTCGTGGACGTATTGCTCCTGGTGGACGAGCAGGCCGCGGGACTTGATGTCGCGGGTGATGTCGCGGTCGCACTCTTTGACGAACCGGCCGCTCCCCATCGGGAAGGCGTCGGTGAACGTGCCGTCGGGGGCCACGCAATTGATGAGTTGCGGGCCCGCGCCGGCCACGAACCGGACCTGCTCCGCCACGAGCACGCCGTAGTCCACCTCCCCGAAGGCCGGCGCGATGTGCACGATGCCGGTGCCCGAGTCGGTGGTCACGAAGTCGGCCGCGACGACCCGCCAGGCGACGGGCGTGGAGCCGCCCGCGGTGAGCTGGGCCATGACGGGGGATCCGGCCGGGCGGAACGTGTCGAACGGCGGCAGGTAGCTGCTGCCGACGAGGGCCGAGCCCGGCAGACGATCGATGATCTCGAATGAGCGTTTCGTTTTTTCGCCGAGGGCCGCGGCCAGCGGCTCGGCCACGATGAGCTCCGGCCCGTCGGCGACGCCGTTCTCGCGGAGGACGACGTACTCGAGGTCGGCCCTCACGGCGGCGAACTGGTTCGACGGCAGCGTCCACGGCGTCGTGGTCCAGGCCACGAGGCTGCGGGATGTCGGCCGGCCGGCGTCGTCGAGCAGCGGAAACGCGACATACACGCTCGGGTCGGCCACCTCCTTGTAGCCCTGGCCCACTTCACCGCTGGAGAGCGCCGTGCCCCCCTGGGCCCACCACCAGACGATCTTATGCCCTTCGTAGAGCAGGCCCTTGTTGAACAACTCGGCCAGCGCCCACCAGACGCTCTCCACGTAGCTCTGGTGGTAGGTGACGTAGGCGGCGGAGAGATCGATCCAGAACCCGATCCGCTCGGTGAGCGTCTCCCACTCCTTCATGTAGCGCCAGACGCTCTCCTGGCACTTGTGGATGAAGGGCTCGACGCCGTAGGCCTCGATCTCGGCCTTGGAGTGGATGCCCAACTCCTTGCAGACCTCCACCTCCACCGGCAGTCCGTGCGTGTCCCAGCCGGCCTTCCGCTCGCAGAAGTCGCCCCGCATCGTGCGGTAGCGGGGATAGAGATCCTTGATCGTCCGCGTGAGGCAGTGGCCGGGATGGGGCATGCCGTTGGCCGTGGGCGGACCCTCGTAAAACACGAACCGCCGACCGCTCCGCCTCCGGTCGAGCGACTTCGCGTAGATGTTCCCCTCGCGCCACAAGGCGGCGATCGAGGCTTCGAGGGCGGGAAAGTCGGGCTTGCCGCGGACGGGGTCGAACATCGGGCGGTGCATGCAACGAGGAAGAAGGCGAAGGCCCAAAGCGTACCCCAGCCGTGGACAGCGCCACAGGGGCAACGGCCCCGCCCGCCCGCCGCGCGGCTTGAAGCACGCTCGCGTGGGCGGCTAACCTGTGAGCCCGGCTCGACCCATTCCTTCTCAGGCCCTCGCGTGAGTCTCTGGTCAGACCTCAAAATCCTCGCGCAGATGGCGTTCAAGCCCGTCCGCGGGGGCACCCACGCCGAACGGCTCGAGAGCTTCTACGGCGGCCAGGCCCGTGACTACGACGACTTCCGCCGCCGGCTCCTGAAGGGCCGCGAGCAGCTGTGGGATTCCCTGCCGCGGCCCACGGGGGGCACCTGGGTGGACATGGGGGGCGGCACCGGCGCCAACCTGGAACACTTCGGCCCCGGGATCAACGGCCTCGGGAAGGTGTACGTCGTCGATCTCTCACGGTCGCTGCTGGAGGTGGCCCGCGACCGGTGCCGCCAACGGGGCTGGACCAACGTCGAATGCGTCGAGGCCGACGCCACGACGTTTCGGCCGGCCGAAGGCTCGGCCGACGTGGTGACGTTTTCCTACTCACTCACGATGATCCCGCCCTGGCATGCCGCCATCGACAACGCGCTGGCGATGCTCAAGCCGGGCGGATTGATCGGCGTGGTCGATTTCTACGTGGCCCAGAAGCATCCAGCCGAGACGCTACGGCGGCACGGCTGGCTCTGCCGCTCGCTGTGGCCGGTGTGGTTCGCGACCGACAACGTGTTCCCGTCCCCCGACCACCTGCCGTACCTGCGTCGCAAGTTCGAGACGGTGCGGCTCGAGGAGCAGATGGCGAAGCTGCCATACGTGCCGCTTCTGCGGGCGCCGTATTACATGTTCATCGGCCGGAAGGTCTGATCGCCTCCGGATGATGTGTCGCCGGCTCGGGGGCGGTGCAAGTCGCGTCGCGGGACCTCGAATACTCGGTCCGAATGCTCCTCGAGCTTGCACCGACCCCCTCGCCTACCCGTTACGTTGTGCCTGTGAGTTGCCGATGGCGCGGACGGTGGAGGTGATGATCGCGCGGAGCTTGGGTTCGGCGGAGCGGGCGACGGCGAGGATGGCTTCGACGGTGGCCACCTCGAGGGCGTCGGGGAGGCACATGTCGGTGATCACGGAGATGCCGAGCACCTTCATGCCGGCATGCACGGCCACGATCACCTCGGGCACGGTGGACATGCCCACCACGTCGGCGCCGATCGTTCGCAGGAAGCGGTACTCGGCCCGCGTCTCCAGGTTGGGGCCGGTGACGGCCACGTAGACGCCGCGGTGGGCGGCAAAGTTTTCGCGGCGGGCCACCGTGAGGGCAGCGTCGACGAGGTGGGGCGTGTACGGCGCCGACATGTCGGGGAATCGCGGCCCGAGCCGGTCGTCGTTGATCCCGACGAGCGGGTTGTCGTTCATCAGGTTGATGTGGTCGTCGATCACCATCAGGTCGCCGGTGCGGAACTGCGGGTTCAAGCCACCGCAGGCATTGGTGACGATCAGGAGATCGGCCCCGAGTCGCTTCATCACCCGGACCGGAAACGTGATCTGGGCGAGCGGATAGCCCTCGTAGGCGTGCATCCGCCCCTCCATCACCACCACCGGCACGCCCTCCAGCAGGCCGCAGACGAGCTGCCCGGCATGGCCGTGGGCCGTCGAGCGGGCGAAGTGGGGGATCTCGTCGTAGGGGATCGTCACCGTGTCGCCGAGGGCCGCCGCCGCAGCGCCCAGGCCGCTGCCCAGAATGATCGCGGCCCGTGGCTTGTGGGCCCACCTGCCGGAGATGAAGGTGCAGGCTTCCGTGATCTTGTCGAATTGGTCCAGCATGCGTGCGCTCACCAGGGGAAGATGCCGAGGCCGGCATCATACCCGAGAGCCGCTGCGCCGACTGCGGTCAGTCGGTGTCGAGGAGCGACCGAAAACCGGGATGGTCGCGAAGCGACTCCAGATCCGGATCGGTCTCCATGTGGGTGAGGTCGTCGTAGCCCAGCAGGATGGCGCGGGAGAGCGAGTCGATCGCCTCGTCGGGGCGGCCGGCTCGGGCCCGCGAGCAGGCGAGGGTGTAGCGGGCGAGAAAGTCGCCGGGCCTCAGCTCGACGAGCCGACGATCGAGCTCCACGGCCCGCTTCACGAGGCCCTTTTTGGAGACGAGTTCCGCGAGAATCCGCAGCACCTCCACGGAGTCGGACTTGCGAAGAAGCAGACGCTCGAAGAAGTCGATGTCGAAGTCGAGCTGGCCGAGGTTGCCGAACCAATCGGTCGCCTTCTTCCGGCCGCGACCACCGGACTTCCCCCGCGGGCCGGCGGCGCCGGGGTCGTCGGAAGCGGAATGCGGAGTGTCTCGACCGGCCATGCGACGATTCCCGGAGCGGACCGAACTACTTCTTGCCCTTGCCCGGCGGAGGCGTCTCGTCGCCCTCGTCGGGATGATCCCAGTCGGGATCGTTCTCCTCCTCCTCGAAGTCGTCGTCGAATTCGTCGTCGAAGTCGTCGAAGCTCGATTCCTCGTCGGCCAACGGCTGGGATACCGCGAGGTCTTCCTCGTCCCCGAGTTCTTCCTCGTCGTCGGGATCGGCGGCGCAGGTGACCTGGGGCAGGGCGGGCGTGGTCGCGGCGAAGCCGGGGACTGACCAGAGGCCCGGGCAGGCGGTCAGCGGATCGGCAGCGGGGCCAAGCGGATCAAACAGCGGAGGGGCGAAAACGACACTGAACAACGCACGAAACCTTTCGGAATGGGGTGGGCAGGCACGCAGAGCAAACCCTTTTGCGCCGGCGGCGTCAAGGCTGGGGCGGCCGGGGCGCCCCTGTTCGGGAAATATACGCGGGATTGGAGGCCCGTCACTGCGCGCACCGTAGTCCGCATGCTCCGCATGCGGCCCACGGCGAAAACACCGCAGACCCGAGCTAGCTCCCTGGAGGTGCGCGAACCTCAGGCCGAATAGCCCGGCCCCTCGGCCTTCGGACTTCCAACCGCACACGGAGTGTGCGGACTACGGGCGGAGTGTGCGGACTACGGGCGGAGTGTGCGGACTACGGGCGGAGTGTGCGGACTACGGGCGGAGCAACGGGCCTACGTGTGGTAGTCGGCGTTGAGGTGGACGTATTCGGCCGTGAGGTCGCTCGAAAAGAACCGGATCGAGCCCGGACCAGAGTCGAGATCGACCTGGATCAGGGTGTCACGGGCATTCGTGATCGATGCCGACACGGCGTCGGCGTCGAACGGCACGGGCGTGCCGGCCTCGAAGAGCAGCGTGCCGTTCACCCGCAACCGCAGCTTCAGCGGATCGAACGCCACGCCGGAGTAGCCCGCCGCCGACACGATCCGGCCCCAGTTGGGGTCGGCGCCGTGCACCGCCGTCTTGACGAGCGGGCTGTCGGCGATCGTGCGGGCGATCTGCCGGGCCTCGTCCCGCGACCGGCAGCCCGTCACCTCCACCACGAGCACGTGCGTCGCCCCCTCGCCGTCGTCGGCGATCTCGCGGGCGAGGTGCTCGTGCTCTCGACCGGCATCATCGGCGAGTTTCTGCCGCTGGCGAAGATCGAAGCCGGGATCGCGAAGGTGGCGGCCCGGCTCGGCGACGGCGAAGACGCAGCCGTGACCGCGGCCCGCGGCATGATG
>JBJTIE010000041.1:0-5738 GCA_046094845.1 Planctomycetaceae bacterium | reverse complement strand
GGTTGCAGTCGAATTCCCACAGCTTCTTGGACCGGCCGTTCTCGCCCCGGGCATCGAAGGCATAGAGCCAGCCGTCACCGCCGCCGAAGATCACCTGCGGCACGCCGGTGGTGCACGAGGGGCTCGTCTACGTGGCCGTGGGCGAGGATCCGGAGCACGGCGAGGGCGTGGGGCATCTCTGGTGCATCGACCCCACGAAGCGGGGCGACGTGTCGAGCGAGCTCGCCGTGAGCCTGAAGGATCCGAACACCCCCCTGCCCCGCCGCCGCGAGCAGGCCGTGATCGCGGAGCAGGGGGAGGTGGCCCGACCGAATCCTCACTCCGCGGCGGTCTGGCACTACCCCGGCTTCGACGCCGACGAAAACGGCAAGCTCGACTTCGAGGAGACGATGCATCGCACCTGCGGCACCGTGGCGATCGCCGATGGACTGTTGTTCGTGGCCGATTTCAGCGGTCTCTTCCACTGCCTCGACCTGAAGACGGGCCGGCCGCTCTGGACCCACGACATGCTGGCAGCCAGCTGGGGCTCCCCCCTGATCGTCGATGGGAAGGTCTACATCGGCGACGAGGATGGCGACATCTCCGTCTTCGCCCTCGCGAGGGAAAAGGATCTGCTCACGGAGATCAACATGGGCAACAGCGTCTATTCCACGCCGATCGTCGCCGGCGAGACGCTCTACATCGCCAATAAGAGCCACCTCTTCGCCATTCGGGCCGGGGCAACTCCGGTCGTCACCCCATGATCGCTCCCGCCGGTTTCCGTGTCGTGATCGCGGTGGCTGCCGTCACGGCGGCTGTGCCGACGCGTGGGGCGGACCTGGCCGCCACGCCGTTTCGCGTGCGTCCGTACCTGCAACATCCGGCTCCCGACGCGATGACCGTGCGATGGCTGTCGGAGGCGGCGGCGCCCGGCACGCTCACCTGCGACGGCCGCACGTTCACGTCGGCTCCCGTGCTCGCCCGCGATCTCGACTACCAGATGGCCGAGCCGGCCGGTATGCAGCATGGATCCCCCCCCTTCCTGCATTCGGTGCGTGTGACCGGCCTCGAGCCGGCGACCAGCTATCCCTATGCGGTCGAACAGTCCGGCGAGACGGCGAAAGCCGTGCTCACGACCGCCCCGCGGGCGGGCGACGTGGGCCGCGGCGGTGGCGTGCGGCTGTTCTTCTATGCCGACGCCAAGGCGCAGCCTGCATCGCGGGACTCGCGGACGGAATGGACGGCCTCGCCGTCGCTGCCCGGTGGGCCACGACCGCGGTGGGCGGGCGGGCGGTACGTGATCGACGAGACGGCGGCCTATCGCACGAACCTCGCCCTGATCGCGGCACGGGCGGCCGAAAGCCTGCGGGCCGGCAACCCCGTGCTGTGCAGCATCGCGGGGGACCTCGTCGAGAGCGGTGGACAGCAGCGGCATTGGGATGAGTTCTGGCGTCACAACGCCGGCACGTTCGGCACGCTCGCCTCCCGCGTGCCGCTCGTCGCCGTAATGGGCGACCACGACATCTTCGGCGGCCCGCCCAGCGACGACCAACTCCGCGACCTTGGCGGCTATGCCGGCCCCGTCACGCTTCTCGCCGCACGGAAGTTTCTCACCTATTTCGAGCATCCGGAAAACGGCAGCCCGGACGAGCGACACATCGGCCGCTATCACCGCGTCGATTTCGGCCCCGTGACGCTGCTTTCCCTCGACACGACGAATGGCGGTTCCGACGACGGGCCCGACGACACCAACCACGAGCTTGACCGCAAGGATGCACCCCACATCCCCGACTACGCCCCGGGTTCGGAGCAGCATGCCTGGCTGAAACGCGAGCTCGTGTCGGCCCGCGAACGCAACGCCATCGTGTTCGTTCAGTTTCATCACCCGCCCTACTCGGCCGGCCGCCACGGCCGGCCGCCGGGCAACGGCGATGGCAAGGATCGGCATTCGGGCCAGCCGCTTCGCGGGCTCGCCGGGCTGTTCAAGGAACAGGGCGTACGGGGCGTATTCTGCGGCCACGACGAACACTACGAGCACTCGTTCGCCGACGGCGTGCACTACTACACCGTCGGCATGGGTGGCGATCGCCTGTCCGATCCCGCCACCGACCACGTGAACGACCGGCAGATCTTCCTGGCCCACGACCATGCGCCGGAGCGGTGGCAGCGGGACGTGCTCGAATCGGGCGGCAAGCACTACGGCCACGTCGAGGTCGATGTGAGCCGCCGCGACGGCGGCGCCGGCTACACCGTGACGATCACGCCGGTGCACGTGTTTCCCATGCTCGACCCCGACGCTCCCGGCACCATCCTCGACTGGGAGCGGCGGACCTACGACGACGTGCTGACGTTCGACGTCACGCCCCTGCCGGCAGCCGATCTCGACGTCGAACCTGTGTCCCCTGCCGAGGCCCCCTGACCATGCGCCAGCGTCATGCCGCCGTCGCGGCCCTCACCGCCCTCGTGTGCTGCTCATCCGTCGTCGCCGCCGACCCCGCGGCCGTGCCCGCCGACATGCTGCTGCAGGCCAGGCGGATCGCCGTGCTCGGCGACTCGATCACCTACGGCGGCGACTGGGTCGCCGAACTGATCGCCTGGATGGAACGGCGGGGCACCGAGGCCGACGTGATCGACGTGGGCCTGCCGAGCGAGACGGTGTCGGGGCTTTCCGAAGAGGGGCATGCCGGTGGCAGGTTTCCACGGCCCGACCTCGACGAGCGGCTCGACCGCGTGCTGCGGGTCGTGCGGCCCAACGTGGTGCTCGCCTGCTACGGCATGAACTGTGGCATCTACCAGCCGCTCGACGAGGCGCGGTTCGCGGCATTCAAGTCGGGCATCGAGCGGCTGCACGAGGCCGTCACGAAGACCGGGGCCACGATCGTTCACCTCACGCCGCCGGTCTACGACAAGCGGCCTGACAAGCCGGGCCCCGCGGGCGCCACCGACTACGATGCCGTCCTCGACGCCTATGCGAAGTGGCTCCTCTCGAAGCGGGCCGACGGCTGGCTCGTGATCGACGTCCATGGGCCGATGAAGGCGATGCTCGCGGCGGCCCGGGAGCAGGACGCGGGCGTCGTGTTCGCCCCCGATGCCGTGCATCCCAATCCACAGGGCCACTGGGCGATCTGCCGGGCGGTGCTCCGCGGGCTCGGCGACGACACGGCGGCAGCCGCCGAGACGCCTGCGGCGCTCGAGGCGTTCCTGCCGGAGGTGACGCAGCGGATGCAGCTGCTCCGCGACGCCTATCTCCCGGCGGCCGGTCACCTGCGGCCCGGCATGAAGGCGGGCCTGCCGATCGCCGAGGCGGAGGCGAAGGCCCGGGCGATCACCGATTCGATCCGCGCCCGGCGGCTGCAACTGTGCGGCACCAAGCACCCCAGTGGCGAGTGGCGGATGCCGATTGAGTGGCCGCGGCCAACGGTGGTCGATCCCGGCCCGGCACCGAGCGGCCCCGCGGCCGTGCCGTCCGACGCGGTCGTGCTCTTCGACGGCACGAATCTCGACCGGTGGCAAGGGGCCGATGCATGGACGGTGGCCGATGGCGTGGCGACGATCGGCAAGGGGACGATCTCCACGCAGCAGCCGTTCGGCGATTGCCAGCTGCACGTCGAATTCCGGACGCCGAGTCCACCGCAGGGACAGGGACAGGATCGCGGCAATTCCGGTGTCTTTCTGATGGGGCGATACGAGATTCAACTGCTCGACTCCTTCGAGGACGGCACCGACGGACCGCTCACCTACCCCGATGGCCAGTGCGGAGCGGTCTACAAGCAGCAGCCACCGGCCGTGAACGCCTGCCGCACGCCGGGCGAATGGCAGACGTACGACATCCTGTTCACACGGCCGCGGTTTCACGCCGACGGATCGCTCGCCAGCCCAGCCCGCGTGAGCGTGCTCCACAACGGCATCGCGATCCATGCCGACACCGTGCTCAAGGGTGACACCGCGTGGCACATGCCGCCCGGCTACACGACGCACGCCGACACCCTGCCGATCATGCTGCAGGATCACGGCAGCCCGGTGCAGTTCCGCTCGATCTGGGTGCGGCCCTTCGAGCCGGTCCAGCCCCGTCCATAATTCCGCCACGCCCTTCTCTTCCCCAGCGGGTCGCCCGCTGTGGCGAAAGTTCGGGGCTACCCACGCCCCGTCGCCGGACGCTCACTCCGGGCATCCCTGCCCTCCGCTCGATGGCGGCTCCTGGGGCATGGGCAGCCCCTCACGGCAATGTGGTGGCGCATCCGTTTGCGCCGTAGTCCACATGCTCCGCATGTGGCCCACGGCGGAAACACCGCAGACCTGCACATTTTTTCGATTTCGCGCAACTGCTTGTGAATGCCGCGGTTGCCGGCGGCGCGGCCTGACGTAAGTCGAGAAACGACGTCGGCAGACGGCCGCCGGCCACTTGCAGCCGATGCGTCCCGGCCATTCAATCACCACCTCGTTCCTTTCACTTACGGATGAGGTGCAGCATGTTCATCACGAACTCCATGTGGTGTGATCGTATTCGACGCTCCTCGATGATTCTGGCGGCACTCGCCGCTGTCATGACATGCAGCCCGCTCGCGGTGGCCGCCACGCCCGTGCCGCGGATCATCGAGCCACGGCAGGGCGTCGATCACATCGATGACTACGCTGCGGCGGTCGAGGCCGCTCGGGCCTCCGGCGCGATGCTGCTGGTCTCGGTGGAGCCGCAGTCGGGGGATTCCGGTGACGCCGTGGGCCAGCACCTCGAGCGGCCCGACGTGCAGGAGCGATTCGGCCGCTCGGGCACGCCCTGGGTGTTCTGCCGACTGGGCATGGCCGAGGCGGCCGGGCTCGTGGCCGATCAGAGCCTCGTCGAGATGCGGCGGGGCCCCGGCGTGTTCGTGGTCGATCACGCGCATCCGCGCTATGCGGGGCGGATCGTCTCGATTCTCCCCCGGACGCAGGGCAAGTACTACCGCTTTGCCACGTCTCACGTCGACGAACTGGCCGTGCTCCCGGAAGGATCGCTCACGCAGCGGTCGCTGGTCCTCGCCGTGCGGATCCATCCCGAGAACCCGCAGAGCACGCAGGGCAGCTGCGATCCTTCGCTCTGCGCCGAAGCCGAGAGCCATTCCGCCCACCAGGCCCGCATCCGCCGGCAGGGGCACCACGGCTGGGACGTGCGGTCGCAGCGGATCGCCGGCCGCATGGGAGCCGGCTCGGCATCGGAGGTTTGCGCCGAGAGCTGGGAGAACCAAGACCTGATCGATTCTTGCGTCGACTGCGTCGCCAGCTGGCGGCAGTCATCGGGCCACTGGAACGCCGTCCGCAGCCCGCAGGCTGCCTACGGCTACGACATCCGCCGCGGCGGGAACGGCATCTGGTACGCGACCGGTGTCTTCCTCAAATGAGCCTCACTCGCCGCGGGCCTCGACGGCGGGGAGGACGAAGATCTTCCCGTCGCCCATGCGGCCCGTGCGGGCGACGGCGGTGATGCGGTCGATGACCTCGTCCGCACGGGCATCGTCCACCCACACCTGAATCTCCACCTTCGGGAGAAACGCCAGCGAATACTCGCTGTCACCATACTGATCGAGGTAGCTCTTCTGCCGCCCGTAGCCCTTCACCTCGCGAACGGTGCAGGCCTCCAGCGGCGCGAGCTTGAGCGCCTCGAGCACCTTCTCCGCCAGAAACGGCTTCACGACCGCGATCACTTCCTTCATCAGGTGGCACCATAAACGAGGAGGCGAGGGGATCGGTGCAAGCTCGAGGAGTATTTGGACCGAGTCTTCGAG
>JBJTIE010000040.1:0-4386 GCA_046094845.1 Planctomycetaceae bacterium | reverse complement strand
GATCGTGCGGCTCGGCCTGCCGGACCAATTCGTGGAGCACGGCGAGCGGGGCGAACTGCTCGCCGACCTCGGCCTCGACGCCGCCGGCATCGCCGCCACCTGCCGCCGCCTCGCCGGCCGCGCGCCCGTCGCCAGCACCCGATAAAAGACCGCTGGGCCCCCGTAGTCCGCATGCTCCGCATGCGGCCCACGGCCTGAACCCCGCAGGCTCTTCTAGTCCTTGGCCTAACGACCTCCTGTGGCGTGGGTTCGGGGCTGCCCATGCCCCGTCACCGGACGCTCGCTTCGGACATCCTGTCCTTCGCTCGCTCGATGCTGACTGCGCTTCGGCATCCTGCCTGCGCTGGTCAGCAACGCCGGCTCTCAGGGCATTGGGCAGCCCCTCACGAGTCGAGTGAGGGGCGCATCAGGCTGCGCCAGTACCAGATACGCGCAGACGGTGTATGCGTCGCCGGGTAATACTGTACGTCTCGTCCAACCTCAGATGCGACTCGAATGACCCCTCCCCCACTCCATCCAGGCCGTGCTGTCTCCGGGCTGCGGTGCATTCTCGTCGGTCCGGGTGGCCTCGCTGGCGTGGAGGCCGAGGCCGAGCGGGTGGAGGGCCTGCTCGCGGCGACGGGGCATCGCGTCGTGGCGCGGCGGCTGGCGCCGCGGGACGATTGGGGGGAGGGCCGGTTCGAGGCGGATGGGATGCCAGAGGCCGATCTCGTCGTCGTGCTCGGCGGTGATGGCTCGATCCTGCGGACGGCGCGGTGGATGGGCTATCGCCAGCTGCCGGTGCTCGGCGTCAACCTGGGCACGCTGGGGTTCTTGGCCGACGTGTCGCGGGACGAGGTGACCGCGGCCCTCGCCGAGATCGGTGCCGGGCGGTTCCGGCTCATCGATCACCTGCTCTTCGAGTGCGAACTGCATCGCGGCGGTGGCCTGCTCCATCGCCAGCTCGGGCTGAACGAGACGTCGATCCTCGCCGGCCCTCCATTCTCCATGATCGAGATCCGACTGCTCGTCGATGGCGACCTCGCCACGACGTATCGGGCCGACGGCCTGATCGTGTCGACGCCGGTCGGCTCGACGGCCTACAGCCTGTCCGCCGGCGGACCGATCGTGCGAAAGGATCGCGACGCCTTCATCTTCACACCCTGGAGCCCCCACACGCTCACGAACCGCCCCGTCGTCGATTCGGCGGCCCGCACCTACGACCTCGTGGTGCCGAGTCCCAACGCCGGTTCCGCCTGCGTGGTCGATGGTCGCGTGGTGGCTGCGCTCGAGCCCGGCGACCGGATTCGCGTCCAGCGTGCCGAGCCGCGATTCACGCTCGTGGAGACGAGCCTGCACGGCTACTACCCGACCCTGCGGGAGAAACTCGGCTGGGGGGGCGGCGTGCGGGCTGCGGAAGGCCAACGGCCCGAGGGCGCCGCATCATGAGTCGACGCCGACTCCTGACCACCGTCGCGGTGTGCCTGATGCTGGCCGGCGGCGGGATGGCCGCCGCCGCGACGGCTGCGGAGGCCGTGCGCCTGGCCTACCGATTCCAGAAGGGCGACCGTATCGACATGGCCGTGGCCCACCGGGCACTCACCGAGACCACGATGAACGGCACCACGCAGACGGTCGAGACGATGACCGACTCGACGAAGACTTGGCGGGTGATCTCGGTCGACGACGCCGGCCGGGCCACGCTCGAACACTCGGTGGACGACGTCACGATGACCTCGCGAACGAGCGACCGCGGCGAGGTCCGCTGGTCGAGCGGCGGCGATGCGGCTCCGCCGCAGGGCTACGAGGCCGTGCGGCCGAGCCTCGGCGTGCCGCTGTCGCGGCTCGTGGTCGATCGTGACGGCCGCGTGGTCGAGCGGCAGGAGCTGCGGCCTTCCCCACCGTCGAGCACGGGTGACCTCGTGGTCGTGCCCCTGCCCGACGTCCCGGTGTTCCCGGGCGCCGAATGGACGATCCCGCAGGAGGTTGTCGTCGAGGTGCCGAACGGGCCGCGGAAGCTCGTGCGAACACGGCTCCGCTATCGGCTCGACGCGGTCGCCGACGGCATCGCCACGATCCGCGTCGACACCACCGTGCTCACACCGATCGACGATCCAAGGCTCGAAGCCCGGCTCCTCGAGCGAATCTGGGACGGCGAGATCCGCTTCGACATCGAGGCCGGCCGCGTCATCAGCCGCCGCACGGGCATCGACCGCCGCGTCGTCGGCTTTGGCGGCCCCGAATCGAGCGTCCGCTACAAGGCGTCGCTCGAAGAGACGGTGAAGTAAACGGGCACGTGGCCCGTGCGCAGGTCGGGGTTGCCCATGCCCCGTCGCCGGACGCTCGCTACGAACATCCTGTAAAAGCCCTGAGCGCGAGCGAGGGGATCGGTGCAAGCTCGAGGAGCATTTGGACCGAGTCTTCGAGGTCCCGCGACGCGACTTGTACCGTCCCCGAGCCGGCTTTGGCTCACGGGCTACCCCGCGCGGAGCACGTCTTCGACGCGGCGGATCGCCTCTTCGACATCCCACTGCGATTCCGCGAGCACGATCGGGGCCCGCTTCGCCACCCAGTCGCCGACGGTCTTCTGCGCGGCGATGACGGTCGAGTGGCTGCGGCGACCGAAGTATTTGCCGATGTCGGTCAATGCGGCGTGCGTGTGCTTGCGGGCGAGGAACATCGCGAGCATTCGCGGATGGCTCACGGTCTTCGCCCGACGGGCAGACTGGAGGCTGCCGGCCTCGATGCCGAAGGCCTTGCAGATCGCCTTCTCGATGTCGGCGAGGCGGACGCTGCGGCCGCTCGACCGCACCAGGTCGGCCAGCGCCTCCTCAGCCATGCCGGCAGTGACGGGCACACCGAGCATGAGACTCGTGGCCTCGAGGCGGTTGACGGCGCCGTAAAGTTCGCGGGCGTGCCGCGTGATGTGGCTGGCGATGTAGTGCACCACCTCGTCGGGCACGGCGAGCCCGCGCTTCGCGGCCAACGCCGCCACGATGCCGCGACGGACGTCATAGTCGGGGGGCAGGATCCGGGCCACCATGCCTCCGCGGAGCCGCGTGAGGAGGTCGGATCCGAGGCCGTCGAGGGCGTCGAGTTCGCGGTCGCAGGCAAACACCATCTGCTTGCCGAGGCGGTGGAGTGTGTCGACCGTCTGCTGGAACTCCACCAGGGTCGCCCGCTTGCCGACGAGGAACTGGATGTCGTCGATCACGAGCAGGTCGGCTGCCCGGCACGTGCGGCGAAAGCCCGGCAAACCGCTGCCGTGCAACGACTGGAGAAAACCGGTCGTGAACTGCTCCGCGGAGAGCATCACGACGGCGAGGGATGGATTGACGTCGCGGGCCCGGCCACACACGCCCTCCAGCAGATGCGTCTTGCCGACGCCGCTCGGCCCGTGGATCACCAGCGGCGACATCTCGCCGGGCCGTGAGGCCACGATCTCGACGGCGCCGAGGGCCATGCGGTTGCTCGGGCCGACGATGAACTCTTCGAGGCCGAGGGGCCGCCGCGCTGCGGCACGCTGCGCCGCCGGACCGACGTCCTGACCACCCTGCGCCGGCGGCGCTGCCGGACCCGCGGCAGGCTGGCGTCGCGAACGCTGCCGTCGTGAATCCCCGGCGGCGGATGCCACCGTCGTTCGCGGCTCGGCAGGAGCTTGCGTGGAAGTGGCCGGGCGCTGATCGTTCACGGTCTCCCAATCGACCCGAACCGCCGTGCCACACACGTCGCGGGCCACGGCTGACAGCTCGGCGTGAAAGGTCCGCTTCAGCCACTCGTGGGTGAAGCCGCTGCCGACTCGGACGACCACTCGCGCTGGTTCGCCGTTCGCCTTGGGAACAGCACTGAACGTCACGCCGTCACCGAACCAAACGGCGAAACGGTTGGAGCCGAGCCGGTCCCGAAGCGCATCCCGCACGCCGGACGCCGTGGCATCGGGATCGCGGATCGCGGCGGCGCCGCCTCGTGCTTTGGCCATGGATCCTTCCCGCTGCCGATGCCCCACCGTGCAGGCAACGCTCTCGCTCGTCCATCCGTGTCATCGTCTACGTCGATCGACGTGGGCGGAGTATAGGAGTGATAGCAGTGCTGTCAAACCACTGGGATGAGGCCGCAAGCCGACTGTTTTTCGAGCGCGGAGCGGCACGCTTACGGCCCACCGTCACGGTCACCTATACTGTCGCCCGACCGCGATTCGTCGGAAAGGCCGCGCATCGCTCGCGATTGACCGCGTAGGACACGCACGACGATGTTTTTTGCCCGCATGATGCCCCAGCTTTCGCGGTTCATGGGCCTTCGATCGGCGAGCCTGGCGGCATTCGCCGCGTGTGTCGCTGTCGCTGCACCAGTGTTCGCTGCCGATGAGCAACCCCCGACCGCGTTCACACCGGCCGATATTTCGATCGG
>JBJTIE010000039.1:0-21896 GCA_046094845.1 Planctomycetaceae bacterium | reverse complement strand
CCGGCGGTGCGGCCGTGTCGGTCTACGATCCCGAGGCGATGGCCAACGTCCGCGACATCTACGGCGATCGGCTCACCTACGCGACCGGGCCCTACGATGCGCTCGCCGGGGCCGACTGCCTGGTGATCGTGACCGAGTGGGGTGACTTCCGACGGCCCGATTTCGACGAGATGGCCCGGCGGATGGCGTCGCGGACGATCTTCGACGGCCGCAACCTCTATGCCCCCGCCGAGATGAAGTCCCGCGGCTTCGCCTATCACGCGATCGGCAAGGCGGCGGTCTGAGCGAGGGTGGCCCAACGGCGTGGCGCCTTGCCGGCACGGGCGTGATGGATGTCCGTCACGCGGTGGCAGGCCACGAGAGCTGCGGCGGTTTGACATGCCCGCCGCGCGAGGGTTCAATTTCGCGATCGCGAGGGGAAACCGACCACCTCCGTCCACCGTTCAACCGCATCGCCGTTCATACTTTTTGTGGAGTTTCATCGACCGTGAAGTCGCTCATCTCTGCCACCGCCGCCTGTGCGGCCCTTGTCGCGGCCCTCTTTCCGACGCTCGCCCTCGCCACCGATGGAGGCGAGGCATCCGCGGTGTGGCTCTTCGGCCCCTACGGCTTCTGGTGGGCGCTCGGTGTGGCCGGCGCACTCCTCGCACTCTGGCAGGCCTGGCAATTCTTTCAGTGGATGGAGGCCCAGCCGGCCGGCACCCAGAAGATGATCGACATCGCCGGCTACGTGCGGACCGGCGCCGACGCCTACCTGAAGCAGCAGTACAAGGTCGTGGCGATGTTTTTCATCGGCATTTTCCTCCTGCTGGCGATCATGGCCTTCGTCCTCAAGGTGCAGAGCGCCTGGGTGCCGTTCGCCTTCATCTCCGGCGGCCTGTTCTCGGGCCTCGCCGGCTGGTTCGGCATGAAGACGGCCACGCTCGCCAGCAATCGCACCGCGGCCGGCGCCGAGCGGTCGCTCAATGAAGGCCTTCAGATCGCGTTCCGCTCGGGTGCCGTCATGGGCCTCACCGTCGTGGGCCTCGGCCTGCTCGACATCATGCTCTGGTTCTTCATCCTCTATTGGGCCGTCCCCGCCCTCGGCTTCGCGCCGCTGTCGCTCGAGGAGATCACCGTCACGATGCTCTGCTTCGGCATGGGCGCGAGCTCCCAGGCGCTCTTCGCCCGCGTGGGCGGCGGCATCTTCACCAAGGCGGCCGACGTGGGCGCCGACCTCGTCGGCAAGGTGGAGCACAGCATTCCGGAGGACGACGCCCGCAACCCCGCCACGATCGCCGACAACGTGGGTGACAACGTGGGCGACGTGGCCGGCATGGGCGCCGACCTCTACGAGAGCTACTGCGGCTCGATCCTCGCCACCGCCGCCCTCGGCGTGGCCGCCTTCGTCGGCGACTACCGGATGCAGATGGCGGCCCTGTTTCTGCCGATGGCCATCGCGGCCGTGGGCACGCTGCTCTCCGTCTGGGGCATCTACCAGGTGCGGACGCAGGAGGACTCGTCGCAGAAGGCCCTGCTGGGCGCCCTCGCCAAGGGGATCAATTTCTCGACGATCGCCATCGTCGTCGCCACGTTCGTCGTCACGTTCCTACTGATGCGGGGCCCCGAGGGCACCTATTGGGGCGTCGCGATTTCCGTCATCATCGGCCTCGTGGCCGGCTGGCTCATCGGCAAGTGGACCGAGTACTCGACAAGCAACGAGTTCGCGCCCACCAAGGAGCTGGCCGACCAGGCGCTCACCGGCCCCGCCACGATCATCATCGGCGGCGTCGCCGAGGGCATGCTCTCGACCTGGGCGCCGGTGCTCATCACCGGCGCGGCCACGCTGCTCTCATTCGGCTTCGCGAACGGCTTCGACTTCGCCAACCCCAACGCCTTCGCACTTGGCCTCTACGGCGTGGGCATCGCCGCCGTCGGCATGCTCTCGACACTCGGCATCACGCTGGCGACGGACGCCTACGGCCCGATCGCCGACAACGCCGGCGGCAACGCCCAGATGTCGGGGCTGCCCGATGTCGTGCGCGAGCGGACCGACGCCCTCGACGCCCTCGGCAACACGACCGCCGCCACGGGCAAGGGCTTCGCGATCGGCTCGGCCGCGCTCACGGCGCTGGCCCTGCTCGCCGCCTACGTCGAAGAGGTGCGGATCGGGTTCGAACGATGGGGCCAGGCCGTCGCCGAGAACGTCGAAGGCACGCCGGACCAATACCTGACGATCGCCGGCAAGCGGGAGCAACTCACCGAGGGCCAGTGGGTGAAGCTCTCCAAGGGCATCGCCGTGAAGCTCGGACCCGAGCCCGCCAAGAACACCACCTGGATGCTGCTCGACGAGTCGGCCGTGCCGGACTTCAAGCAACTGCCGGCCAAGACCGTCGTGGCGAACATGCCGGCCGCCGACGCCCTCGCTGAACTCGAGAAGGCCAACCGGATCGTGGCCGTGAAGAAGGCCCGCATGGCCGACTACATGCGGTTTTACGACGTCACCCTCATGAATCCGAAGGTGCTCGTCGGCCTGTTCATCGGCGCCATGAGCACGTTCGTGTTCTGCGCCCTGACGATGAAGGCCGTTGGCCGGGCCGCGAAGGGCATGGTGGAGGAAGTCCGCCGCCAGTTCCGCGAGAAGCCGGGCATCATGCAGGGCACCGACACGCCCGACTACGCGGCCCCCGTCGCGATCAGCACGAAGGCCGCGCAACGGGAAATGGTGCTCCCCTCGCTGCTGGCCCTCGTGGTGCCGATCATCACGGGCTTGCTGCTCGGCGTCGGTGGCGTGATGGGTCTGCTCGTGGGCGGCCTCACCACTGGCTTCTGCGTGGCCGTGTTCATGGCCAACGCCGGCGGTGCCTGGGACAATGCCAAGAAGCACATCGAGAGCGGCGTGCACGGCGGCAAGGGCACCGAGGCCCACAAGGCCGCGGTCGTGGGTGACACGGTCGGCGATCCGTTCAAGGACACGAGCGGCCCGAGCCTCAACATCCTCGTGAAGCTCATGAGCATGGTGAGCGTGGTCGTCGCCGGCCTCGTCGTCCGCTACTCGCTCGAGGCGCTGGGAATCTTCTGAGGCAGGTTTGCACCCACGCCAGTTGAAGTGAACCGCCAGCCGGGGGCACGTGCTCGCCGCCGGCGGATTTTGACGATTCGCGCTCAACTGATGTGGTCCGCCAACTGTGCCAGTCAAAATTCACCGGCGGCTGCGCGCGACCCCCGGCCGGCTCCCCGTCCTTGCTGGCAATACGCCGTGAGGGGCTGCCCAATGCCCTGAGAGCCGGCGTTGGCGGCAAGCGAAGGCAGGATGCCGAGAGCGCAGCCGCCATCGAGCGAGCGGAGGGCAGGGATGCCCGTAGCGAGCGTCCGGCGACGGGGCATGGGTAGCCCCGAACCCGCGCCAGTTGACGTGAACAACCAGCCGGGGGGCACGGGGCGGTACCTGCGATTGTCTTGTAGTCTGGTGAGATGCAGCCAGGATTTGCGTTTACGGTCGAGGCGACGGATGGAGCGGCGCGGGCGGGCGTGCTCGCGACGCCGCATGGGAGCGTGCCGACGCCGCTGTTCATGCCGGTGGGAACCGCGGCGACCGTGAAGGGGGTCGATATCGGGCGGGTGGCCGAGACCGGGGCGGGGATGCTGCTTTCCAATGCGTATCACCTGCATCTCCGGCCCGGCGAGGCGATCGTGGAACAGGGGGGCGGCCTGGCCCGGTTCATGGGCTGGCACGGCCCCACGCTCACCGACTCCGGCGGCTATCAGGTGTTCAGCCTCGCGGCGCAGGTGAAGGTGACGGAGGAGGGGGCCTTCTTTCGGTCGCACATCGACGGCGCCCCCGTGGCCTTCACGCCGGAGAACTCGATGCGGATTCAGGAGCGGATCGGCGCCGACATCGCGATGCAGATGGATCACGTCGTGGCCCTGCCGGCCGAGCGCGGCCCGGTGGCGGACGCGATGCGGCGGTCGCTCCGCTGGGCCGAGCGGTGTCGTGCGGCGCATCGCCGGCCCGACCAGGCGCTCTTCGGCATCGTGCAGGGCGGGCTCGATCCCGAACTGCGGCTCGAGAGCGCGGCTGGGCTTCGGCAACTCGACTTTCCGGGCTATGCCGTGGGCGGGCTGTCCGTCGGCGAGGGGCCGGAGGCGATGCAGGCCACGCTCGCAGTGACGGTGCCCGCGCTGCCGGCCGACCGGCCCCGCTACCTCATGGGCGTCGGCCAGCCGCAGGACATCGTCGCCGCGGTGGCCGCCGGCATCGACATGTTCGACTGTGTGCTGCCCACGCGGTGCGGACGCAACTCGCTCGTCTACACGTTCACCGGGCAGGTACGGCTGCGGAATGCGGTGCATGCCACCGACCAACAGCCGCTCGAAGAAGACTGCCCCTGCCTCGCCTGCCGCCACAGCCGCAGCTACATCCGGCATCTCTTTCTCGCCGGCGAAATGCTCGGGCCGGTGCTCGCTTCGATCCACAATCTGACGTTCTATCAACGGCTGGTGGGCCGGCTCCGCGAGGCGATCCGCGCCGGGCGGTTCGAGGCCGAGCGGCAGGCGTTGCTCACCGCGTTGGTCGGCACGGGGTGAGCCGGCGGCCGCGGGCGGACGGTCGGTCTTGTCCGTGGAACGCCCGGGCCACTACATTTGCGGGCTTCCGGCCGATCGGCGGGCCTCCGGGGCCGGCCGTCGGCACAGTTCTGCGCCCCCCGAGCCCCTCCGCCGCCATGCCGCTCTCGTCACCGCCTCTCGTGCCCGCGTCACCGGTGGCAGGGCCGGCTGCGGCCTTCGTGGTCGTCGCCCAGGCGGAGCCTGCCGGCCAGCAGCCCCCGGAGTTCGTCCGCACGCTCGTCAACACGTTGCCGATCGCGTTGGTGCTGCTCGCGGCCTACATGCTCCTCTTTCGCCCCGAGAAGGAGAAGCAGCGGCGGCAGCAGGAACTGCTGGCCGGCCTCAAGAAGAACGACCGCGTCGTCACGACATCGGGCATCTACGGCTCCGTCGCCTCCGTCGATCGTGACGGCGACCGCGTGACGCTCAAGATCGACGACGCGGCCAACGTGAAACTCACCGTCACGCTCGGCAGCATCGCCCGTGTGCTGGGCGACGCCGACTCCTCCCGGACCACGAGAGACGACTCATGAACCCTGCCTGCTTCGCCATCTCACTCTTCGCCCAGGCTGCGACGACGGCCCCCGCGGCCGTGCCCGTGGTCGAGACGCCCTGGTGGCGGGAGGGATGGGCCGTCTGGATCCTGGCGCTGGCCTGCGTGGCCGTGCCCACGTTCCTGGCCTGGGTGATCGCCAAGCGGTTTCGGGCCTCCGACATGTGGGGCAGGATCGCGGCCGTGCTCACGGCGGCCGCTGCCGGCGGCCTGATCACCTGGATGGGCTGGCCGCCCCGGCTCGGCATCGACCTCAAGGGGGGCGTGATCCTCGTCTATGAGGTCGACACATCCAAGCAGTCGGCAGCCCGGATCGACGACGCGATCGGCCGGATCGAGCAGGTGCTGACGGCGTCCGAGCCCCGCCTCGGCAGCGTGACCCGCGGTGCCGGTGGCCGGCTTACGGTCCGAGTCGATGCCGGTGATGCCGCGGCCCGCGAGGCGGGCCTGCGCAGCCTCGAGTCGCTCGGCGGCGAGGGGAGCGATCTGCGGCTCGTGCGCCGCGGCGGCACCGCCGAGAGCCCGGTGCTCGACTTCGACGTCCTGGCACAGGCCGGGGCAGTGGATATGGACAAACTCGTCGCCGCCGTCAGCCGCCGTGTGAACCCGGGCGGGCAGAAGGAGGTCACGGTGCGGCGGTATGGGCTCGATCAGCTGGAAGTGATCGTGCCCGAGGTCGATCAGGCGGAGGTCGATCTCATCAAGCGGATCGTGTCGAGCGCCGGCGTGCTCGAGTTCCGCATCCTTGCCAATCCCGAGGATCCGCGGCACCGCCAGGTGATCGAGGTTGCTGGCCGCACCGCCGGCACCACCGTCAACCTCGAGGGCAAGCCGGCCGCCCGCTGGGTCGAGCTCGACACGCAGAAGATGAATCCCGTCGAGAACCGCGGGCTTGTCACGCGGGCCATGCCTGACGGGCGGGTCGAGGTGCTCGTGGTGCTCGACCGCTTCGACGTCACCGGTGGCGACCTGGGGCGGGTGAGTTCGAGCTTCGACGAAAGCCTGCAGCCCTGCGTGAACTTCACGTTCAACTCCCGGGGGGCGGCCCGGTTCGGCCTGCTCACCGGCCAGAACCTGCCCGACCCCGCCAACCGGCTCGAGAGCCGGCTCGGCATTCTGCTCGACGACGTGCTGCAGTCGGCTCCCGTGATCCGCAGCGCCATCTCGTCGAACGGCCAGATCACCGGCAACTTCAAGCAGTCCGACATCAACTTCCTGGTCGAGGTGCTCAATGCCGGCAGCCTGCCGGCGGCGCTCCAGAGCGATCCGATCAGCGAGCAGAAGATCAGCCCGCAGCTCGGGGCCGACACGATCCGCTCCGGCGCCCAGGCCATGCTCCTAGCCACGATCGTGGTGCTCTGCTTCATGCTCGCCTATTACCGGTTCTCCGGCTTCGTCGCCGATCTCGCGGTGCTGCTCAATATCCTGCTCGTGCTGGCGCTCATGATCTCGATCAAGGCGGCCTTCACGCTCGCGGGCCTCGCCGGGCTCGTGCTCTCGGTGGGCATGGCGGTGGACGCCAACGTGCTCATCTACGAGCGGATGCGGGAGGAGCTCGATCGCGGTGCGGCGGTGCGGATGGCGATCCGGAACGGGTTCCAGCGGGCCTTTTCCACGATCGTGGACTCCAACCTCACGACGCTGATCACCGGCATCGTGCTCTTTGCGATCGGCACGGATCAGCTCAAGGGCTTCGCGGTCACGCTTGTGCTCGGCCTCACGCTGAATCTCTTCACGGCCGTCTTCTGCTCGCGAGTGGTGTTCGATCTCGCCGAGCGGAACGGCTTGCTCAAGACGCTCTCGATGGCGAGGCTTTTCGGCCAGCCCAACTTCCAGTTCGTCCGCTGGATGCGGACGGCGATCGCCTGCTCGACGCTCTTCATTCTCGCCGGCCTCGCCGCCGCCTGGCTCCGGGGCCAGGGCCTGTTCGACATCGACTTCACTGGCGGCACGAGCGTGCAGGTGGCCTTCCAGCCCGACAAGGGGCTCGACATCGCAGAGGTGCGGAGGGCCGTGTCGGTGCTGCCCGACGTGGCCGTGAGCGCCGTGACGGCGGGCGAGGGTTCGGCCGACCTCCGCTACAAGATCGATACGTCGCTCCGTGACGACGACGCCGTGGAGGGGACGCTGCGCGAGGTGTTCCCCGGCCGAATGGCCACGTATTCGATGGGCTTCGGAGAGGTCAGCTCGGCGGCGGAGCAGAAGGAGGGGGAGAAGGGGAACGAGCCCGCCCTCGCGACCGGTGTCGTCCTCGACTTCCCGGAGAAGATCAACCGGCCCACGCTCGAAGCCGAACTCGAGGCTGCATTCGCGGCGGAGGGCCACGCCGGCACCCCGTTCGAGCTCGAGGCCGAGGGGATGACGAGCCGCACGAAGGCCTACCGCACCTGGGCCCTCGCCACCTCGCTCGAGCCACCGGCCACCCGGAAGGTGCTGGAGCGGGTGGCCGGGAAGCTGGCCGACACGCCCGTCTATCTGTCGGCCAACACCATCGGCGGAAAGGTGGCGGGCAACACGAAGGTGACCGCCGTCTACGCGTTGCTGGCGAGCCTCCTCATGATCGTGCTCTACGTGTGGGTGCGATTTCAGAACGTGGCCTTCGGTCTCGCGGCCGTCGTGGCGCTGGCCCACGACGTGCTGGTGGCCGTGGCCTGCCTGGCGCTGAGCAAATACGTCGCCCCCGTCATGGGCTGGGCGCTCGTGGACGACTTCAAGATCAGCCTCGACGTCGTCGCCGCGTTGCTCACGATCGTGGGCTTCTCGATCAACGACACGATCGTGATCTTCGACCGCCTGCGTGAACTGCGTGGCAAGAGCCCCTATGTGACCGCCGACATGGTCGACAAGGCCGTGAATCAGACGCTGAGCCGCACGATCCTGACGTCGGGCACCGCACTGCTGGCGACGCTGATCCTCTACGTGTTCGGTGGCCAGGGCATCCACGCCTTCGCGTTCACGATGCTCGTCGGCATCATCACCGGCTCCTACAGCACGATCTACATCGCGGCTCCGATCGTGCTCTGGCTGCAGCACCGCACGGGCACCGCCCGTGATCGGGCCCGCGGTCCGGCGGCCCAGCCGGCGTGACGGGGTCCCTGTGAATCTGGGGCGATCCTGCCGAACGTGAGGGCGGCGTGAGGATCGCCGCTGCCGGAAATATCGGGCCATCGACCGCTGCGACTCGACGGCGGTGCATGCTTGCGCTGATGGCCGTGGCCGGCCACCGGAGGAGACGTGAGGCATGGCCGGGATCGCCCGCTCGATTCGCTTTCTGGTGGGAGTCGCCATGGTGGCGGGCGGGGCGACGCTCGCGGCGCCGGTCGTCACCCGGGCGGTGACGCTCGCAGCGGCCCAGTGGAGTCGCCACGGTGGCCTGGCGCAGCCCCCAGCGGCCGCACCGTCAGCCGGCCCGACGGCTGCTGTCGAGGTGGCGGTGCCCCAGCCGCCGCCCCCTCCGACGCTCGCGGTCGGGATGGCCGATCCGCCTCCGTTCGCGCCGCCCGTGGCAGCCGATGCCCCGGCCTCGCCGCCCGGGTCCACGCTCGATCCCGACTACCGACCCCCTTCGCCCCCCGTGCCGTTGCCGGGCCTGCCGGCCGAGTTCCTCGTTCCCGGTCCGCAGGTCGGCAATGCCTACCGATCGACGCTCGACGTGCCACCGCCGCCGCTGCTCGACTCCCAGCAGTCGCCGCCCCTCGCCGTGGCCAGGGCGGCCCATGATCTGTCCTCGGCCTCGCCCCCGCCCCCCGTCAGTGACGTCCCCCAGACCTACCGCGTGAAGGATGGCGACGACCTGACATCGATCGCGACGCGGTTGTACGGCCACCCGGGTGCTGCGGCGATGATTTGGGAGGCGAATCGGGGCACGATCACCGACCCGAGCCTGCTGCCGATCGGCGCGGAATTGCGGCTGCCCGCGGCCTGGTCTGCAGGCGGACCGCTCGCCGGCGGTCTGGCCGGGCGGGCGATCGAACCCCCTGCAACGACGTCGGGCGACGTGGCGGCCGGTCCGCGGGCCGCACCGATCTCGTGGCTCGGGGTCGGCGGATCTCCAGCACCTAGCACCCCCGGCCAGCCGGTGGCACCGCCGCGGAGCGTGCGGCTGGCTCCAGGCGAGACCCTGGCCACGCTCGCCACGCGGTTCTACGGCGACGCCTCCCAGGCGAATCGGATCTGGGAGGCCAATCGCGATCGGCTGCGGAGCCCGGAGTTGGTGGTCGCAGGCATGGAGCTGCGGCTGCCTTGAGCGACTGCTACTCCTCTGCAGCCGGAGCCGCCACGGCGTTGACGAAGCCCTGAATGAGCGCGGCGGGGTCGCCGGCGGCCCGCCGCGGGTCGGTCGACCGTATGGACGCGAGCCGATCGCCGGTCAGATCGCTGTCGCGTTGGAGCAGATACAGCCGCGGGCTGCCTTGCAGCTTCGTCGCCTTCGCCGGCGCCGCCTGGCCGACCCGCTGCTCGAACCACTCATTGGGCCGCTGCCGCTTGAGTTGGTCGAAGAGCTTGACGGCATCGCGATCATCGCGGCCGGCAAGCACCATCACGGGCAGTTCGAGCCGGATCAGATCGGACGCCAGCACCGTCGACGCCGACAGGCCCCGGCTGGACCAGACGGGACTGATCAGCACGAGGCCGCGGACCTGACGTCCCTGCGGGCCGGACACCAGGTCGGGCCAGGCGGAGTCGTTGATGGCCCACAAGGCCGCCAGCGTGCAGCCGAGTCCCGAGCCGGCCACGAACAGCCGGTCGAGATCGAACGCGCCCTCGTCGGCCCGCATTTTGATCCAGTTTCGGACGCATTCGATGTCGCCGTGAACGGCCGACTGATCCCGCACGCGGCCTCCGTGTGCCAGTGTCATGGCCTCGAAGTCGGGCTTCTTGAGCGACCGGGCCTCGACGGTTTCCTCGCCGCCGTCGCCCCGGCGGGTCGTGCTCGCGCCGTGCCCGCGGAGATCGGGTGCCACGACCGCGATCCCGCGGCTTGCGAGATCCTTGGCGAGCGGCTCGACGGAAGCATGCGAGCCATCGAGATCGTGGAGCAGGATGACGATCGGGGGCCGCTCGACGCCCGCGGCGCGATAGTGCCAGGCGGCGAGGGCGATGCCATCGGACGTCTCGAGCGAGAGTTTCTCCGCCGAATCCCGCGGTTTCTTTGGGGCGGCAGCGGGCTGGGGCGTGACGGCCGCCTCCGGTGGAGCGGCCTGGACGGCCACCGCTGCGGCGCAGGCCAACAGCGCCACTCCCCACCCGGCGGCCCTGACGCGACGCGAAGAAACCATGATTCAGGAGGTTCCTCTGGGGCTTGCGGCGATTCTCGCCGACACGATGCTCTATCATTACGCAGTAGAGTCTGCGGCGTTCGAGACTTCAATTCGGTTTTCCCCGACACTCTTTTCTTCCGGGGGCGGTCATGGGCCTGATGCAAGTCGTTCGTCGCTGGTGGCAGCGACGAACGGGAGAGGAGGAGACGCCGTTCGATGGCGACACTCCGGCATGGCTGGTGAGTCTCCTGATGCACGTCGGCGTGCTCCTCGGCTTGGCGTCGGCGTTCACCCCCGCGCCCGAGCCTGTGGAACCGGCCGTCACGATCCTGCACCCGCCCTCCGTGGAGGAACCCGAGATCGTCGAGCCGGAAACGATCGCGATCTCCGAGGAGGCGACCGATGCGGTCGGCGCGGAAGGCGACATCGGCTCGGAGGCTGCCCTGGCCGTGGCCCCGCTCGTCGCCGACGAGTCGGTCGTGATGGTGGACGCGACCGAAGTGGTCGATAGTGACATCAAGGTCGATCAGATCGAGGACGTGGTCCCGAACGGCCTGGAGGCCAACGCCGACTTCCAGATGCAGGGCGACGTGGCGGTGGGCACGTCGGGCGCGAGCGGTGCCGTCGACCGCCTGACGGCGGAGATCGCCGCCTCGCTCGAGCAGCGACCGACGCTGGTCTGCTGGGTGTTCGACCAGTCCGTCAGCCTGGCCGGCCAGCGCCGCGAGATCGCCGCCCGGCTCGAGCGTGTGTTCGACGAGCTCGGCGTGATCGACGTCGGCGCGGCCGGGCCGCAGCTGTTCAACCTCGTGTATGGCTTCGGCGACACCGTGACCGAAGTGGTCGGCAAGCCGACCCGCGACGTGGATGTCGTCGTGAAGGCGATCCAGTCGATCCCGGTCGATGAGTCGGGCGTCGAAAAGACGTTCGAGGCGATCCATGCAGCTGCCGCCCGGGCCGACAAGTCCCGGAGCAGTCGGCAGTCGAGAAACGTGATGGTGATCGCCTTCACCGACGAGGTGGGCAATGACGAGCAGCGGGCCGACGAGGTGGCCGCCTTCTGCCGCGGCAAGGGCGTGCGGGTCTACGTCGTGGGCGTGCCGGCCCCGTTCGGCATGCGGCAGGTGCAGATGAAGTTCGTCGAATTCGACCCGAAGTACAGGGCGGGCGACGAGCAGTGGGCCGTCGTCGACCAGGGACCCGAAACGCTCCGGCCGGAGGTGGTGCGGGTGCGGTCCGGCCGCCGGATCGACGAGCCGATCGACTCCGGCTTCGGCCCCTTCAGTCTCTCGAAGCTGTGCGCCCAGACCGGCGGCATCTATTTCGCCGTCCACGCGAACCGGGGGACGGCAGGCCGCGTGAGCGACGAGGACACGGCGCCGATGGCCTCCAGGCTGCGGCGGTTCTTCGATCCCGAGGCGATGCGAGCATACAAGCCCGACTACCTCCCGGCCGCGAAGATCGAGGAGATGCTGCGGGCGAACAAGGCGAAGAGGGCGCTCGTCGAGGCGGCCCAAAAGGCCCAGATCAGCCCGCTCGATTCGCCGCGGACGGTGTTTCCGCGGGAGGACGACGGCGCGATCGCGCTCCTCTTCAGCGAGGCCCAGAAAGCGGCCGCCGTGCTGCAGCCGAAGATCGACGTCGTGCACGGCATCCTCGCGGCAGGTCAGTCCGACCGGAAGAACATCACCGAGAAGCGCTGGCAGGCGGGCTACGATCTGGCGATGGGCCGCGTGCTTGCCTTGAAGGTGCGAACGGATGCCTACAACCAGATGCTCGCACAGGCGAAGTCGGGGCTGAAGTTCAAGAACCCGACCAGCGACACCTGGGTGCTCGAGCCGCATGCCACCGTGAAGAACGTCGGCTCGCAGACCGAGAAGCTGGCTGCGCAGGCCCGAACGTATCTCGAGCGGGTGGTGAGTGAGCATCCCGGCACGCCCTGGGCGATGATTGCCGCCGAGGAACTCGCCGTCCCGCTCGGCTACGCCTGGAAGGAGACGCACACGGGCGTCGAGAAGCAGCGGATGGCCGCCGGCGGTGGCAACAACAACGTGGGGCCCGATCCCACGCGGCGGATGCTCGCCCCGCCCAAGCCCACGCGGCCGCTCAAGAATCTCTGATCGCGCCTAGAACGTGAGTGACTCTTCCGCGAACGTCTCGCGGCTCTCGTAGGCATGGAAGAGCCGGGAGATCCGCTGCGAGAGCATCTGGAGGAACATGCCCCGGAACTCCGTCTCCGAACGGTCGGTCGCGGGGATCGCGCTGTTCGCCGGAAAGGCGAAGTCGTCGATCCGCTTCTCGAAGGCCACCTCCCCCTTGGCGACGTCGTAGACGCGAACGGTGGCCGTGGCACGGCCGCGATACAGCGTCGACCCTTCGTGCAGGCGGAACCGCTCCAGGTCGATGCCCACCACATAATCGGCATCGAGCGACTTGCCGACCGTCTCGTAGTCGACCCACGAATGCTCGTCGAGCCAGCGGGCCACCTCCTGTTGGCCGATGATCTTCGCCTTGCGGACATTCTTCTCGAGCTGGGCGTCGATGAGTCTGGCCAGCTCACGGGCCGATCCGGCGTCGCTGAACTCCAGCTCCACGATCGGCCGGCAGACCACGGCCACGTGCTTCCCCTTGAGTCCGGCGAACTCGGCCGGCATGTCGGCCGGCTGGACGAGATAGGCGACGGTGAGCAGGGTCGAGCAGCCGCCCACGAGGGGCAGGGACGCGAGCACGGCGAGGCAGAAGCGGCGGGTCGTCCGCAGGGTCATGGCACGGTCCTTCGGGGGACGGGGGCCGAACACGGGCCAGGAGGGTAGCGGTCCACCGAGGCCCGCTCAATGCCGCTTGGGACGGCCTGTTTTCGTGGGTGCGCCGGCCCTGCCAGACTGGAAGTCATTCCCGGGTGTGTGACTTCCCGGCTCGGGGGCGGTACAAGTCTCGTCGCGGGACCTCGAAGACTCGGTCCAATGCTCCTCGAGCTTGCACCGACCCCCTCGCCTGCCTCAACTGGGCGCACACCATGTTGCGATTGAGTCGGGTTGCTGGAATCACCGCTGACGACCGATTCATCGCTGCGCTGGCCGCGGCGGTGCCGGCCGGACTCTGGGCGATGCCGGCCGTGGTGGCCGTCTCGGGGGGGGCTGACAGTGTGGGGTTGCTGCTCGGCCTGCTGGCGATCGCGCCCGCGGCGACCCGGCATCGGCTCGTCGTGGCCCATGCCGAGCACGATCTGCGGGCAGCCGCGGCGGATGACCGGGCGTTCGTCGAGCGCCTGGCCGCCGAAATGGGGCTCGAGGTCGAGTGTCGCCGGCTCTTCGTGCGCGATGCCGAGGATCAGGGCGAAGGCATCGAGGCGCGGGCACGGCGACTTCGCTACGACTTCCTCGAGGATGTCGCCCGCGTGCGGGGGGCGCGGCACGTGGTCGTCGGGCATACGGCCGACGACCAGGCGGAGACGGTGTTGCATCGCGTGCTCCGCGGCACGGGGTTGCACGGCCTGGCGGGCATGCGGGCAGCCCGCGAACTCGTGCCCGGTGTGTCCCTTCTGCGGCCGCTGCTCGGCGTGCCGCGGATCGTCGTCCGCGATTTTCTGGCCCGGGTCGGGCAGGCCTGGTGCGAGGACGAGTCGAATCTCGACCGCGACTACGCCCGCAACTTCCTCCGCCACGAGATCATCGCCCGCTGCGAGGCCGGACCATACCCAGACGCATCGGCAGCGATCACCAGACTGGCCGCCCAGGCAGCCACGGCATCCGCCGCGATTCGCAGCGCCGCCGATCTCATCCTCGAAACGCACACCAGTCGTCATGCCGACGGCAGTGTCGTCATGCGAACCCAGAGCCTGGCCGCGGTCGATGCCCATCTGGCAGCCGAGCTCTTCGCGGCCGTCTGGCAGCGGGAGGGCTGGCCCCAGCGCGACATGACGGCGCGGCACTACGCCTCGCTCGCCGCGCTCCTCCGCGACGACTCTCCGCCAGCCATCGATCTCCCCGGCGGCATCCACGCCCGCCGCACCGTCGACGGCTTCGTGACCCTCCGGCGTGGTGAGGGGATGTCTTTCTAAAGCAGGCGTCATTGAGCGTGGGTTCGGGGCTGCCCACGCCCCGTCGCCGGACGCTCGCTTCGGCATCCATGCCTTCGCTCGCTCGATGCTGACTGCGCTTCGGCATCCTGCCTGCGCTGGTCAGCAACGCCGGCTCTCGGGGCATGGGCAGCCCCTCACGGCCGTATTGCCGGCAAGAACAGGGGAGCCGGTCGGGGGTCGCGCGCAGCCGCAGGTCACCCGACGTGGTGGGCCTTGTAGCCGCCCCGCATCTTGAACCAGCCGAGCAGCAGTAGGTAGCAGGCGAACATGGCCGCCGGCACGAGGGCCGTGAGCTTCAACGCCTGGCGTCCGCCGAAGAGCCCGGCCGCCTCCACGAGGGGCTTGTCCGCGGCGCTCGCGGCCGAGGCGGTGTCGTTCCACCACGAGACGAGTTCCTTTTGGGCGGCGATCGTCTCGGGCTTGGCCTGCTCCTTCTCGAGGAGCTCGAGCGCCCGCTGGGCCTCCTTGCCGCCGTCCTCGAGCACGCCGACCTTCGAGCCGTCGAGCCCGACGGTCTTCAGCCACAGGAATTCGTTCTCCTTCGGGGCGCGGTACCGCTCGTAGACGGCCGCGTCCGCCTGCTTCAGGTTCGCCGAGGCCGCGCTGTCCTGCAGGAAGCCGATGCCCGGCCCCCCCAACAGGCCGGCTGCCAGCATGCCCACGCCCCCCGCGGCGCCGATCGTGATCGCGCCCCCCTTGGGAAACAGCTCGCTGACCACGGCCAGCATCGTCGGCCAGAGGAACGTCTTGCCGATGCCATACACCGTCGCGGCCACGATGCACATGATCGCTCCCTGGGCGTTGCCGAGGAGCGTGAGCCCCGCGGCGCCGAAGACCGCCGAGACCGCGAGCAGGCCGAGCGGGGAGATCTTCTCCACGATCGGTCCGGCGAAGAACCGCAGGATGAACATCAGGCTCGACGTGTAAACGAAGAGCAGCAGGCCGTTTGCGGGACTGGCCATGATCGTGCCGGTGATCTTCGAGATCCACGAGTCCGTGCCGAGCTCCACGTAGCCCACCATGGCGTGCACGATGAGCAGGAAGGCGAGGATCAGATGGCCGAAGCGGAAGCCAGTGGCCGCGCCGAACGCGACCAGCAGCGCCGCGGCGATGCCCCCCGCCATGAGCGGCGGCAGGCCGAGATCGCTCTTGAAGAACAGGGCGAGCAGGCCGCAGACCACCGCCGCCCCGACGAGCCCCAACTCGCCCAGCATGTCGCGGTACGAGACGCCCGAACTGCTGGCCTCGCTCTTGGGAAACCTCTGGCCGATCATCATCAGGCCGTAGAGCACCACCGGCACGAGAAAGAGGGAGATCTGAATCTGCCAGGGCACCGGCTTCGTGCCCGCACCGCCGGCCATGAAGTAGCTTGCCAGGCCGCCGAGGATCAGGCCGCCCGGCCAGCCGGCGTGGAGGATGTTGAGGTAGTGGGTCTTGTTCTTCGGAAACAGCGTGGCCACCAGCGGGTTCACGACCGCCTCCGCGATGCCGTTGCCGATCGCGAACAGGAACATGCCCCAGAAGAGACACTGAAAGGCGAGCGGCTTGCCGCCGGCGGCGAAGGCCGCACCGGTGCCGAGCGTGAGACCGGCCGAGATCAGGTGCATCACGAAGGCCGCGAACATCAGCGGCCCGAAGCCGATGCGGTCGGCGATCAGGCTCGAGAGCAGGATGATGATGCCGAAGCCGGTGAGGCCGCCGCCGGTGATCGCGCCGAGTTCCGTCTGCGTGAACCCATACTGCTCGGCCCACTGTCCGAGGATGCCGGCCCGGATCGAGAAGCCGACACCCGCGGCGAGGATCGCCATGAAGCCTGCCCAGAGGAGTCGCTGCGCATTGGGGACGGCGGCCTGCTGGCCGACACCGATCGCTGGAGCGTGCGTCGCGTGCATGCGGATGTTCCTCGAGGACTGAAAGAGACGGGAGGGCGGCAGCATAGCAAGCGGAAGGGGGCTGGGAAAACGGCGGAATGTGGCGGCGTGGCGAGTAGCTTGACCCCCTGGGTTGGCAGGCCTACTCTCCCGCCCCCCCTGGGGTGTCCGGGCGGGGATCCTCGCCGGTTGCAGACGTGAAACCGCTCGCCGACATGCTCTGGACGCTCGTGCGCTGGACGCTGCCACTCACTGTGGCGGGCGTCATCGCCGCGCTGGCGGTGGGGGCGACGCAGATCGGGGAGCAGGTGCGACTGCGGGTCGAGACGCGGCTCCGGAGCGAGCTGCCCGGATTCACGGTGCATGTCCGCGGCGCGAGTCTCGTCGAGGGGGAAGGGATCGTCATTCGGGGCCTGTCGATCGCGGATCCAACGCTGCCGCCGCCGCAGCGGCAGCTGCTCGCCGTCGAGGAGGTGCATCTCGCGTGCAGCACCGCGCTCACCGACCTCGCCTCCGGCGGCACTGCGATCACGGCGGTGCGGGTGCGGCGGCCGACGGTGCATGCCGTGCGCGAGGCCGACGGCAGCTGGCGGCTGGCACGGCTCCTCGCGGGACGACGGCCGACCGGCCAGGCTGCCCTGCCGATCGTCGTCGAGGATGGCACGCTCTACATCGAGGACCCGCGAATCCGCAGACCATTCACGATGCGGCAGGTGGCCGTCGAACTCGTGCCCGGCCGCGAGCCCGACGCCCCCATCGCGCTCCGCGGCAGCGGAGCGGGCGAACTTTTCGAGCGGGTCGAGTTCAGCGGCACGCTTACGGCCGCCGAAGGCCGGTTCGAGATCGGCGGCCGACTGGAGTCGCTCGACGTCTCGCAGCGGCTGCACGAACTCGCCGTCGCCGCCGGGCAGGGCTCGTGGCTGGCGGGCTTGCGGGGTCGGATCGGGCTCGACTGGCGGGCCGCCGGCACGCTCGCCGCACCGGCCGACGTCGATTTCTCGCTCCGGGGCAGGCTCGAGGCGGGTCACTTTCAGCATGCGGCGCTCCCCTTTCCGATGAGCGACGTGTCGGCCGAGTTCTCCGCCGATCGGTCGGGCGTTGTCTGTGAGACGCTCGAGGCGCATTCCGGCTCCACGCTCGTCCGTGGCTCGGGCCGGCTCTTCGGCTGGCGCCCCGAGGCCGACTGGGACCTGCTCGTCGAGGCGGAGCGGCTCGTCGTGGGCCGCCACTGGGAGGGTCTGCTGCCCCAGCCCCTCGCCACGCAATGGAGCAAGCTCCTGCCCGCGGGCGAGATCGACGTGCGGGCCCAGTTGACGCGGCGCACCGGGCGGATCGAGCCCGACGTGGCGGTGCGCTGCCGCAACGTGTCGCTCACGCACTACCGCTTCCCCTACCGCCTCGATCGCACCGTCGGCACCGTCACCTACAAGGGCACGGCCCTCGCCATCCACCTCACCGGCCAGGCGGGCGGCCATCCCGTCCAGGTCGCCGGTGCCATCGATACGGCCGTGTCCGGGGGACGGGGCACGATCGAGGTGCAGGGCAACGAGATGCGGATCGACGACGCACTCCTTGCCGCGCTGCCGCCGCGAAGCGCCGACATCGTGCGGTCGCTCCGTGGGCAGGGCACGTTCGATTTCCTGTTTCGGCACCAGCGCGGGCCCGAGCAGCCGCAGGGGCATGCCAACTCGCTCGACATCCGGCTCACGCAGGGCAGTCTCTCCTACGCAGGCTTTCCGTATCCGCTCTCCAACGTGACGGGCAGCATCCGGATGGATCAGGGCCGCTGGATCATCCGCGGGCTGACCGGCACGAACGATACCGGGATCGTGCAGTGCTCCGGCGGGCTCGAGCCGCGGCCCGACGGCGGAGGCGAGCTGACGCTCCAGCTCAACGGCCGCGGCGTCGTGCTGGAGAAGGAGCTTCGCGATGCGCTGCCGGCCGGCATGCGGCGGATCTGGGACGACGTCGACCCGCGGGGCACGGCCGAGTTCTCCGCCACGGTGCGGCACGACGTGCGGGCCCGGCGGACCACCGTCGAGCTCGAGGCGATGCCGCAGGGGGACACCGTCTCGATCGAGCCCTCGTGGTTTCCCTACCGCCTGGAGCGGCTGCGAGGCCGGCTGCTGTGGCGCGACGGCCGACTGCGGTTCGAGCAGATTCGGGGCGTTCATGCCCGCACCACGGTGGCCACCGACGGCAGCTGCCGATTCACGCCCGACGGCGGCTGGCACGTGTCGTTCGAGCGGCTCTCGGCCGATCGGTTTCGCGTCGATCACGATCTGCTGCAGGCCTTGCCTGCGGGTCTGCAGCAGGCGGTGGAGGGCGTGCGACTCCGCGGCCTGCTCTCGCTCGACGGCACGCTCGACATTCATTCAACGGCGCCGACCGTCGTGACGCGGCCGGGAGGCCGCACGGAGCTCGTGCCGGGGCCGGCTGCCGCGTCGTGGGACATGGCCCTCGACATGGAGCAGGCCGCCCTCGATCTGGGCGTGCCGGTGGAACACGTGCACGGTGGCCTGCGGCTCCGCGGCCAGGGTGACGGCCGTGCCTGGCAGGCCGTCGGCGATCTGGCCCTCGACAGTGCGATGGTCCAGGGCGTGCAGCTCACGGCGGTCCAGGGACCGCTCGCGATGGACGGCTCCGGCGTGCGGTTCGGCGCGCTGGCGGCCGGCCAGGCAGGCGGGGGTCGGCGGCTCTCGGCCCGGCTCGCCGAGGGCACGCTGCTCGTGGATGGCAGCGCGGCCGCGGGTCCGGCGGGCCGGTTCAGCGTCGCCGCCTCGCTGCAGGATGCCGATCTCCAGCGTCTGGCCAGCGAGGCGACCGCCGCGCCGCAGCGGTCTCGCGGACGATTGACCGCCGGCATCGAGCTGACCGGCTCACGGGCGGGTGCGCACTCGCTCACCGGCCGGGGCCAGGTGCGGCTCCGCGACGCCGACATTTACGAGTTGCCCGTCGTCGTGGCCCTCCTGAAGATTCTCCGCGTCAAGGCGCCCGACCGGAACGCCTTCGGATCGAGCCTCGTCGACTTCCGCATCGAGGGGCCGCACGCCTATCTCGACACGATCGAGCTCTCGGGCGATGCGATCAGCCTCGTGGGCACGGGAGAGATCGACTTCGACACCAACCTGCGGCTGACCTTCCGCTCGATCATGGGGGACGCCGAGACGCAACTGCCGGCGATGAAGCGGCTGCTCGGCGGCGCGAGCGGCCAGTTCATGCTGATCCATGTGGACGGCACACTGGCCGATCCGGTGCCCACCACCGAGGCCTTTCCGACGCTGGCCGCGGCCCTCCAAAAACTGCAGACGCAGCGGCAGGAACTCCGCCGCTGACGCGCCGACGGTTTTCGCCGCCGCGGGTACATTCAGTCGGCGGCCCCTGCCCGCGGCCCGAGGAATCCCATGACATCCCGTCCCCTGAACTTCGTGAAGATGCACGGCGCCGCCAACGACTACGTGTATATCGACTGCTTGACGGAGGAGGCCCCGACCGACCCGGCCGCCCTCGCGCCCCGCATCGCCGACCGGCACCGGGGCGTGGGGGGCGACGGGCTGGTGCTCGTCATGCCGTCGGGCAGGGCGTCCGCGCGGATGCGGATGTTCAACGCCGACGGCAGTGAATCGGAGATGTGCGGCACCGGCGTGCGGTGCGTGGCCCATCTCGTCGTGGCCCGCGGCCACGCGGCTCCGGGGCCGGTGACGATCGAGACCGGCCGTGGCGTGCTCACGCTCGACGTCACGCCCACGGGTGACCGCACGAGCAGCGTGAAGGTCGACATGGGCCCGCCGCTGCTCGAGGCGGCCGAGATTCCGGTGGCCGTGGCCGGGGGGCGGGTGATCGATGCCCCCTGTCCAGCCCTCGGCACCGAGGCCTCCTGGTGGTCGGCCTGCGGTCTCGACCCGCGCATGACCTGCGTGTCGATGGGCAATCCGCACGTCGTCTTCTATTGCCGCGACGTCGGCCGCGTGCCGCTGGAGTCGATCGCGCCCCGGATCGAAGCGCATGCCCTGTTCCCGCGCCGGGTGAACGTGCACTTCGTGCAGGTCGAGTCGCGGGGGCACGTGGCGATGCGGACCTGGGAGCGGGGCAGCGGGATCACCATGGCCTGCGGCACCGGCGCCTCGGCGGTCTGCGTGGCCGGCGTGCTCACCGGCCGCACGGATCGTCGGATCGCCGCCGACCTTCCGGGCGGGCGGCTCGATCTCGAGTGGGCGGAGTCGGGGCACGTCTTCATGACGGGGCCGGCGGAGGAAGTCTTCGTCGGCACCTGGTGGGGCGGTCAGTGACGCAACGGAAGGAAGGCGGCGTGTGAAGCTCGAGTCTCCGACGGTGATCGGCGCCTGGTCGCTGGTGATGACCGCCTGCATTCGCCGGTGGATGCACACGCTCGACTACAAGGTCGATTTCGCCGATCCGACCGTCGATCCCGTGCATGCCTCCTACCGCGGCGCGAAAATCTACATCTTCTGGCACGAGAACATCCTGATCCCGCTCCACCTCCGCGGCCACAGCAACATCTCGATGCTGCTGTCGCGTCATCTGGATGCCAACATCCTCGACCGCGTCGCGCGGATGAACGGTTTTGGTGTCGTGCGTGGCAGCACGTTTCGCGGCGGGGCCGTGGCGCTGCGGGAGCTCGCCGAGCGGGCTGCCGAGGGCAATCTCACGATCACCCCCGACGGCCCGCGGGGGCCGCGGCGGCAGCTCGCCGCCGGCTGCGGGTTTCTCGCGAGCACGCGCGGCATCCCGATCGGGGCGAGGGGGCTCGGCTATGACCGACCGTGGCGGGCTGGCACCTGGGATCGGTTCGCGGTGCCGCGGCCCTGGTCGCGGGTCCGGGGCGTGGTGAGCCGCGCCGTCGCGATCCCGCCGCAGCTCGATCGGGAGGGCATCGAGTGGCACCGCGACGCCGTGGAGCGGCTGCTCGTGCATCTGACCGAAGAGGCCGAGGCCTGGGCGGTCGCCGGCACGCGGCGGGCAGGTCAGGTCGTCGTGCGCAAGGAGCCGTCGCGGGTGGCCCGCTGGGCGGCGGCAGTTCCTGGTCCGGCGGGAGTGCCGCTTGCGGATGAACTTCTGCGGGCAGGAGTGCCTGCGGCCGACGCGGCGGCCGGTCTCACCGCGACGGGATGACCGCCTGAAGGCGGCGTTCCAGCCGGTCGAGGCGGTCGCGCAGGAGCCTGATCTCGTCGATAAGTGGACGTGCGGCGTCGGTGGGCAGCGGCTTCTCGGCGGTTCGCAGGGCGGGCGGTGAGCTGACGCCCGTCGGTGCCGGGCCGATGAGGGCCCGCTCGAGCGGCACTTCGAGGGATTGCAGCATCACCTCGGCCCGTTTCGCCTCGCCGCCGGGGAGCACGAACTGAACGGTGATCGGGCGATCGACCGGGCCGCTCGTCACCAGGTGCGTGAGCTCGACGGGGGAACGCACCGGCCGATTATCGAGGGCCACGATCACGCTGCCGGGCGGGACGCCGGCCTTCGATGCAGGGAGGTCTTGCACGACGCCGATGACGTAGGCGCCGCTCGGGTCGGGAAGATGGAAC
>JBJTIE010000038.1:0-3590 GCA_046094845.1 Planctomycetaceae bacterium | reverse complement strand
GTGCTCCGGATCCTCGCCCACGGCCACGTAGACGAGCCCCTCGTGCACCACCGGGGTGCCGATGATGTGGTTGCGATCGGCCCGGCCTCCGAGGGTGTACTTCGATTTCTTGGGGTTGCAGTCGAATTCCCACAGCTTCTTGGACCGGCCGTTATCGCCCCGGGCATCGAAGGCAAAGAGCCAGCCGTCACCGCCGCCGAAGATCACCTGCGGCACGCCGTCGAGCTCGGCGTAGGCCGGGCTCGACCATTGCCCATGGAGCACGTTGGCCCCCGGCGTGTCGTCGGCCCAGAGCACCGTGCCGTCCCGCTTGTCGATGCAGAGAAAGCTCGGGGCCTCGGCATTGGGCAGGTTGATGTGCCCCTCGTCCACCCCGTTGCTCGTGTTCACGAACAGAAAGTCGCCTGCGGTCGTCACGCTGCACGAGCACATGTTGTGCTGCGAGACTCCGAGCTGCTTCATCATGTCGAGCACCCAGACGACGTCGGCCTCGTCCTTCTCCTGAACCTTCTCCGTCGCAAACGGCCCGTCGTTCTCGCCGTCGCGGAAGCCCTCCGTGTCGAGGCACTTCACCTCGCCGCGGCTGGTCACATACCAGAGCCGATCTCCCTCCACGAGCGGCGCGCAGCAGATTCCCTGGAGCGGCCAATCATGCACGCGGCCCGTGGGGAGCTTCTCGCTCGAATCCTGCCAGAGGAACGAGCCGTCTTTCGCGTCGAAAGCCAGCAGGCAGCCGAGATCGACCTCGGGGGGATACCGCTTCAGCCAGCCCTTGCCGTTATTGGAACCGACATACGCCTTGCCGCCGGCCACGACCGGATTGCCATAACTCTGGCTGCCGAGCGACGCCACCCAGGCGACGTTTTTGCTCGTCTCGGGCTTCCACTCGCCGGTGGTGGCATCGAAGTCGCCGGGTGCCCACTCGGCCGGGATGTTTTTCGCGGGCGACACATTGTTGCGCACCGGCGAGCCGCCCCACTGGTTCCAGTCGCTCGCGCTTGCGGTGAGCGGCTGCACAGTCAGGAGCAAGGCAAGGGCACACTCACTCATAACGCGACGAGGGGTTGCCCCTACCGTCTCGCCGGACGCTCGCTTCGGACATCCTGTCCTTCGCTCGCTCGATGGCGGCTGCGCTCTCGGCATCCTGCCTTCGCTTGCCGCCAACGCCGCCTCACCGGTAGGGGCAACCCCTCTCATCCCACGACTTGGCAGCTTTTCCGTTCGCGGCGTCGTCATTTCACAGCCTCCACGGTCACATTGTCGATGTAGATCTCGGAGTCCTTCGAGTTACCGAAGAAGCCCGGGCTGCCCTGCAGATTGCCGGCCTCGTGCGCGGCCTCGATCGTCCACGCCTCGGGCTCAGGCTCACCGCGAGGCCAGACTTTGCCGCGGAGCATCGCCGCCTTGCCGGAGGTGCGGGCCTCCAGCTTCATCACGTACCAGCGGCCCGCCTCCCATGAAAACGGAATCGTCTTGGAGAAATACGTCGCCACCTGCGGCGGCCAGGATCGCAGTTGCAGTTGCTGCGCCGCGCCCATCAGGTCGAGCGTGTAGCGCTGCGCAATAAGACCCATGTCGGGCATGCGGGCCTTCTCGAGCGCGGCTGGATTGCCGAAGGCCTTTTGAAAGGCGTCGGCATCCGAGTCGGCGGACTTTCCGGAGGGCGTGGCTGGATCGCCCGGCTTGCCCACTCCCGTCTCCTGCGCGCGGAAGTCGGCGCGGATGGAATAGTCATGCAGCCCGATCGGGCCGATCCAGCCCTGGCTGCGGGTGCCCTTGGGGATCGTCGTCACCTTCACAAGGCACTTCGAGCCGTCCACTTCGCGCACGGCATGCCGATACCGCATCCCGATCCAGGGCAGCGGCGGCTCCCCCTTCATCACGCCCGTCTTCGGATCCTTGGCGAGCGGGATCTCGTCGAAGTTGAATGTCCATGGGAGTGGCGGCATCGAGCGGATGCGTGCCTTGCCTTGGAGGCTGCCCACCTTTGCGGTGACGATCGCGCCGGCATGCTGGCCGGCGGGCGCGGTGTAGACGCCGTCCATCGTGACGGCTCCCGCGGTGCAGGAAAACTCCGCCGGCGATTCCGTCACGAATCGGCCCGGTGCGTCGAAGAGCCGTACCTTCAGGGCGAGCGTCTCGCCCGCGGCGATCTGGGCCTCGGCCGGCACCACCTGCACCCACGCCGGTGCGCCCTTCGGCTCTTTCGTGGCTGCCGAGACTGTTTCCGGCCGAGGAGACGCGGCAGGTCCGCTCTGATCCGGCAGCGCCTGTGTGCCGAGGCAATAAAGCCGGGCGCCGGTCGTTAGATAGAGCATGCCGTTTGCGGCGATCGGTGAGGCCGTCACCTCGTCTTCCTCGTCGAACCGCATCCGGTTCACGAATTTCACGCCGTCGGACGTCGGCTCGAGCACGTGCCAGCCGCTCGTGGAGCACACGTAGAGTTTGCCATCGGCCACGAGCGGGCTGCCGCGGACGATCGTGCCGAGCAGTTTCTGCGGCCGACCTACGGCAGTACCGGTCTTCAGGTCGAAGGAATACACCTTCGCGCCGTCGTCGATGAAAAACACCCGCTCGCCGAGTACGACCGGCATCGAGCGGCCGTCCATGACGCCCTTCTTCTGCCAGATCGCGGCCGCAGCCGTGATGTCGCCGGCGCCGGCAGCCTTGAAGACGGTCGCCGACCCCATCGACGTGTTGTCGAGATTCTCCTCTGACTGCGAGATGATCACGGTGTCGCCGTCCACGAGCGGCGCCGTGTTGATCCCGCGGCGCGAGAGCTTGAAATTCCAGACCGCCTTGCCTGTACGCGGCTGGAAGTCCCAGACGCTGCCGTCGCTCGACCCGAAGACGAGCGCGGCCTGCCCGCCGAAGTCGGCGAGCGACGGCGTGCTGTAGGTCGTGTCTTCCGGCAGTTCCTTCGTGCCGTTCATCCAGCGGACCGCGCCCGTCGCCTTGTCCATGCCGAGGAAGCGATGGGCCGGTCTGGCCGTGTCGCCCCAGCCCGTGACGACGGCGCTGGCGATCACGAGATCCTCGAACACGACGGGGATGTTCGTCCGGCCGCCATAGGTGGAGAGAAAACCAAAATCCTCGTGGAGCGACCGCTGCCACTTCGTCTTTCCCGTCGCCGCGTCGATCGCCGTGAACGCGCCGCACACGCCGTGGGCGAAGACGGTGTCGCTCGCGGGATCGGCGATGACGGCCGACCAGCCGACCCGCTCGGCCGGCACGTCGGAGAGATAGACGTTGCAGACGTTTTCCCAGAGTTTCTTGCCGGTGATGGCGTCGAGGCAGAGCACCTTCTCCGCCTCCTCCTGCGTGCCCGGCTTGTGCCGCACGAGCGTGAAGAGCTTTCCGCCCATGATCACGGGCGTGGAGATGCCGCCGGCATCGTCGTTCTTCCAGACGACATTCGTGCCCTTTTTAGGATCGAACGACGTGACGAGCGGCGGCCCGGCGTAGTGGCGGTTTTGCTGCGGGCCGCGCCAGTCGGGCCAGTCGGCGGCCGTCGCCGGAACGCATGCCGCGATGACCACGCATGTCAGCAGGCAGGGGAGTGGCCGACGTAGCGGCATCGGGGCGGCTCC
>JBJTIE010000037.1:0-6254 GCA_046094845.1 Planctomycetaceae bacterium | reverse complement strand
CGGCGGCTATCGAACTGCCCCTGTCGGTGGCGGCGGCCTCCTGCAGCCGGGCCGTCGCGGCCGGCAGCATGGCCGCGACGCTCGCCAGGCCGGCGCGAAAGGGGGCTTTTCGCTGCTGGAAGTGCTGGTCGCCTGCGGCGTGTTGGTGATCGGCCTGGCGAGCGTCGCGGCCATGCTGCCGGCCGCGACGGCCCGGCTGCAGGAGGCCGCCGCCACCGACAGGGGCAGTTCGATAGCCGCCGCAGCGCTCGCCGACTTCGAGTGCCGCGATCTCGCCTTCCGGGGGTTGTTTCTCGCCGACTCGGCAGCGTATCTGCCCGCCAGCCGCGCGGTCGTTTTCGGGGAGATGCTGCCAAGCGTGTCGGGCGCCATCGTGACGTCGGGTTCGCCGACGGTCGTATCGCTCTCGGCGTCGGCTTCCGATCAGCTCCAAGCCAGGATCAACACCACGTCCGGCACGGCGGGCCGCGGGTTTTTTCTGGAGGATGAGCTTCAGTACAGTCCGGGAGCGGGCTCGACCCTATTCAATGTCTTTACCAATGGCGTCCGGGATTTTCGGCGCGGCGCCTGCTGGGGGGCGATGGTCGAACCGTATCCGTGGGGCAGCGATCCCGCGGCGATGCGGGCGGTCCGCGCCACGATCGCCGTGTTTCGGAAGCCCGGGGAAATCAAACGCATGTCGCTGACCGGCTCGGCCGGCGGCGTTTTCAGCATGACAGGCGATGCCACGGACTCGAGACGCTTTCTGGGGCCTTGCGCGCCAGTGCTTGCCGTCGCGCAATCCGGCAGCGCGGCCCCCGTGTGGCTCACGGTCAATTCGTCCTGGCCGCAGGGGGCCTTGTATTACGTCGTGTTTCGCGAAGCCGACAGCGTATATGCGTCGCTCATACAAGGCGGCACGCTGCAGGTGATCGGATTCGAAAACATCCAGAGCATCACGCAGCAGACGTTTACCCTCGAATGAGCACCGATGCACACCATGCCGACGATGTCAGGGGCGCGCCGAGATTCAGGGAAAGGGTGTTCGTGAAGCCGTCTTGCCATCTGCCGTCATTCGGAACCTGCCGCCGCGGCATGCTGCTGCTGCTCGTGCTGCTCATGCTGGCCCTGTTCATGGGGGCAGGGGCCATTCTGCTTACGATCGCCCTGCGGGCCCGCGCCGCCGCCCGGGCGACGACCCAGGCCGCGCAGAGCGAGGGCATTCCGCGGGCGGCGCTCGACGAGGCCCTGCTGGCGCTGCTCCGGGGCTCGCCTGCCGCCGTGAACGGCTCGGTCGCGGTGAGCGGCACCTACGAAAATCTGCTGCACGACAAATACGGCACCGCCATTAACGGATCCGGTTCAGTGGTATCGGGCACGACGGGCCCGGTGGTCACAGTGTCACTCTCGCTCACCGGCACGACGCCCTCCACCCAGCTCAACGGCCGCATTCTGACGATCAAGCCGCGTGCGAGCGACGTCGGCGATATCGCCAGCTTCCGCATTCTGGGCGTCAGTGGCAGCACGTGCTACCTGTCCCGGATGCCATCGCTCGTGAACCGCGTGCTGCCCGCACCCGCACAGGCATTCGACGTCGCCATCAACGGCCGGGAGTTCACGCCGGTGTCGGGCACGAGCACTCCGGAGCCCTACGACGCGCCTGACGACCAGAATGCCTGGCTGGCCTGGCCGAGCGTTGCGAACAACCAGATGAGCGGCACGTTCAATCGGCTTTCATTTTGTGCGACCGGCAGTTCGGCCTATGCCGGCGGAGCCGACAACGACAATGACGGCATTCCCGACGGCGTGTGGATGTCAGGAGCCGTCACGGCGGCCACGAATGGCTCGATTCCAGGCACCGTGATCGCCGACCGGCCCTCTCCGAACGGCGGCACGCTGCGGTTCGAGGTGTCGTATCTGGTGCTCGATCTCGACGGCCGCATCAACCTGAACGCAGCCGGCATGGCCGATCGGGATCGCGGCGCGTATGGCTCCAGCGCAAGCGTCCCGCTCGGCATGGGCTACGGGCCGGCCGACCTCGATCCTTCGCTCCTCTTCTCGGGCGCGAACCGGCTGCCGACCCTGCCTGCGGCCGGGGGCACGTCGGCGTTCACGGGGGCGGGCACGTCGTCTCCGCCGGGTATCTGGCCGACGCTGCTGGGCTTCGGAACACCGACGCTCTCGCCCGCCGCCCCGACCGACACGCAGCGGCGGAAGCCACCGGTCGTCGGCGAACTGGTGGGCCGGTCGGGAACGAACGCCGTGCCGGGCATCGCGGGCGATGACACGCAGGGCGGCCAGACGACCACGGAGGCTCTCTATGAGACGACGGTCGCCGGCACGGCGGTCTCCGGCACGATGAACTCGTTCGCCGATCTCAAGGCCCGCGCGAAGGTGTCGATGACGGCTGCCGCCTCGGGCACCGTGACGCCGCAACTGACGTTCTTTCATCCGACGTGGAGCGGAACGAGCAACGATGCCATCGACGATCCCTATGAGATCCGGCTCGACGCCGAGGCGCCCCGGTTCGGCATGCCCCGCCGCCCCGCCCCTGCCGCGAATCAGAACGACGACAGCCCGTTTACGCTGGCCGAATTGGAGCGGATTCTGCGACCGGCCGACGCCGACGCGGCCCAGCTGCCGCAGCGTCTCGCTGCGGGCTTGGAGGACGCGGCCCAGCGGGCCCGCGCGATGATCACGACGGAGAGCTGGGATACCCCTGCCCTGACCGGGGGGGCGGCCCGGTTGATCGAGAATCGCATGACGAACACGGCGTTGATGCCGGCGTTGTCCTACTCGGGCTCGTCATCATGGTTGAGCGGCACGAGTTCTCGCAACGTGCTCCCGGCGGAGGTTGCCGCCGGCCTGCGGTTCAACATCAATCGGCCGGTGGCCAGCGGAACGACTCCCGAGGCCTTGGCCCAGCAGCATGAGTATTGCAAGGATCTCTACACGCTCGTGATGGCGCTTTCCGGAACGGCGAGCGGAATCACCCCCGCGCAGGCCGCCCAGTGGGCGGCGAACGTGCTCGACTTTCGGGATGAAGACTCGCGGATCACGGGCTTCGAGTACGACACCGACCTGGCAGACGGCTGGGACGTGGACGGCCTGCTTACGACGGACACCGACGCAGATCGTGCGGTGGTGTGGGGGGCCGAGCGGCCCGAGTTCGTGATCACCGAGACGACCGCGTATCAAACGACTGGATTCGGCTCGGCGGCGAATCAACTGTTGGTCAACCTCCACCGTCCGTCCCGCACCGCTGTCGTCGAGGGCGCCGGCGGCGCGGCGAGACGCGACATCGAGCGGCCGGATCCAGCGCTCGGAGGCGCAACCATCGCCCTCGACCAGGTGTCCGGGGCCACGGCGACCTGGCAGTTGCGAATCGCGCCGACCCTGGCCGTGCGGTTCAACAAGGGCGCGACAGCCACACTGACGGCCACCCAGTTCGTGGTAACCGGCGGGACGACGGCGACGACGACGACGACCATTTACAGCAGCACTTCGACGGCAGCGGCGCCGGTGTCCGCCAATGGCTATCTCTGCGTCCGCACGGCGACGACCGGGCTGTGCACGATCGGGAGCGGCGTCACGCCCCATACGATCGGCTCGAGCTTCGTCTTGGGAAGCAGTACCACCACCGTCACGGGCACCGTCATGCTGGAGCGGCTCGCCGATCCCGGGCGGAGCAATGCCGTGGACAATCCATACGTCGCGGTCGATGCCGCCCAGGTGAGAAAAATAATCAATCCCGCCGGCGCCGCGGCGATCGTGAAAAAGCTTCGCATCCCGCCAGCCGCCGGGGACTCTCCGGCCGATCAAATGCCGAAATTCTGGCGTCAGGGTCCTTGGCAGGACGTCACCAGTTCCACGCTCAGCACCTACGTCTCGGGCTCGAATCGCGTCTCGTGGTTCCACTGGCCCAACCGGCCGTTCGTCAGCCAGGCGGAACTTGCCCTCGTGGCGAGTGGGACGACTGCAGGCAGAGTGAGCACGGATCAAGTACTCGCGGATTACAGTTATCCACTCCTGTCGTTGGCGACCAGCACGACCGCCATCACGGTTCCATTCGGTCTCACGAGTTCGGCGACGGGCGGCACGATGACGCTCGGGGAACTGATCCTCGAGGCCACGCACGTGCCCACGCGATTCGCCGGCAATGCGTTCACGGCCACGGGCGCATCGATCGCGCCGCTGGGGTTTTCCGAGGCGGGTCATGACACGTTGCCGAAGTGGCGGGAGCCCGGACGCGTGAACATCAACACGATCGTCAGCGGTACGGGACCGACCGACACGATCGTCTGGAACGTATTGAGCGGCGGCTCCGCCCCCGCCAACCCCTTCGCGACCCCCACGTCGAGCACGCCCGCCCGCTCGATCGGGCAGCTGCTGGCGTTGAGCACTTCCGGCATGCCGCAGTTGTCGATGCCCGCGCTGCCGGCCACCGATCCGCGGGGCCTCAATCCCTTCCTGGCCGCCAGCCTGCCGATTCGGCTGGCCAACACGGCCACGGTGCGGTCCAACGTCTTCGCCGTCTGGGTGACGGTGCGGATCACCGACGATTCGCCGAATGCAGGTCCGCCGGTGACGAAGCGGCTGTTTGCGATCATCGACCGCTCCATCCCGGTGGGCTACGTGCCCGGGCAGGACTGGAACGTCCGCGACTGCATCCGCCTGAAACGATATCTCGACTGACGCCCCGCCCATGACCACTCATCACCACTCCATATCGGCACGCACGAGCGACTCGCCGTCGTCGCCCCGGGGCTTCAGCCTCGTGGAGCTCCTGGTGGCATCGACGATCGCGATGATCGTCATGGCCGCCGTTGCCACGCTCTTCGGCACGTTCGGCAACGCGGCATCCACGTCGCAGTCGATCGTCGATATGACGAGCCGCATGCGGACGACGACGACCCGCCTGCGGCGCGATCTGGCCGGCATCACCGCTCCCCTGCGGCCGCCGTTGAGCCCCGACGGCAATCAGGGCTACTTCGAGCTGATCGAGGGTCCGCTCCGCGATGTGGACGCCACCGCGACGTCGCTCCTCGCCGACGTGGACGACGTCCTCCTGTTCACGACCCAGTCGGCGGGGCCGCCATTTCAGGGGCGGTACGTGGTGAGCGGGATCGATCGCCGGATCGAATCCTCGACCGCCGAGGTGGCCTGGTTCTGTCGGCCATCGCCGGCCGCCGCCCAGACGGTGGCCGGCCTTACGCTCCACACGCTCTATCGGCGGCAGTTGCTCGTGGAGGGCTACGTGGGGGTGGCCCCCTTCCATAATCCTGGAAGCGCCGCCACCAATCAGATCGCGGGCACGATGCCCGACCTCCTGACCAGCTACGACATGTCGCTGCGGCCGGTGGGGGGCGGCGTGTTCGTGCCCAACACGCTGGGGGACCTCACGTTGCGGGAGAATCGGTTCCTGCACGGGGCCTGGAACGTCGCCTTTTCGGTGGCCAGTCCCGGGGTGACGTTCGATGCCGCCAGCGGCCGCGAAGGGGAGGACGTGGTCCTGACCAACGTGCTGGCCTTCGACGTGCGGGTGTTCGATCCCGCCATCCCGATCCGTACGGGCTCGGGTGCGATTCTCTATCCAGGCGATCCCGGCTATGCGACAGGCGCCGATTCATTGACGAAGGGAGCCTTCGTCGATCTCGGGCGGCAGGGGGGCGGAACGCTGCTGTCCAGCGGTGCGGCCGCCAAGGCCAGTCCTGCGCTGGCTTGCACCTACGACACGTGGAGCACGGCCTACGAGTCCAACGGGATCGACGAATCAATTCCTCTCAACGGTGCCGACGAAGGGACCAACGGCGTTGACGATTCATCACCCGCCGACGGCCTGCCGGACGACCCGGGCGAGACGGAGACCGCCCCGCCCTACGCCACGCCGCTGACGGCCATCGAGGTGCGGATTCGCTGCTATGATCCGGTGAGTCGGCAGGTGCGGCAGACGACCGTGCGGCAGGCGTTTCCGAATTGAGAAGACGTTTCGACAATCAAGTGAGTCCACATCTCTTTCTGGGGAGCAATCTCGTGTCTCGTCCTCGTGTCAGGCCTCGCTCGGGTTTTACGCTGGTCGAATTGCTGGTGGTCATCGGGATCATCGGCGTGCTGATGGGCCTGCTGTTGCCGGCCGTTCAGGCCGCCCGCGAGGCAGGCCGACGGACCACGTGCTCCAACAATCAGTATCAGCTCGCGTTCGCGGCCATTCATTACAACGACACGAACGGCTTTCTGCCGGGCTGGCGGAATCAGCTTTCCAGCACGGTGTTTCC
>JBJTIE010000036.1:0-4819 GCA_046094845.1 Planctomycetaceae bacterium | reverse complement strand
CGCACGAACAGCCTGCGGGCGTTCCAGCTCGACTGCACGCCACGGCCGAGGGCCGTGTCGCGGAGGCCGCTGCCGGCGACGAACGCGCGGAAGCCCGCCGACCAGGGCGTGGCGTTGAAGTCCCCGGCCACGATGCAGGGTACGGGCGAGCGAGAAGCCGCCGCGGCGGTGGCATGCAGGCTGCGGACGAGCATCTGGCTGCTCGTCCGGCTGTAGGGGGGATAGGGGTGCGTGGCGATGCAGCGGAAGCGGCCTGCCGGCCGATCGATGTCGGCCACGAGGCTCGGATAGCCCGTGTCGCCGAAATCGACGATCTGCGGCTCGATGAGCGGCCACCGCGAGAGCAGGGCGATGCCGAAGTTGTCGAGCCGCGGTTCGATGCGGCGGTGGGGGTAGATGTCGGCTAGTGTCTCGAGGGCCTGCCCCCATTCCGGGCTGACCTCGAGCACCGCGACCACGTCGGCCGCGCGGCCGCGGAGATAGTCGATCGTCGGGGCTGTGTTCGTGTGAAACCGCAGCACGTTGAGCGAGATCACCGACACCGGCTCGGCGGACCCGCCGGCAGCCGGGCCCCCGGCGGGAATCCAGTAGGGGAGCATCGTCCAGGCGTTGATCACGAGGGCCAGCGCGAGCGTGATGCGGGTGCCGCGGCCGGCGAAGCGGACGAAGGCGACGAGCAGTCCGACCGCGGCGGCGAACAGGTAGTACCAGCGAAAGTGGCTCACGAGATCGAGCCCCCAGTGCCAGTCGCCACAGAAGCCCCCGAGCGTGGCGGTCAGCAGCGGCAGTGCCCAGCCGAGCAACAGCCACGGAAACGGCTTCCGGACGACGTCGTCGGCAGCGGGCGATGCGGCAGGCGTGGAGGTCGAGTCGCGCATGGTCAGGCCGGCGCCAGCCCGGTCACGCGTCCCGCCGTCAGCGCCCAGATGAGCACCGCTGCAAGGCCGATGCGGTAGATGATGAAGGGCCAGAGCGTGTGGCTCGTGAGGAGCGTGAGGAGCCAGCGGATCGAGGCGTAGCCGACCACGGCCGCGCAGAGCGTGCCGACCACCGCCATCGTCATCGCCTCCGTCGAACCGAAGATCTCGGCCCGTTGCTGCCAGGCTTCGAGCAGGCCGGCGGCACCGATCGCGGGAAGGGAGAGCAGGAATGAAAATCGTGCCGCCGTGCGGCGGTCGAGGCCGGTGAGCATGCCCGAGGAGATCGTGACGCCGCTTCGCGACGTGCCCGGCACGAGGGCGAGCACCTGCGCGAGCCCCATCGTGAGGCCGTCGCGGAAGGTCATCCGCTCCAGGCCGTCGCGGCCCGCGTGGCCACGCCGCACCCGCCGGGCCGTCACCAGTTCGGCCAGCGCCATGATCGCCGTGGCGGCGAGGAGGGCCGCCGTGACGACCTCCAGCCGCCGGGCCTCGCTGCGGATCAGATGCCGGGCCCCGAAACCGACGGCCACGATCGGCAGCGTGCCGAGGGCGATCATCACCGCCGCGCGGGATTCGGGCGTGGCCAGCGGCCGGCCCGAGTGGAGGCCGGCGAGGAAGCCCAGGACGAGGCTCGCGATGTCGCGGCGGAGGGCCACGATCACGGCCGCGAGCGTGCCGCACTGAATCACGGCGGAATAGGCCGCGCCGGGGTCGGCCCAGCCGAGCAGGGCCGGCACGATGCGGAGGTGGGCGGTGCTGGAGATCGGCAGAAACTCCGTGAGCCCCTGCACCACGCCCAGCACGACGGCTTCAAGGATCGTCATGCCGGGTATGGTACCGCCCGGAGGGCTTTTATTGCGGGGGGCGGTCGGGCATACTTCGGGGCTCCCAAACCACCGTATCAGGAGATTCTCGCCGGATGTTCCGCAACCTTAGCACCGTCGGCCTGCCCCTTTCCGGTCGTCCCAGCGAACTGATCGAGCTCGCCCTCTCGTTCGGCTTCGACGGCATGGACATCGACATCATCGACTTTCAGCAGCAGGCCGAGGTCTACGGCGTGGCCCATGCGCGGCGGCTGATGGTGAGCGCCCGGCTCAAGAGCGGCATGTTCCAGCTGCCGGTGCACCTCACGGCCGACGACGCCACGTTCGCCGAGGATCTGAAGGCTCTGCCCGCGCGGCTCGAGCTCGCCGAGGCCACCGAGGCTTTCCGCGCCGTCGCCACGCTCGCCCCGGCCTCCGACGAGCACTCGTTCAAGGACTTCTTCGAGCTGCATCGCACGCGGTTGCACGAGATCGGCGATCTGCTCGCCCCCCGTGGCATCATGCTCGGCCTGACGATCCAGCCCGAGGCCGAGGCTCGCGAGGGCAAGGCATTCCAGTTCATCCACACCTACGAAGGCCTGATCGGCCTCGTGGCGGTGGCCCACGAACGGGTCGGTGCCGTCGTCGATGCCTGGGCGCTGCACGTGACGGGCGAGTCGCCCGACATCATCGGCACGATCCCCGCCGGCAAGCTCGTCGAGGTGCGGCTCTCCGACGCGCCGCGCGAGACGCCCGGGGCGAGCCTCACCCACCAGCAGCGGCTGATGCCGGGCGAGACCGGCGCGATCAACGCAGCGGCGATCCTGTCGCAGGCCAATGCCGCTGGCTTCGAGGGCCCGGTCACGCCGTGGGCCGACCGATCGACGCTCGCCGGCCGCGGCCGCGAGAAGATCGTGAAGCTCGCTGGCGACCGACTGGAGCAGATCTGGAAGGACGCCGGCCTGCCGATCCTGCCGCGGTGGTTCACGCCGGTGGCCCGCGATCAGTTCGGGCGGCCGATCGGCGAAGAGGCCTTCGTCGGCGCCGAGTGACGCCCGGAGGCCCGTCGCTCCGCACCGGGCTAGACGGCACTGCGTGACGGGCCAACGGGCGTTGCGATCGCGCGGATCGCCTCGACGAGCATCACGGCCGCGAGTGCGAGCAGCACGACGCCCGCCCACGGCACTGGATCGGCGGGCAGGGCGAATCCGGACGGCGTGCGGAACTTCGGCAGCGTCATCGCGGCCAAGGCCCAGGTGCTCATCACATACATGAACGCCGTGGGGAGGCCCGTGACGAGCCAGACCCAGGCGGCCCGCCGCGTCCGCCAGAGCCAGACCGTCACCCCCAGGAGCGTGAGGGCGGCGAGCAGCTGGTTGCTCGCCCCAAACAGGCTCCAGAACATCTTCCAGGCGGGCACGGGTACGCCGTTGCCGTCGAGCTGCGGCCGGAGCAGAAAGATGAGCGGCACCCCCGCCGTGAGCGTCGTGCCGAGCCAGCCGCCGGCCCGGCCCGTGAGCCCAGTCAGCTCCTGGATGATGTAGCGGCCGAGCCGGGTGCAGACGTCGAGCGTGTCGTAGACGAACGTCGTGAAGGCCATGAGGGCGAACGAGACGCCGACCGTCGCCGGCACGCCGAGGATCTCGAGGAACCGGCCCATGCCGAGGGCATAGACGAAGTTCGGCGGCTGGCCGGCCCGCGGGTCGTCGCCGGCGAGCACCATCACGCAGCACAGGCTCACCACCGCCACCATGCCCTCGAGCAGCATCGTGCCATAGCCGATGGGGCGAGCGTCGGTCTCACGGCGCAATTGCTTGCTCGTGGTGCCCGAGGCAATCAGCGAATGGAACCCGGAGCAGGCGCCGCAGGCGATCGTGATGAAGAGCATCGGAAAGAGATCGCCCGCCCGCTGCGTCTGCCAGGCCGTGAAGGCGGGATAGCGGATCATCGCGTCGCCGGCCACGAGCTGGTCGCTCACGATGAGGCCGACGGCCGCCCCCGCGAGCGCCACATAGAGGAAGCAGCCGCCGAGATGGCCGCGGGGCTGCAGGAGCAGCCACATCGGCACCATCGCCGCCACGAGGCAGTAGCCGAGCAGGAGCACGCCCCAGAGCTTCTGGGCGGTGGCGTCGCTGGTGCCGAGGGCCGCGCCGAGGTCCAGAGGAATCCGCTGGCCGCCCCAGATGGCGAGGCCCACGAGCGGCAGGAAGATCGCCGTGGCGAGCCAGAGCGGCATCCGGGCATATCGCATGCAGAGGCCCATGATGAGCGGCAGCACGAGGTAGAGCAGGCTCGACGTGGCGATGCCGCCGCCCGACACCGTCTCGCCGTTCTCGAGGGTCTGGCGGCCGATGAAGCTCGAGGCCGTGATGTCGGTGAAGGCGACGATGATGTAGACCAGCGCGATCCAGACGAAGGCCAGAAACAGCACGTAGCTGCGGTGGCTCATGTGGTCGCGGACGACCTCGGCGATCGAGCGGGCCTTGTGGCGGATCGAGGCCACGACCGCCGCGAAGTCGTGCACCCCGCCGATGAAGATGCTGCCCAGCAGGATCCAGAGCAGGGCCGGCAGCCAGCCGAAGGCCACGCCCGCGAGGATCGGCCCCACGATCGGGCCGGCCGCCGCGATCGCGGAGAAGTGCTGGCCGAGGAGAAGCTGCGGCGGGATCGGGGCGTAGTCGACGTCGTCCCGCAGTTCGACCGCCGGCGTGGGCGTCTCGTCGTCGAGCTGGAAGAGCCGGGCCAGGAGGCGGCCGTAGGTGAGGTAGGCCACGGTCAGGGCCAGGGCGGCGGGCACGAGGACGGTGAGCAGGCTCATCACGGGGTTCCGGGCGGTTTTCGGGGGGGCGGCGGCCCGAGGGTTTCCCACGGCAGCCCGAACGTGTACATCATGCCGGTTCCGCCGGGGGCCGTCGATCCGACCGGCCCGGCGGAAGCGAGACGCCAGGAGGGAAGAGATGCCAGCAGGGACCGTCGAGAACCTCGTGATCATCGGCAGCGGGCCGGCCGCCGCGATCGCGGAGAAGTGCTGGCCGAGGAGAAGCTGCGGCGGGATCGGGGCGTAGTCGACGTCGTCCCGCAGTTCGACCGCCGGCG
>JBJTIE010000035.1:0-9620 GCA_046094845.1 Planctomycetaceae bacterium | reverse complement strand
CGCCGATCGCAGAGTACCACTCTGCGGCTACAGGTTGCGCACGTCAGGCATGTAGGTGCAGACTGGCAGTCTGCACACCGCCGCCGATCGCAGAGTACCACTCTGCGGCTACAGGACGGACGGATGACCAGCGGCACATCCGGCCGAATGGTTCCCAGCGCCGACGTGATGCGGTAGAGTCGAGTCGGTCGCTGTGTCTGGCGAGTGCCGGGCGACCTCACCTTCTCTGACGAACATCGCTTGAGTTCCGACCGCACCAGCAGGCTTGTCGAAGCCCTTCCCGCGTCCGCCGGCAGCCGCGGTGAACTCGCGTTCTGGCTCTGCCACGCGGCGTTCTGGTCGATCGCCTTCGCTGCCTCGCTCGTCGTCAGCGCCGTCTGCCGGCCGGTGACCCCTCATTCGTGGCCATTTCTTGCCGGGCGGATCGGGCTCTGCTTTCTGGCCACGGCCGCCATGCGGTGGCTGTCGAAGCAGCCCGTCGTGCTGGCCAGGCTCAACGTGTCGAAGATCGGCCTCGTCGCGGGCGGTGCAATCTCGTCGGCCGTCGTGATCACGCTGCTCTTGGCCGGCCTCGATTGGCTCCTCATGCCTGGGCCGGCCGGCCTGGGCAAGCTCGAGTTGATCGCCCGCCTGGCGATCAATCTCACACTGCTCGCCAACTGGTGCGCCCTCTATTTCGGATACCAGCTCATCCGCGAGCGGAACTCGGCCGAATTTCGGGCGATGGAGGCCGAGTCTCTGGCGCTACGCAACGAACTCGATCGACTCCAGGCCCAGATCAGCCCGCATTTTCTGTTCAACGCACTCAACACGGTCATGGCCTGCCGCGACGATCCAGAGGCCATAGACACCGTCACGCAGGCGCTGGCAAACTACCTGCGTTTTCTGCTGCGGCCGGCCGCCGCGCTCGAGCCGCTGGCCCGTGAGATCGATGCGCTGGAAGAATATCTCACCGTGCAGTCCGCCCGGTTCGGCGACGCGCTGGCGACACGGATTGAATGCGACACCGATGTGCGTCGAGTGCCGGTGCCCCCGGTCATGATCCAGCCGCTGGTGGAAAACGCGATCAAATACGGCATCGCATCAGGGAATCGGCCCGTGCAGGTGGTCGTCTCGGCCCATCGCGAGGCCGACTGGCTGGTCGTCGAGGTGGCCAACTCGGGCCGCTGGGCGCCGGCCGTGCTGCGTCAGTCCACCGGCACGGGCCTCTCGTCACTGGCCCGCCGGCTCAAGCTCGTCGTGGGCCCTTCCGCCACGCTGACTCACACCGAAGCCGATGGCTGGGTGCGGGTCCGAATCCGCATGCCCGCCGCCCACCACCCGCCCGAGGGAATCGACGCAACCGCCACGACGATGGAACACACCACAGCATGATCACCGCACTGCTCGTTGACGACGAACCCAAGGCGATCGAACGACTGGCGTCGCTGCTCGAGGCATTCGACGCCGTCGATATCGTCGGCACCGCCGCCACCGCCGACGACGCAGAACGGTTTCTGGCCGGCCGTTCCGTGGACGTGGTGTTTCTCGACATCAACATGCCGGGACGCCTCGGGATCGATCTCGCCGGCCACCTGTCCCCCCGCACGAAGGTCGTGTTCGTGACGGCACACGAGGATTACGCGATCCAAGCCTTCCGGGAGGGGGCCGTTGACTACATCCTCAAGCCGGTCGACAGGGACCGGCTTGCGATCACACTCGACCGACTGGATGCCGCACTGGAGCCGGCGGGCTCCGCGACCGAGGAAGAAGGAGACGAGGCCGGCGAGTGGGGCGACGAAGCGGGTGACGCCTCGGCCGACACGGCAGACACGGTCACGCTCTCCGGCAAACGAGGTCATTCGATCGACGTGGTGCCGTACGCCGACATCGTCTGGGTCGAGGCTGTCAAGAACTACTCGCGGGTGCAGGCCCGTGGCCGGCGGTCGCGGCTCGTGCGGAGAACGATGGCCGAGTGGGAGAAGCTGCTGCCTGCCACGGCGTTTCAGCGGGTCAGCCGGTCGCTCGTCGTGCAGCTGCCGGCGATCAAGTCCACGCAGTGGCAGTCGCGCGACCAAACGCTCCTGTTCTTCACGGATGTGCCAGGCCCGCTGCCCATCGGCCGTACGGCGGCGGCGCGGCTCAAGGAACTTCTCCGAGTCGGGTGATGCAGGGTCGGGTGATCCCTGTCAGGCCTTTTCTGCAGCCGCCCGAGCCAGATACTCGCCGACGACGTCCGTGCTGCCGGGCACACGATCGGGGGCGAACGGCGAGAGGTCGAGTGCGGCCGGCCGCCCGGTGATCAGATCGGCCACGAGCACGGCCGTGCCTGTGGACTGATGAAGTCCTGCGCGGAAATGCCCGGTGGCGACGACTGCGTTGTCGCAGGCCGGCGGCCGGCCGATCGTGGGCTGGCCGTCGATTGAGGCGGGCCGCAGGCCGGCCCACGACTGCTCCAGCGTGGCGCCGTCAGTGGCGCCGAGCAGATCCCGCACCATCACGAGCAAGCCGTTGATTGCCTCGGGCGTGGTCGTGGCTGCGAAGCCGGCGTCCTCCAGCGTGGAGCCGACCAGCAGTCGGCCGTCGTCCCGTGGCACCAGGTAGCCGAGCCCGCGGTTCACGACCCGGCGGAGTCTCTGGACGGGAAACCGCAGCAGGGCGATCTGGCCGCGGATCGGTCGCGTCATGAGCAGAAGCCCGAGCCGCTCGGCGAGCGACCCCGACCAGGCGCCGGCGGCCAGCACGTAATGCTCCGCGTGCACCGCTGTCGCGTGACCCTCCTGCTCTGCCGCCACCGACCGCACCCGCCCGCCGCGGATCTCGAGGTCACGAACCGTGACGCCCGTCTCGATCGTGGCGCCTCGCGTGAGACACGACCGCTCCAATGCCTCCAGGTGGCGTGGGGGCCGGATCTGCATCTCCGCGGGCAGGTGGAAGCCGCCGATGAGCCGCCCGCGGCTGACGGCGCCGACCAGCGCGGGTTCGAGGGCAGCGATGCCCGCCGCGTCGAGCACCTCGCACCGCGTGCCCTGTGCCCCCCAGACCGCGGCCGCCGCGCGGAGCTGCATGAGCTGGTCGTCATCGACGGCGACGTGCAGGCCGCCGCACTCGCGCAGGCCGTTGTCGATGCCGGTCTCGTCGAGCAGGTCGCGGGCCCATTGCCGATGCAGCTCGTCGCTCCAGGCCGTGAGCAGGTCGCCCGGCGGTGCGCCGGCATACCGCGGCGCCGGCGGAAAGATGCCTGCGGCGGCCCACGACGCGGTCTGGCGGGCAGGCTCACGGGCGAGCACCCGCACCGACAGCCCGCGGCCGGCGAGTTCGCGGGCGATCGAGAGGCCGATGATACCGCCGCCGATGATGCAGACGTCTGTCATGAATCAGGCGCAGCGGGCTCTAGGCGTTGGTGGGGATCTCGGGCGCGTCGGCGATGTTCACCCACACATGCACGTGCGGGGCGCCGCGGAAGTGCCAGACGAACGCCGGCCCTTCGAGCCGCCAGTTGTCCCACACACCGTCGTTGCCGATGTCGCCCTGCTTGGAAAACGCGAGCCGGCAACGGTCGAGCCCCCCCTGCTTCGCCAGACAGCCACGCACCTCGTCGCGATCGGCGGTGCGATAGGGCTCCAGGAGAATCCCGAGCACCCGCTCCAGTTCAGCCCGCTGGTCGGGCGACAGTTCGGAGACTGGGATCCCGGCCACGGAATTCGCGCCCCGAAACCCGATCGCCGTCTCCTTCGGCAGTCCGTCAACGAGGGCCAGGGCCCGCTGCCGGCCGTCGAGCATGGCATAGACGCCATTGGCCGCGACCGCCTGGGGCCAGAACACGTTGCCCGGGTGGTCCTTCTCCTCGTTGAAGCCGCCGGCATCATGGCCGTAGAAGATCGGCCCGCCGAAGGCGACGTGCTCGGCCGAGTCGCCATCGCAGCGGAGCGTCATGTGGCGGCCCGTGAGCAGGAACTGGAACGTGCCGCTGCCGGGCTCACCGATGAGCGCGATCGACTGCTCGTGGCCGAAGCCGCCGGTGTCGTCTTCCAGTTGCTTGTCGAACCGCGCATGCCAGTCCGGCTCGATCAGGCTCTCGAAGATCTCGCGGACGAGCTGCTGCTGGTCCTTCGTGAAGAAGTCGCTCTTCACGGCGGGCTCGGTGGCATTCCAGTTGTTGCCCACGCGGGTTCGCAGCAGGCCGAATTTCGGATGGCGGTAGTCCCACGGGAAGCAGACCTTCGTCCGCTGGGCAGGCGTGAGCGACGCATGGAGCCGGCCCGCGAGCGTCTCGGCCATGCCCGCCCCACCAGCCGCCGTGTCGGCGACGGCGGCATTCATGCCGCGGCTCGCAAGCATCCCGGCACAGGCCGCGGCCCCCTGCATTAGACGACGACGGGAGAGCGGAACGGATGATGTGGCCATGCGATGATCTCCTGCGGCTCGTTCGTTCTTTCACCCATCGTACCTGCTCTGTACTCCAGACGCACACTCAGTGCCGAGGGTCGGCGGAGCGCCGTAGTCCGCACACTCCGTGTGCGGCCCACGGTGGAAACACCACAGAACCGAGCTACTCGAGCGACGGTAGGCGAACGTGCGTCGGAGTAGCCGGACTTCCCGGCTTTCATACCTCCAACCGCATGCGGAGCTTGCGGACTACGGCCGCCGCGAACCCGACCGTCGCGAACCCGGACGTGTCTGGCATCGTGGGCAGAAAAACGTGGCCCGCTGGGCTTGCACGATCCGCACGATGGATTGGCCGCACGTGAGGCATGGCTGATCAACGCGGCCGTAGACGCGATGCCGATGCTGGAACCTGCCCACGCGGTTGTCGGCCGTGCGGTAGGTCTCATCACCGATCGACGAACCCTCGAACCGCACCGCCTCGGCGAGCACGCTCCGCGCGGCCGACGCGATCCGCTCCCAGGCCTCGGCCGGCAACCGGTGGCAGAGCGACCGCGGGTCGATGCCCACGCGAAACAAGATCTCGGCCGCATAGATGTTGCCGATGCCGGCGACCGCCCGTTGATCGAGAAGCGCCGGCTTCACCGCCCGCCGCGACCGGCCGAGCCGCGCAGCGAGATCGATGCCCGTTACCTCGAGGCCATCGGGGCCGAGCTTCTTGGCACCGCAGGCGGCGTCGAGCCCGGCCCGATCGTAGAGCGTGATCGTGCCGAGCCCCCGCCGATCCCAAAACAGCACCCGCTGCGGGCGGTCGCGTCGGCCGTGATCGAGTTCGAGCACGAGCCGCACGTGCTCCGGCGACGGCGGTTGCGCGACGAGCATCAGGCCGGTCATCCGCGGCTCGATCGCCAGCCAGAGCGAGTCGGCCGACCGGTCGTCGCCTGCCAGTTCAAGCACCACCCGCTTGCCCCGCCGGCGCACGGCCGCAAGCGTGCGGCCGGTGATCCGCCGGCCGAGGGGCGCAGGCGCTGGGCTGATCGCGAGCGGCCGCTCGCGGCTGCGCGGAAACTCGGCCGCGATGATCCGTCCACCGACGGCGCAGTCCAGGCCGCGGCACATCGTCTCGACTTCGGGGAGTTCGGGCATCGCACGTGGTCCGGATGGTGGGTCGAAGGGCTCAGGCTACAATCGGGGCGTCCGGTTGAGTACGCACCCCCCGACCCCAGGATTTTGTCCTATGCCAGCCGCAGCGGCGGTTTCGAGCGTTCCCGATGCCCTCGGGCGTTTCGGCAGGTTTGGCGGCCGCTACGTGCCGGAAACACTTTCCGCCGCGCTCGACCAGCTGGAACGGGAGTATGCGCAAGCCCAGGCCGACCCGGCGTTTCATGCCGAGCTCGACGCCCTGCTCTCCGCCTTCGTCGGCCGTCCCACTCCCCTGCTCTTCGCCAAGCGACTCACGGAGGATGCCGGCGGCGCCCAGATCTATTTCAAGCGGGAGGATCTGAGCCACACCGGGGCCCACAAGATCAACAACACGCTCGGCCAAGGGCTGCTCGCGATCCGGATGGGCAAGCGGCGGATCATCGCCGAGACCGGCGCCGGCCAGCACGGCGTGGCCACGGCCACGGCATGCGCCCGGTTCGGCCTCGAATGCGTGGTCTACATGGGAGCCGAAGACGTTCGCCGGCAGGCGCCCAACGTCCGCAACATGCGGTTCATGGGGGCCGAGGTGCGACCGGTCGAGAGCGGCTCGCGCACGCTCCGCGACGCGATCAACGAGGCGATGCGCGATTGGATGGGATCGGTCGAGACGACGCACTACATCATTGGGTCGGTCGTGGGCCCGCATCCGTTCCCGCGGATCGTCCGTGACTTCCAGAGCGTGATCGGCCGCGAAACGGTGGAGCAGTGCCGGCGGCAACTCGGCCGGCTGCCCGACATGGTCGTGGCCTGCGTCGGCGGTGGCAGCAATGCCGCGGGCATGTTCTATCCGTTCGTTGATCATCCCGAGGTGCGGCTCGTGGGCGTCGAGGCGGGGGGCCGCTCCGGCAAGCCGGGTGACCATGCCGCGAGTTTGAGCTACGGCAGCCCGGGCATCCTGCACGGTTCGTTGAGCTACGTGCTCCAGGATCACGATGGCCAGACGGCCGACGTGCACTCGGTGTCGGCCGGCCTCGACTATCCCGGCGTGGGCCCCGAGCATGCCTACTGGCACGACACGGGCCGCGTCGAATACACGAGCGTGACCGACGGCGAGGCGCTCGACGCCTTCGACCTCGTCGCACAGCGTGAAGGCGTGCTGCCGGCGCTCGAAACCTCGCATGCCCTCGCCTGGGCGGCGAACGAGGCAGCGAAGCGGCCACCGAGCGAGATCCTCGTCGTCTGCCTCTCCGGCCGGGGCGACAAGGATGCCGCCGAGATCGCCCGGCTCCGTGGACTGGCCGCCGACGGGAGCGGGGGGGCACGATGACAGCAGTCACTCAAAACGCGACGCCGATCGCGAAGCTCGAGGCAGCGTTCGCGGCCGCTCGGGCCGCCGGACGCAAGGCGCTCGCACCGTTCGTCACGGCCGGCGATCCCGATCTGGCGACGACCGTATCCGTACTCGAAGCGGTCGACCGGGCCGGTGCGACGCTCTGCGAACTTGGCGTGCCCTACAGCGACCCGATTGCCGACGGCCCCGTGATTCAGGCGTCATACACCCGGGCGCTCGGGGCGGGCATCACGCTCGACGGCGTATTCTCGATCGCGAAGCAGGCGTCGGCGACGGTGACGATGCCGATCCTGGCGATGGTGAGCTATTCGATCATCTTCCGCCGCGGCATCGACCGGTTCGTGGCCGATGCGAAAGCCGCCGGCCTGGCCGGCTTCGTCGTGCCTGACCTGCCACTCGAAGAGAGCGACGAACTCGACGCGGCCTGCCGCGCGGCGGGTCTCGCCCTCGTGCGGCTCGTGACGCCGACCACGCCGCCGGAGCGGGCCGAGGCGATCGCAAAAAAGTCCACTGGTTTTCTCTACTGCGTGTCGGTGGCGGGCGTGACCGGAGCCCGCACCGACCTTCCCCCCGGGCTGCTCGATCGGATCGCATGGCTCCGCACGAAGACCGACGTGCCGATCGTGGTGGGCTTCGGCATCTCGTCGCCCGAGCAGGTGCGGGCGGTGGCCGCCGTCGCCGACGGCGTGATCGTGGGCTCGGCGCTCGTGCGGCTCGTCGCCGAGTCGGCGGCGAAAGAGAAGAGCGAGATGCTCGCGAAGGTCAAGCGATTTGTCAGCGATCTCGCCGCCGCCACCCCTGTAGGTGCAGACTGTTTGTCTGCACACCACCGCATTCCACAGAGAACCACTCCGCGGCTACAGGCTCGGATGCCCCCACTTGTAGGTGCAGACTGGCAGTCTGCACACGGCCACACTTCGCAGAGTACCACTCCGCGGCTACAGCGGGGCGCCCGGCTTCGTGGCCGCCAGGATGCCGCGGATCGCGGCGCGGTCGTCGGCCGACAGATGGGCGAACGTCTCGCTCGTGTCGCTGCCGCCCAGCACCGCGTTCATCCGTTTCCAGAACCGCTCTCGCAACTCGTCCGGCAGGGCGTCGAAGCTCGCCGTGTAGATGAGGAAGCTGCACGGGTGCCGGAAGAGCCGCGTCTGGAGATCGAGCTGCCGCAGCGACCGCCCTTGCGAATCTCGCGGGCCCGTGGCCGCAAACTCCTGTGCGAAGTTCGTCGTGCCGGCGATCGGGGCCTCGAGCGGCGCCTCATCGCACATCAGGAAGCATTCCACGAGAGACTTCGCCGCCGCGTCGAGCACGGTGTTGGTGCTCGGCCACCGGTGCCCTGCGGGCTCGTTGAGCTCCCGATTGAGCGCGTCCTCGCGGTGAAGCGCCGTGCGGGCGTCGAACGACGCCTTCGTGAGCACGTTGTGGCCGTGGGCCTGATGGGCCAGCACGGTGAGCGCCACGAGATCGCTGTGCGGCGTGAGATAGCCGGCCTTGTTGAACCGCTCGCTCACGTCCGCGACGTTGAGGCCCGACCGATCCTCTCCCATGTCGCCGTCGGGCCGCGACCGGTAGGTGATGTTGCCGAGGTGCGTGGCATCCCCGTGCCGGCCCGTCACATACCATCCCCCCCAGCGCTGCCGGTGAGGCGTCGTGTGATCGACGCGATACGAGCCGGCCGAGAAGAGCGGCTGGCCGGTGGGGTCGGGATAGACGGAGCGGACGACGTGGCCGGGCGCCCCGCGGGTCTGCGAGCCGCCGTGGCAGATCAGGCAGTCGTCGGTCTGACGCACGAATCGCGGCGTTTCAGCCGGTGCCTGGTCGAGGGCGTAGAAGACGGTGCCGAGCTTCGGATCGGCCACCGACACCTCCACCACGTCGCCCGACCGCACGTAGCCGATGTAGACGTCGTCGTTGAAGTAGAGGGCCCGCGGATTGCTCGGCCGGATCCGGTGCTGCTGGAGGCTCGTCTTCGAGAACACGAGCGTCTGGCTGGAGAGCGGCACGTGGAGCGCGTCGAGCACGCTCCGCAGGTAGCCGCAGCGATCGTCGCAGTCGAGCTGCACCTCGCCGGCGTCGAGCCGCCGCTGCAGTCGCTCGATCGCGTTGTCGGCCTGCGTCGCGCTGTAGCTGATCGGCGGCCGCTCGAAATCATCCTCGGCCCGGGCCCGCGATGCCGTCACGAGCACCACGGCGAGCAGGATCATCAGCCATCGCACTGCAACGGTCGGCATGAGTACCTCCCATTCACAACCCGCCCTCACGCAGGCGGCGTAAGTTCGGGCTACACGCCGGCACCCCCGGAAAACTGCACAACGGGATGCTCTGCGAGGGCTCCGCGAGCACTTCAGCCAGGGTCGATGTGGAAAAGGCCCGCTCCATCTCGGCGAGCGCGTTGTCGAGTCTCCGGTGCAGCGGACAGAGCTTCTTGCCGTGCGACGCGATGCCGAGCGGGCAGGTCGTGATCCGCTGGATCGGATCGACCGCCTGCACCACCTCGAGAATCCGGAGCTTCTCGGGCTGCTTGGCGAGCATGAAGCCGCCACCGACTCCCCGCCGGCTGGCCACGATCCGGCCCCGCACGAGTTGCTGCATCACCTTCGCCAGGTAGGCCACCGGCACGTGCGTCGCCTCGGCGATCCGATCGACGGTATGCGGCGCCTTGGGCGCCGTGGCCATGTAGGTGACGGCCCGTAGGGCGTATTCGACGGTCTGGGACAGCATGACAGTGCCTCGTATCGGCAGGGCGTGATCGCCGCCTGCA
>JBJTIE010000034.1:0-17378 GCA_046094845.1 Planctomycetaceae bacterium | reverse complement strand
CATGGCGAGCGTGCCCGGACCGATCGGCTGCGGATCACGGATGAAATCCAGGCAGTACCGGGCCAGGCCACGGGCCTGATTCGTGGAACGGGGCAGGAGGAGCGTCGGCTGGGTGGTGTGCATGGCGGCAGGATACACTCCGGCAATGGATCCGACTCAGCTAGGCCCCTACACGATCCGTTCCCGGCTCGGCCGCGGCGGCATGGGAGCCGTCTACGAGGCGGAAGACCCGGCCACCGGCCAGCTCGTGGCGGTGAAGATGCTGGCCGGCCATGTGGGCGACGATGCCACGCTCCGCCGCCGGTTCGCCGTGGAGATCGACACGCTGAAGAGCCTGTCTCATCCGGGCATCGTGCGGCTGTTGGCCTTCGGCGAGGAGGATGGCCAGCCGTACTACGCGATGGAACTCGTCCGCGGCCGCACGCTCGAGCAGATCATCCGGGCGGGCCGCCGATTCAGCTGTGCCGAGACGATCGGCCTGGCGCTCGAGATCACTCGGGCCCTCAAGAGCGCGCACGACCATGGCGTCGTGCACCGCGACATCAAGCCCGCCAACCTGCTCTTTCCCGATCAGCCGGCCGACGGCGTGACCGTGAAGCTGGCCGACTTCGGCATCGCCCGGCTCTTCGGCGACGCCGGCCACACACAGGCAGGCACGATCATCGGCACCGCCGAGTACATGGCGCCCGAGCAGGCCGCAGGCGGCTCCGTGGACCATCGGGCAGATCTCTACGCCCTCGGGCTGGTGATGTTCTCGATGCTCGTCGGCAGACCGCCTTTTCAGGGCAGCCACGTGGCCGAAGTGATTGACCGGCAGCGGACGGAGCCGGCCCCCAGGGTGTCCACGCTCGTTCCCAACATCGCGCCCGAGCTCGACGAGCTGATCGCTCGGCTGCTCGCGAAACAGCCCGCACACCGGCCCGCGAGCGCCCTGGCCCTGGGACGGCTGCTCTCCGCGATCGACGCCACGCGGCTGCCAGCCGACGTCGCCGCACGGCTTTCCGACGCCCCGCCCGCGGCCTCCATCGACCACTATGCGGCCACACAGGCGATCGAACCCGATGCCCACCCGCAGGGCCCCCTCGTTATTCCATCCGCGGCCACGGGGAGACGGGTGGCACCAGACGCGGTCACCGAGGCCGGCGGCGGCACCCAGCCGACCAGCGGCGACGGCCGCGCCCATCAGCTCACGGAGCCGAATGGCTCCGGCCCTGCTGACGACCACCGGTCCCGAAATCGCTTCACCACGCTGGAGGATCTCCATCGGGCCACCCGCGTCGAAGTCGTGCGGGCACAGCGCAGGGAGTGGCTCGTGCGGGGCCTCGCGGCGGCGGTGATCGGCGGGCTGGTCGTAGCCGGGGCCTCGCTGCTGTTCCGCCAGCCGACGGCGGACGAACTGCACACGCGGATCATGGCGATCGCGGCCGACGAGCAGGCCGATCTTCGCGACGCGGGAGCGCTGATCGGCCTGTTCCTGCACCGGCATGCCGCCGACCCGCGGGCGGCGGAGGTGGAGGAACTCGACCGCACCCTCCAGCTCGACGCCCTCGAACGACGGGCCCGCCGCCGACCACTCGGCGGCCGGCCGCTGCCGCCGATCGAGCGGGATTATCGCGCGGCGCTCGAACGCGAGCCGGAAAGCCCCGCGGCCTGCGCCGCGCTCCTCGAGGCGCTCGTGGCCGTGCACGGTCATGCAGGCGACCCGCAGATGCCCGCCGCCGATCACGACCTGTGGCTCGCGCTGGCCCGCCGCCAGCTCGATCGGCTGCGGCCGCTCGTCGCCCGCGAGCAGGCCGAAGACACGGCCCGAGCGACGGCGACGCTCGATCAGGCGGCAGCACTCGCCGCGGCGGCGGCCGCCGCCGATCCCGCCAGGCGGCAGCCGCTCGTGGCCAGGCGCACCGAACTCCTCGAGAGCATCGTCGAGATCTACGGGGAGCGGCCGCACATGGTCGAGATCGTGACCCGCACGAAGCGGCTTTTGGCCGACTCCGCCCCTCCTCCCGAGCCCAAATGACACCAGCCCGCCATCCGTCCACCGTCACCGCCGCCCGCCGCGGCCGCAGCCGTGAGGCCTTCGCCCGCGCCCGGCAGCTGATTCCGGGCGGAGTCAATTCGCCGGCTCGTGCCTTCGGCGGCGTCGGCGGCGAGCCGATTTTCTTCCGCAGCGCCCTCGGCCAACGGCTCACCGACGTCGATGGCAACACCTATCTCGATTACATCGGCTCCTGGGGACCGATGATCCTCGGTCATCGACATCCGCGGGTGATGGCCGCGATCGAGAACGTGCTCGCCAGCGGAACGAGCTATGGTGCGCCGACCGAGGCGGAGAGCGGTCTGGCCGAACTGATCATCGCGGCCGTGCCGAGCATCGAGAAGGTGCGGATGGTGAGCAGCGGCACCGAGGCCGCCATGAGCGCCGTTCGGCTGGCCCGCGGATTCACGCGTCGTGATCGGATCATCAAGTTCGCCGGCAACTACCATGGCCACGTCGATGCGCTGCTCGTCGCCGCAGGATCATCGGCCGCCACGCTGGGCGTGCCTGACTCCCCGGGCATCACCGCCGGCACCGCCCGCGACACCCTCGTGCTCGACTACAACCAGCCGGAGCAGCTGGAGGACGCGTTTCGCGATCATGGCGACACGATCGCGGCGGTGCTCCTGGAGCCGGTGGTGGGAAACATGGGCCTCGTCGTGCCGTCTCGGGAGTTCCTGGAGGCGGCCCGGCGGCTCACGAACCGGCACGGCGCGCTGCTCGTGTTCGACGAGGTGATGACCGGCTTCCGGCTCGCTTACGGCGGCGCCCAGGAACTGCTGGGCGTCACGCCCGACCTGACGACGCTCGGCAAGATCGTGGGGGGCGGCCTGCCGCTGGGCGCCTACGGCGGCCGTGCCGACGTGATGGATCATGTGCTGCCGGCCGGCAAGGTGTTTCAGGCGGGCACCCTCGCCGGCAATCCGCTGGCCGTGGCCGCAGGCACCGCCACGCTCGAGGAACTTCGCGATGCCTCTCCCTATGCGGCGCTCGACCGCTGCGGCGGCCGCCTCGAAGCCGGCTTCCGCACGGCCGCGGCCGCGGCGGGACTCACCACCTGGACGGCCCGCGTCGGAAGCATGATGACAACGTTCTTCCAGTCGGGGTCCGAGCCCGTCCCCGTGACGGGCTGGACGACGGCGGCCCGGAGCGACACGGCACGCTACGCCGCCTTCTTCTGGGGCATGATCGACCGCGGCGTCTATTTGCCGTGCAGCCAGTACGAGGCCCTCTTCTTCTCCATGGCACACACCGACGCCGACATCGAGGCCACCATCGCCGCCGCGACCGAGGTGATGTGCGGGATGACGTCAGGCTAAGCAGGCCGCACATGGAAGTCGATCACGAGCGGGAGGTGGTCACTGGCCACCTTCGCGAGGCTCGTCCGCACCACCCGCGCATGCCGCACGTCGATGCCGCCGCGGACGAACGCCTTGTCGAGCGAGCCGATCGCCAGCCAGGCCGGGAACGTGCGAAACCGGCTGGTCGGGCTCGTCACCTGCCGGAACCCCTCGAGCCTCAGCAGGCCGGATGCCAGCGTGTCGCGCCAGTCATTGAAGTCGCCTACGACCAGCGTCGGGTGGGGCTCGGCCGACCGGAAGAGCATGTGGCCGAGCAGCCGCTGCACCTGCCAGTGCCGCTCCTGCTCCGCGAGGCCGAGGTGGGTGTGCACGAGGTGAAGCCGTCCCTCCGGCGAATCGACGACGAGCAGCTGGGCGCCGCGCGGCTTCCGCGTTCGGCGGCGAAGGGTGATCCGATGCCGGCTGGTGATCGGCCACCGCGAGAGCACCAGGTTGCCGTAGGAGCCATCGCCGACGGCGACCGTGGATTGAAACACCGCATGGCAATGAAGCGAGCGGGAGAGCAGCCGCGGCTGGTCGTCATACCGGCTGCGGCGGACATGCCGATCGACCTCCTGCAGGCAGATGAGGTCGGGATTCTCGGCCTCGATGCAGTCGATGATCCGTGCGAGCGAGTAGCGGCGATCGCGGCCGCCGATGCCCTTGTGGATGTTCCAGCTCATGAGCCGCATGTCAGCCGCGTCCCGATTCGGCCCGCCGCCGCATGTAGGATCGCTGCACGCGGGCCACGCACGGCCGGCCGTCGGGGCTCTTGATCACGCACTCGGCGCCGGCCTGTCCAGCCAGCTGCACGACGGCCTTCACCCGCGTCGGCGCCCCCTCGGCCAGATCGGCGTCGACGTCGTCCACCGTGAGCCCGTGGCAGCCGCAGAGAGGCCCGGCCGGATCCTTGGGCCAGGCCAGACCGCGGGCGTCCGCCACCGGCACGACCCGCTCCAGGAGGTCGAAGTAGGCCACGTCGCAGGCGTCGGTGCCGCAGCAGTAGGCCGGTTCACCGAGGACCTCGACGGCCTCCGCCGTCACGTGCGCTGCGAGCGTGACAGGCCCGACCTGCACCCCCACGTTGCCGCACCTCGGGCACTGCGGCGGCAGGCTCGTGTCGGGCTCTTTGCAGAAGGCCTTGTTCATCGGTTCATCTGCTCATCGGCGCAGACCGAGGCATCACGGACGAATGCATGCCTACTTGAGGCTGCGGAGGTATTCGACGACGTCGAGCAGTTCGGTCGGCGAGAGCGTGCCGGCGAGACCGTCGGGCATGCTGCTCTGCTTGAGCTTCGTCCGCTCGTCGATCTCGGCCACCGGAATCTTCTTCCGCTCCTTCCCGTCGAAGATCACGACCTCCTCCGGCGTCTCGCTCACGAGCAGCCCCGTGATGCTGCGGCCGTCTTCGGTCAGGATCATCGTCGAGAGATACTTCTCCTCGACCGCCGCGTTTGGATAGATGATCGACTCCAGCAGCTTGTAGCCGTCGAGCCGCTTGCCCACCTGCGTCATGTCAGGGCCGAGATTCGCGCCGTCGTCGCCCACCTTGTGGCAATTGATGCACACGCGGCGGAACACGGCCTTGCCCCCGTCGGCATTGCCCCCCTTCATGCCGGCCAACACCGTGAGGGCCTTGTTCTTCTGCTCCTCGGGATGCGGCTCCTCGGAGAGCAGGAGCTTGAGGTGCGGTGCCATCTCCGCCGCGATCTTGTCGAGGCCGAGCACGCTGGCACAGATCCGCTCGGCAGGGGAACCCTTGGCGACGAATTGGCCTGCCGCATGCAGGCTCTTCCACACGTCGAGGTTGGCACCGAGCGCGGCGTCACAGGTGTACGTGACGAACCTGTCCTCGGGCGTCGAGTTGGCCGCAGCCACGACCGCCGCCATGGCATCGGAGGTGGGATAGAAGCTCAGCCCTCGCACGGCCTCCGTCCGCACCCGCGGATTGGCGTCGGTCGCTCGGGCGATGAGCAGTCCCTCGGCGCCGGCGATCCGGTCCCGCTCATCGGCGAGCACACGGGTCGCCGCGGCCCGGGCATCAGCCACGGGCGACGTCAGCATCTGCTTCAACAGTTCCTCGTCCACGGCGTGGAAGCACTGCTGCAGCCAGAGCTGCTCAATCCGCAGGCGGTCGGCCTCGGGGGCCGATGCATTCGCTTTCACCCACTCGGCAGCTGCAGCCAGCACCTCGGCCTGCGGACGGGACTGCAGCTCGGCCCGGGCCCGATACCGCGTCCGCCACTCGGGTGACTTCAGCTGCTCGAGCACGTCGCGGGTCGATTTCCCGGCCTGCGTCTCCGGCGTCAGCAGCGGCTTGTCCTTGAAGACGAGACGATACACACGGCCGTGCTTGTGGTCGCGGTGGGGATCCCGCTGGCTGTACTGCATGTGGCCGATGAGCGGATTGGCCCAGTCACCGAACCAGAGCGCGCCATCGGGTCCGATCTGCGGATCGACCGGACGGAAGTGCTTGTCGGTGCTCTTGATGAGGTCGAACGGCGCCGGCTTGCCCTCCACCTCGCGCCGGATCCGCTCCCCCTTGTAGCCGGCACCATCGTCGGAGATCTTCCACCGCGGCATGCCGTTCATGTTGATCACGCAGGCGTAGATGAACTGATCCTGCACGTCGTCGGGACACTGCCTCGTGCGGAGATACTCGCTGCCCACGACCGGTCGCATGCCATCGGTCGGGAACACCGGGTTCATGCCCTTGCGGCCCCGGTACTGGGCGCCCGAGAGCGGCGTATCCCAGTGCTGCGCGGCGCCGGTGCCGTCGCCACAGATACCCTGGCCCCACTCGTTGAACACATAGCACCACGGGTTGCCGTAGCCGGGCGTATTGAAGTGACTGATCTTCCAGGTCCGAGGGTCGAGCACGTAGGCCCCGGATGAATTGGAATTGCGGAAGGGGCCCCATGGGGTCTCGACGGCCGTCGTCATCGCCACGCCCTCCAGCATGTGCAGCAATCCACCGGGGCTCATCTCGAACGCGCCGACGGTGTGGTGCGTGTCCTCCGTGGCCCAGCCATCGAGCACCGTCACGACCACGTCGGCCTTGTCGTCGCCATTCGTATCCTTCAGCCAGAGCATCCGCGGCTGGTCCATCACGAGCACGCCACCGTCGAAAAACTGGAAGCCGGTTGGACAGTGGAGCTTGTCGTAGAACACCGTGCTCGCGTCGGCCGAGCCGTCACGGTCGGTGTCCTCCAGGATCACGAGTTTGTCGGCAGGCTTGGGCTGGCCCGGCTCCCACTGCGGGTAGCTCGGCATCGTCGACATCCAGAGCCGCCCCTTGGAGTCAAAACCCAACTGCACGGGATTGGCGATCTCGGGAAACTTCCGCTCGTCGGCGAAGAGCTTGATCTCGAAGCCCGGCGGCACCTCGCAACTGGCGGCCAACTCCTCGGGCGACTTGATCGTCGGCCCACGCCCCTGGTCTTCGCTGTAGCTCTGGCCGGGCTGGCCGAAGCGGGTCTGGGGCTGGAACAGTTCGCCCGTCTGCGAGTCATCCGGCTGCGGCGGCACCGGCCTGCCGGCCGCGATGTCCCAGACATAGCGGTCACGGACGGCCGCCATGGCACGGATCTTCAGATACTCGCGCGGGAACGTCTCCGTGTCCCAGGTGCGCCGGCCGCCGTAGACGTACCAGCCATTCACCATCCGATGATCCTGCATATTGATCCACGACTTGTCGTTGACCGCGGCCTTGAGCGCGGCGAACGCGGTGGCGGCCATCCGCTTTGCCGGCGGCGGGCCGAAGAGCGCCCGATCGAGGGCCTCGGCGACGACCACGTCGCCCGCTTCGTTCACATGGCAGCCGTTGACCGTGAACTGGCGGCCCGGTTCGGCGGCGAACCGTTCTCGGGTCACGTCGAACAGATCGACGAACGCGACGCCCCGCTTGGCCGCGACGGCCTTGGCGGCGTCGCGATACAGGGCAATCGCCTTGTTCTGGGCCTCGGCGTCGGGCATGAGCGGGTCGCCCGTCGGCTCGACCGCGATTGGCGACACGATCACGAACCGCGGTGCAGCCTTCGTGTCGTCCCGTGGATACTGCTTGAAAAAGGCGTCGAGGAAACGCTCGTACTGCTTCGTGAACTCCGCGACACCGGCGGGCCCGGCGAACGACTCGTTGAATCCGAAGAAGAGGACGTAGGTGTCGGCGCCGAAGGCGGCGATCGGGTCGTCCAGCGCCGTATAGCTGCCTCCGCGACCGCCCCGTTCCCGGCTGGCCACCTCGTCGGCCGGACGGGCGAAGTTCCGCACGACGAGACGCTTGGCCGGAAACCGCTCATGGAGCAGCGTTTCGAACGTGCCGAACATGTCGAGCCGCTCCGCCGTCGAGTTGCCGACGAACGCGATCCGCTCCCCGTCGATGAACTCGAGGGGCAGGCTGCTCGGCGGCAGGGCAGGGCGGGCCGGCCGTGGTGGCTGCTTGAGGAGCTCGCGGGCCGTCGCAAACGGATCGGCGGCCTTCTGGGCCTCTGCGCCGAGTGCCGGCAGGCTGCCGGCGATGATCAGAACACACGACGTCAGAAAGCGGATGCGCATGTGATTCCCTTGCATGTCCGAGAGTGCCTCGGTGAGCCTACATCGCCGGTTGATTCCGTGGAAAGACTCGGTCTGGGGAATTCGGTCATCGGGACTGACCGGTGTCGCTCGGCTTCTGCCTGAACACGAATCCCCCCTTCTTGTTCCCGATCACGATGTCGGGGCGACGATCACCGTTCAGGTCACCGACCGCCAGCTGGGTTCCAATACCCGAGGCCGCGTCGATCTCATGTGGCGTCCAGCTGACCCCGGCATCCGTGCGGTGCAGCTTGAACCAATAGAGGCGGGGCGTGCCGGCCGGATCAGGGTCGCCCTTGGGACCGTGGGCCCAAAACCGCTTGCCGGTGACGACGTCGTTGAGGCCGTCGCCGTCGATATCCACGACGGCCACCGCGTGCGGCTGCGAGAACTGCACACCGTGGAGCATCTGGTCGGCCTGTCGGGGCAGGATCGCGTGTTCGACGAACGTGACCGCGTCGCCCTTCCGCACCTGCTCGAACCACGACAGCCCGTAGCCGTGTCCCTCGATGCTCGTGATCACGTCGGCATCACCATCGCCATCCACATCGAGGGCGTGCATCTGCGCCCCTCCGCCGCCGAAATCCACGGCGTGCTTCGTCCAGACCGGAGGCGTCTGCCCGATTGCACCGGCGGCGGGCTGCTGCCACCAGCCGCTGTTCATCAGGAGGTCGCGGCGGCCGTCGCCGTCGAGATCACCGGCGCCGAGGCCGTGCTGATACTGGCCCCACTTTTCCGGAGCGGAGCAGGGCAGGAAGGTCCAGCGCTCCGTGGCGGTCTTCTCCGACGGCCGGGCGTAGCCGAGCACGCCACCGGTGTGAAACACGAGTTCCGCCTGGCCGTCGCCGGTGAGGTCGAGCCACGTGGGCGATTCGTTGTCGACCGTGGGGTGCACGAGGTGTTTGGACCAGGCGGCCGTGCGGCCGCCGGGGTTCTTGAACCAGTGCACCGCCTTGCCGGGCCATTCGTTGACGAGCACGTCGAGGCGACCGTCGCCATCGACGTCGGCGACCGCCGTCATGAAGTTGTTCGAGTATTGATTCGGGTCGAAGTCGTGCGCCGGATAGATCTCGAACCGCTCGGTAAACGTCGGGCCGGCATACCAATACGGACCATAGACGGCGTCACCGTGGCCATCCTTGTCGATGTCGCCTATACCTGCCGCTTCGGCGTGGAAACGGTCGGTGAGCACCGTCTTCTCGAACACGACGGGAGATTCAGCGAGAACCACACAGGGTGATGCCGCCACGACTCCCACCCACGCTGCACCTCGACACTGGATGGTCAATGTCCGAAACAAGTGAGCCGTCACGAACAACTCCCCGAGTGAAGGTGAAATCAACGGGTGCGAGCCGTCGACAGGATACCGCATTCACCCTACGGACGTGTCGCGGCCCCAGTGAGCGACTTCAGGTGGGCGAAGAGGTCGGACACCTCCTGCGGCTGCATCGATTCGAGCAGGCCTTCGGGCATCACGGAGACGCCGGTGAAGTCGGCGAAAGCCGCAGTCGAAGTCGGCCCGGATCTCGTCGGCCGCAGGATCGTTGCCGAGCACCGTCCGCATCGCCGACCGCGGGCAACTTCGTAGGCCCGTCGCTCCGTGACGGGCAGCCCGTTGCGGAGCAACGGGCCTACGGCCCAGCACAGGCCGGCGAGCAGGAGGCCCAGCGTGGCGGGCTCGGGCACGGCCGTGAGGTTCACGAACCGGCCGCCCGGGAGATACTCGCCGAAGAAGTTCGTGCCGCCGGTGATACCGTCATAATCGATGGTCCAGAGCTGCGATCCGAACGTCAGGCTCGCACCGTCGGCGACGGCGACCCCACCGATGCTGAAGAGGCCGCCGTTCCAGGTGCCCGAGTAGCTCACGAGCGACAGCGTCGTGCCCGCCGGAAACAGGGCCGGACTGGCCGCGAGATCGACGAGGTCGAGCGACACCGCGCCGGAGATCGTCACGTCGCCGCTCACGCGGAGCAGGTCAGCCGCGACGGACAGCGGCACCGAGGAATCGACCTCGGCCGCGAACACAGAGCCATCCAGCCACGTCACGTCGCCGACGAGAAGCGTCTCGATGCTCGCGCCCGGCGCCAGCGTGGCGTTTCGATTGATCGTGACCGCGCCGGAGATCTCCCCCGTGCCGCCGAGCAGCCCCCCCGCCTCGACCCACACGGCCGTGCTGCCGAGCGCGCCATTCACCAGCAGCGATCCACCGGCGACGGTGGCGGCACCCGACAAACCGCTCGTGCCGGTCACGACGAGCCTGCCCGGACCGGCCACCGTGAGCGAGCCGGTGCCGCTCACGGCATGCGCGAGCACGCTCGTGCCGCTCGGGGCGAACACGAGCGACCCGTCGTTGACCAGATCGGTCGCCAGGACACCCGTGGTCGTACCCGACCCGATCCGCAGCGTGCCCCCCGCCCCGAGCGTGATGGTTCCCGCGGCGCCGCGAGAGAGGGTGCCGCCGACGATCACGGTGCCGCCGGCCGCCCCGCTGCCCGATATCGTCAGCACGCCGACACCCGAGCCGCCGACGACGAGCCCGCCGCTGGTGGACCAGGTGCCGCCCGTGATCGTCGCGAGCCCACGGCCGGTTGCTGCCGAACCGATGGTCCCGCTCGCCGCCGTCAGCAGGCCGCCCGTCATCGTCAGTGTGCCCGATCCGGAGCGGCCGACGTGCAGCGCCAGACTGCTGTTCCATTCCCCTCCGCTCATGGCCACCGTGCCTACGCTGCCGTCGCCGAAGGCGATCTGACTCGTGTTCGCACTCACTCGCCCTCCGAGGATCGTGAGGGAGCCCGTCCCCACCGTGGTCGTATAGCCACCGACCGTGAATTGGGATGCATTCGCCCAGGTGCCGCCGCTGACGACGGCGACGCCGACGCCACCGGACGTGCCGATCGCACCGTTGGTCGAGGAGATGCGACCGCCCTCGAGCGTGAGCGTGCCGGTGCCGGACTCGCCGACTTGCAGCACGCGGCTGGTCCACGTGCCGCTGCTGACCGTCGCCACGCCGCGGCCGCCCGGGGTGGCGCCGACCGACACGTTGCCGCTGTTCAGTCGGCCCCCCGACAGCTCGACCGCCCCGACGCCCGATCGGCCCAGCGCCAAGGGGTTCGTGCCCGTGCTGCCGATGAGCAGCTGCCCGCTCGACACGCTGATCGCGAGATCGAACGTGCCGGTGCCCGACGCCAGGCCGGTGAGCGCGATCGTGCCCGTGCCCGCGACGGCCAGTCGTCCCGTTCCGGAGATCGTGCTGCTCACCGTCAGCCCGGTGGATCGCTCGAACCGCAGCACGCCATCGCTGACGACGTTCCCTGTCACGCTGCCCCCATCCTCGATCACGACGGTGCTGCCCGGGGCGATCGTGCCGCCGGCCCACGGGACGGCATACCGCGCCGTCTCGGCGGCCACGGATCCAGCCATCGAGACCGACATCACCAGGACGACGGCCTGCCCGAGCCCCGCGCCGACCTTGGTGCCGATCATGGTGCTGCTCACACGACACGCGGAACGCCGAGTCTCCCCACAACGGCGGGCAGTGTAGCGGCTTCCGCAGCCCCGCAAAGAGCCGGAGGAAACTTTTTTTCGCGACCGGACCAACGGTGCCGACGTCAGGCGAACACGGCATCCACGGCCGCGCCCTTGCCGTCCTCGGTGGCGTAGAAGGGCCGCCCCTCGATCTCGTACACGGTCTTCGGACTCACGCCCATCGCCGTGAACAGCGTGGCGTGGAGGTCGGTGATCGTGACGGGATGTTCGATCGCCACGCAGGGCCGCTCGTCGGCCGTCTTCCCGTAGACGAACCCGCGCTTCGTGCCGCCTCCGAACATCACCACCGTCGAGCCGCCGGTGAAGTGGCGGTGCTGGCCGTAGTGCTCGGGCTTCTGTAGGAAGTCCTTCGGCGAGCTCGCCTGATCGCCGGCGTCGGCGCCCCCCGGCTTGCCCTCGATGATCATGTCGCGGCTGAACTCACTGGCGATCACCACCAGCGTGCGGTCGAGCAGGCCCCGCGACTCGAGATCGCGGATCAGCGTGGCGATCGGGCGATCGACCATCCGGTGGAGTTTCTCCATCCGCTCGTGGCCCCGCTCGTGGGTGTCCCAGTGGACGAAGGGAACATACTCCGTCGTCACCTCGACGTAGCGGGCGCCGTTCTCGACGAGCCGCCGGGCCAGGAGGCAGCCACGGCCGAAGCGGCCGTCGTCGCCCCCCACGTCGTACCGGTCACGGACGTCCTGCGGCTCGAGCGTGATGTCGAACGCGTCCTTCTCCTTCGCGCCGAGGAGCCGGTGGGCATTGTCGATGGCCCGAAGCATCGATTCCTGATGGTAGTCGCTCGTGAACTCCGCGGCGGGCGACGACGCGAGCAGCTTTTTGTAGCTGGCATACCGGCTGCCGAACCGCTCCGCCTCCATGCCCGTGGGCGGCCGCACGGCGAGCGCGGCCTGCTCGGGGTAGGGGAGGTTCATCGGGCCGAACTCGCTGCCGAAGAAGCCGGCCGTGGTGAACGCCTTGATCTCCTCGTTCTCGCCGATGCCCTCCAACCGCTGGCCGATGTTCACGAACGCCGGCATCACGGGATTCCGCGGCCCGAGCACCCGGCTCATCCAGGCGCCGATGTGCGGGCAGGCGACCGTCTGCGGCGGCACATACCCGGTGTGCCAATGATACTGATGCCGCGAATGGAGGATCGCCCCGAGGTCGGCCTGCACGTGCGAGCGGATCAGCGTGGCCCGGTCGAGCACCTTCGCGATCTCGGGGAGGCCGTCGGCGATCCGGCAGCCATCGAGCGCCGTCGGGATGGAGTCGAACGTGCTGATCACGTCGGCCACGGCGAGGCCCGGCTCGAACGGCTTGTATTTCTTGGGATCGAACGTGTCGGGCGCCGCCATGCCACCGGCCATCCAGAGCACGATCATCGCGTCGGCCCGCGGCGCGGGGTGGGCGATCGACCCGCCGCTGGCGATCGCACGGGGCCCGGGCAGGGCGAGCGTCGTCGTCGCGGCGGCGGCCAGGCTCTTCAGGTAGTCGCGGCGGGTGAGCATTGGTCAACTCCTGCGGCTGGGTTCAGCGTATCAGTTGAAACTCGGGCAGCATCACCACGGCCCACAGGCAGTCTGCGACCGTTTCCCCGGTCGGCTTCTGGCCAAGGATTTCGCGGGCCGCCTCCGCCTCGCCGACCGTGGGCGGCCGGGAGAGGGCGGCGGCAAAGATCCTTTTCATGATGGTATCGGCATCGGGGCCGTTGGCCGCGAGGATCCGGCCGCCCCCGGCGGTGAAGTCGTCGAACAGGCCCTGCTCGTTGGCCAGTTGGATCGCCTCGAGCGTCGTCAGATCGGCCGGGCGGCTGGTCACCACCTGGTCGCGGTTGGGCCGCCCGAGCGCCGCCATCAAGGGTGTGCTCTTCACGAGCCCCGCCCGCACCATCGGCTGCACCGCCGCATCCTGCTGCGCCGGGTCGGGAGCGGGCGCGCCGCGTTGCACCTCCGCGTCGGCCTTCGGCGGCGCCGCGCCCGTGAGCTGCCAGACGGCGTCAGTGAACTGCTCCGCCGTCATCCGCCGCGGCAGCGGGCCCTTGAAGACGTAGTCGCTGCCGCGCGGCTGCCCCTCGACCGCGGGCGTCACGGCCCCGTAGACCTCCGACGTGCAGATCGTCTCGAGGACGCGCGTCACGTTCCAGCCCGAGCCCACGAGATCCCCGGCCAACACCTCGAGCAGATCCTCGCTCCAGGGCTTCGTGCGGAGGCTGTCCACCGGATGCACGAGGCCGCGGCCCATGAGCCGGTGCCAGAGCCGGTTCACGAGATTCCGCGACAGCCAGCCGTTCTCCGGCTTCGTCATGATCGCCGCCAGCTGCTCCAGCCGCTGCTGCGGCGGGGCGGCGGGGTCGATCTGCCCCAGGTCGGCGAACAGCCAGGCCGGCGTTGCCGTCGCGCCGGTCGCCTTGTCGCAGCGGTGCAGTTCCAGCGGCTCCTTCGCGTAGATCGCCGCCAGGTCGTAGGTCTCCTTGAGCTTCCAGCGATCGACGAAGGAGTCGTGGCAACTCGCACACTTGAGGTTGATGCCGAGGAACGTCTGGCCCACGTTCTGCGCGAACTGGATCGGCACGGTCTGGCTGGCGTTCACCACGCCCCGCCAGACGATGCCGTCGATGAACCCGCGGGACTCGTCGGTCGGCGCGATCAGCTCGCGAACGAACTGGTCGAAGGGCACGTTCTCCACGAGTGATCGATGGAGCCACCCCGTGATCTGCCGCCGGCCGCCGGTGATGAAGCCGGTGCCCGTGTAGTCGTTGCGGAGCAGGTCGTTCCAGAACGTGAGCCAATGGTCGGCATAGGCCACCCGGTCGCCGAGCAGTTCCCGCACGAGCACGCCCCGCTTGTCGGAATTCGTGTCGGCCACGAATGCCTCCACCCGCGCGGGCTCGGGCAGCAGGCCCACGAGATCGAGGCTCACGCGGCGGATGAACGTGCGGTCGTCGCACCGCGGCGGCCGCTGGATGCCCCGCTCCTTCCAATATGCGTCCACGATCCGGTCCACGGGGTTCATGCGGCCGCCGGCGGCCGGCGGCAGCGTCACCTCCCGCAGCCGCAGCGGCGGCTCCCAGGAGGTCCGCTCGAACGCGAAGCCCGGCTCCCACGGCGCCTGCTCGTCGATCCAGCGTTTGAGCACATCGACCGCCGCCGCGGGCAGCGGGTCGCCCTCGCTCGGCATCCGGTAGTCGGGGTCGTCGCTCACGATCCTCGCGATGATTTCGCTCTCGGCCGCCTTGCCCGCGACCAGCCCCGGCGTGCCCGAATCACCCCCGGCGAGCACGTCGTCGCGGGTGTTCATCGAGAAGCCCCCCTGCCGGGCATCACCGGTGTGGCACTCGCCGCAGTGCTTCGTGAGCAGCGGCACGACCTCGTGCGCGAAGTCCACGGCCCGCGCGGGGAGCGCGGCCGCCAACACCGCCACGACGAGGATCGACGCTCCGCGCATCACGGCCTCGCCAGCGATCTCACCTGCGAGTCAGTCAGCGGCCGGTTCCAGATCTTCACGTCATCGATGATGCCGTCCATGAACTCGTCGTTCGCCGAGCAGCCGATCCGCAGGGTCTGGTCCGACTTCATGAGCCGGGGCGTGCCCTCGTAGGGGATCGTCTTCTTGCGGTCGCCGTTGAGGTACAGGCGGCACTCCTTGGCCGCGTCGTCCACGACGTAGGTCACGAGGTACCAGCGGCCGACCGCGAGCCGCCCCCCCTGTCCATCGGTGCCCACGTCGCCGGCCCCGAAGTTCACCGCCGTCTGGATCCAGTCGTCACCGGTGCCGAGGTCGCCGTGCACCTGGTCGGCGTTGACCTTCATGTCGAACGTGTGCTCGCCCCCGTGCCGCGTGCCGACGATGCCCGAGTAGGCGGGCGGCTCGGTGAGCCAGATCCAGGCCGACACGGCGAACGACGGGATGTCGAAGTCGCCATGGTAGGGCACCTCCACGTGGTGTCCCTCGTCACGATCGAAGTGCCGGGCCCGGCCGGCGATCCCCTGGCCGTGAGGCTTCGCACCGTGCACCGTGCCGTGGTGGCCGCCGACCGCGTCGCGGGCCTCCGCGCCGCCCGGCTCGTCGAACGTCCAATGGGCGATCGGGGCCGGCGCTGGGGCAACCGGCCCGGTGCCGGCCGCGGCCGCTCGGGGGGCCGGCGTGACCGGCACAGAAGCCCGCTTCTTGAACCGCGGATCACGGGGCTTGCCCCGGGACAGGACATAGGCGACCAGGTCGAGCACCTCGGCCTCGTTCAACTGGTCGAGAAGGCCCTGGGGCATGAGCGACGTCGGCGACACCGTGACCTGCTCGACGTCGGACCTGGCGATCTCGACAAACTTCGTCGCATCCTCGGGGTCGGTGACCACGACGAGTTTCTCGGGCGACTCACTCACGATTCGGCCGCTCACGACCCGACCGTCGGTGGTCTCCACGATGCTCGCCCTGTATTGGTCGGATACGACCTTGCTCGGCAGCACGATCGCCTCCACGAGATCCTTCACCTGAAAGCGGCCCCCGGCCTGCGTGAGGTCGGGGCCTGTCGCGCCCCCCTCCTCGCCGAAGCGGTGACACACCACGCAGCGTGCTGCGGCGAACGTCCGCTTGCCGTGCTCGAAGTTGCGGCCGGAGGCGAGCTCCTTGTCGGCCTTCGCGAGCACCACGTCCACCGTCCAGGCCCGGCCTGGCCCCTCGGGCTTCGGCAGCGGAGGTGGCACCCAACGCTCGAGCACGCCCTGCGCCTCGAGCGCGAGCTTCTCGTTCTCCGTGAGCCGAGCCAGGCTCTCGTTCTTGATGTTCTCGAGGAACCTCCCGAAGCTGGCGCCGCCGCCCCACTCGCGGGCCCGGGGGAACCAGGCGTAGTAGGTTCTGGCGTCGTCGGCCGTCCAGGCGTTCTTGTCGTGGACCGTCCGCAGCACGTAGGCGTAGTGAATCTGGAGGAGGTCGCTGCGTTTCTCGAGCGAGGCGCGGACGGCCCCTCCGTAACCGGCGTTGCGGGCGATCAGCCCGCGGAGGGCGTCCTCGTCGGGCGCGAGGTTCGTGTCACCGGCCGAACCCGTCGGCGCCGCAAGCAGCTTCACGAGCTTTGTGACGATGCCGGGCGCGCGGATGCCCACGAGCAGGCTCGAGAGTTCACGGTCGAGATCGAAAGAGCCCGACGGGAAGAGTGGCCCGAGCCGCGCCGCAATCCGGGCCTTCGCGTCGGCGGGTGGCTCGCCGAGACGGACGGTCGCGAGCTCGTAGGCCCGAGCGAGGTCGATCTTCCCAGTCACATCGAGGGTGGCGGGATCCACGGTGTCGAGCGCCGCGAGCACGGCGGGCTGCGCCGCGGGATCGGCTTGGCGGGCGACAGCGATCGCCGCGGTGATCCGCGCCCGCGGCTCCGTGCTGGCGAGCGCCTTGGACTGCCAGAGGTCGAGCGGCTGGTGCTCGAGCGCGACGCGGGCCGCGTAGCGGACGAACCGGTCGGGGCTCGCGAGGCAGGGCAGGGCCTTGGCCACCGCGGCCGCCGGATCCTCAGCCCGGCGGTGCAGCGTTTCGAGGTCGTGCCGTAGCGCCCGCTCCGTGACGCCCCGCGGATCGCGGGCATCCACCGCCGCCGTCGGCTCGGGCCCGGCGTAGGTCACGCGGTAGAGCTCGCTCTGGCCGCCGCGACCGCCGACCGTGAAGTAGATCGCGCCGTCCCGGCCGACGACCATATCGGTCAGGGGCAGGGGGCTCCGTGCGACGAACTCCTCCTTCACGCCCTTGTAGGTCGAGCCCTCGGGCTCGACGTGGATGGCGTACATCGTGCCGAACGTCCAGTCGCAGATGTAGAGCGCCTTCTGATACTTCGCGGGGAATTTCGTGCCGTAGCCGAAGGCCACGCCCACGGGTGATCCCGGGCCGATGTCGACGAGCGCGGGGAGGCTGTC
>JBJTIE010000033.1:0-4868 GCA_046094845.1 Planctomycetaceae bacterium | reverse complement strand
TCCGCACTCCTGCCCCCCGGCCCCGCGACCCCCCGCCCGAACAGCCGGCCCACCGGCCTTCACCCCACACGCCGCCCCGGGTGTGTGCGGACTACGGCGCTGCCGCACACGGAGTGTGTGGACTACGGTTGCCGCCATCGCGGTCACACTACGAGCCGGCCCGCGATCACCGCCTCGAGGAACGGGCGGTTGCCCTGCAACAGGTCGGGGTGCTCGAGCATCTCCTGCGCTGAAAGCCAGAGGATCTCGCCCACCTCCACCGGATGGGGCACGAGCTCGTGCTCCGGGCCGACGAACTTCACCGTCCACCATGCCAGCGACGTGCCCCAGTCGGTGACGTTGCGCCACACGCACTCCAGCGCCTCGACCCGCGCGGCCACCTCCTCGAGGCACTCCCGCACGACGGCCTCGTCCTCCCGTTCACCAGGCTCGATGTGCCCTCCGGGAAAGCAGATCGTGCCCCCTGCGGCCACGGTCGCGCCGCGCCGAATCGCAAGGAACCGCCCCTCGCGGTGCGTGATCGCGACCACGCCGAACTTTCGCGGACGGATGCTGCCGGAGTCGCTGGACACGGTGGAAACGCGTGGTGCGGGGAACGGCTGAAAGAAAGGACCGCGTCCTTGCGGCCCAGTCGCATACACTACACTGTTCGTTCGGTTTTTTCCCCGCCACTGAAGCCCTGCACATGGAAACCGCTCCCCGCCCGAAAGGCCCGTCCAACGTTCCGCCCGTCCTCGGCAAGCCGCTCGGCATGCCGATGGTGGTGCTGCTGATCCTGGCCGCCGTGGCTCTCGCCACCTTCCTTTCCGGCCAGGCCACCACCGGCCGCACGCCGATCCGCTACGACGAGTTCGTGGCCCAGGTGAAGGGGGGCAACGTGGCCGCGATCGAGTTGGCGGGCGACCACGTGGAGGGAGAGTTCGTCGCCGAAATGCCGCCCGACCCGGCGCTGGGCCGCAAGGGAGGCCGCGGCTTCCAGCTCGATCTCAATCCCTACCTCCGCGAGGGCTTCGACAAGCTCATGCAGGAGCATGACGAGATCAAGAAGATCAGCCGCACGCCCACCGACGGCACCGGCTTCCTCATGGGCCTCTACTTGCTCGTGCCGCTCCTGCTCATGGCGGGCTTCTGGATGACGCTCCGCCGGGCCCGCGACCCGCTGGGCAACACCGGCTTCCTCGGCGGCTTCTCCAAGTCGCCCGCGAAGCGGTACGGCGCCGGCGACAAGCAGGTCACGTTCGCCGACGTGGCGGGGCTCGAGCAGGTGAAGGCCGATCTCCAGGAGATCGTGGAGTTCCTCAAGGACCCGAAGAAGTTTCAGCGGCTCGGCGGCCGCGTGCCGAAGGGCGTGCTCCTGATGGGGCCGCCGGGCACGGGCAAGACGCTGCTCGCGCGAGCCGTGGCCGGCGAGGCAGGCGTTCCCTTCTTCTCGATCTCGGGCAGTGAGTTCATCCAGATGTTCGTGGGCGTGGGCGCCTCGCGGGTTCGCGACCTCTTCAAGACTGCGAAGGACGCCTCGCCGGCGATTCTGTTCGTCGACGAGATCGATGCCGTCGGTCGCGTCCGCGGCGCCGGGCTCGGCGGCGGCCACGACGAACGCGAACAGACGCTCAATCAGATCCTGTCAGAAATGGACGGTTTCAGTCCGTCGGAATCGGTGATCGTGCTCGCGGCGACCAACCGCCCCGACGTGCTCGACCCCGCCCTTCTGCGGCCCGGCCGGTTCGACCGGCACGTGACGGTGGACCGCCCCAACCAGAAGGCCCGGATCGCCCTCTTCAAGGTGCACACGAAGAACGTGCCGCTGGCGGCCGACGTCGATCTCGACCGACTCGCCACCGCCACGGTGGGCCTCACCGGCGCCGACATCCGCAACCTCGTCAACGAGGCGGCCCTTTGGGCCACGCGGCACGACAAGGACGCGGTCGATTCCTCGGACTTCGACTACGCCCGCGACAAGGTGCTCATGGGGCCGAAGCGAGAGGAGATTCTCGTCGGCCGCGAGAAGAAGATGACGGCCTACCACGAGGCGGGACACGCACTGGGCGCCTGGCTCCTGCCGGGCGTGGACAAGCTCCACAAGGTGACGATCATCCCGCGGGGCCGGGCCCTGGGCGTGACGCAGCTCGTGCCCGAGGAAGACCGGATGAACATCGGTGAGTCGGACCTGCTCAACAGGCTCGTCTTCATCCTGGCCGGCCGGGCCGCGGAGAAGCTCGTGTTCGGCGAATACTCGGCCGGCGCGGAGAACGACCTCGTGCAGGCCACGCGAATCGCCCGCAAGATGGTGGCCCACTGGGGCATGAGCGAGCGGGTGGGGCCGGTGGCCTGCGCCAGCTCGAACGAGCATCCGTTCCTCGGCCGCGACGTCTACGAGCAGCGGGAGTTCAGCGAGCGGACCGCGCAGATCATCGACGAGGAGGTCTCGCGGCTGTTGAACGAGGCCGCCGAGCGGGCCACGAAGCTGCTGACGGACAATCGCGACAAGCTCGACCGGCTCTCCGACGAGTTGGAGAAGCAGGAGATGCTCGACGATACGGAGGTGGTGGCCATCATCGGCCCGGCCACGCCGCGGCGGGGTGTCGATTCCGCCGAGACGGGCACCGTGCAGGCGGCACGCGGGCCGCAGGCCGGCTGACGTCACCCCCTGGCACACACTCACCAGCAAGGATTCGCCCCATGCCGATGCTCTCGCACGCCGTCTACTTCACGCTCAAGAACCGCACGCCCGAGGCGGCGGCCACGCTCGTCGCCGCCTGCCGGAAGTACCTCACAGGCCATCCGGGCACCGTCGCCTTTTCGGTCGGCACGCTCGCCGACTACGACCGCGAGGTGAACGACCGCGACCACGACGTGGCCCTCACGATCGTGTTCGAGTCGCGTGCCGCCCACGACGCCTACCAGGTGGCCGACCGCCACGAGCAGTTCATCGCCGAGGCGGCGCCGACGTGGGCACGGGTCCGCGTATTCGACGCCGACCTCGCCGAGTTCACGGCGTCGTAACGCCGGTTCGAACCCCGTAATCCGTACTCTCCGTGTGCCAGAGCGCCGTAGTCCGCACACTCCGTGTGCGGGTGTGGGAGGAAACGCCGAGCGACGAATGTCTCGGGATGACGGAATGCCGACCGCCTGCGGCATAGACCGGCCTGTGTCGTTTCCACCGTGGGCCACATGCGGAGCATGTGGACTACGGGTGTGTGCGGACTACGGGCTCTGCTCACACCACGCGCAGCTTCGACGCGGCGATCTCGCCGCCGAAGCACACGGCGACGTCGCCGCCGGCCACCCGGGGCCGGTCGTGATAGCTCGCCTCGTACCGCCAGCCATCGGGCGTGCGTGCGTAGCCGAGCGTGAACGGCGACGCATCAGCCGCGCACTCCACCACCGCCGGCAGTGTCGCGTCGGCCGGCAGGTCGGGCAGGTTCACGTTCCAGAACTCACCGGCCTCCGTCGCCTCCGGCAGTCGCCGCAGCACCTGCTCCAGCCACCGCGCCGCCCGTTCCCAGTCGATCGTCGTGCCGCGGCGGTGGTAGTGTGAGGCCGCGATGGCTCGACGGCCGTGCAGCGCCGCCTCCCGGGCCGCCGCCACGGTGCCGGAATGATGAATGTCGGCTCCGAGGTTGCCCCCGGCGTTGATGCCCGACACCACCACCGCCGCATCTCGCACGAGCTCCGCCAGCGCGATCCGCACGCAGTCGGCGGGTGTGCCCTCCACCGCGAACCGATTGCCATCCACCTCATGCACCCGGAGCGGCCGATCCGTGGTCACGCGATGCCCACACCCGGAATGCGGCTCGGCCGGCGCGACGACGACCGTCTCGCCTCCCAGCCAGGCCACCGCCGCCTCGAGGGCCGCGAGCCCCGGCGCATCGATGCCATCGTCGTTCGTGAGCAGGATCTTCATGCCGCCAGCCGCTCCTCTTCCACCACCGCGTCGAGAATCGCCCGTACGCCGCCGATCGCATCGGCCGCCATCCGACAGACCTCCTCCGCGTCGGTTTGTGTGGCCGCGTCGGGCCGGGCCACATTGGTCACGACCGAGCAGACCACCACCCGCAGGCCGAGCCGATGGGCCGCCACGACCTCCGGCACCGTGGACATGCCGACCACGTCGGCCCCGAGCCGCCGCAGCATCCGATATTCGGCTCGCGTCTCGTAGCACGGCCCCGAGAGCAGGGCATACACGCCCTTGCGGGCCACGGCGCCTGCCCGCCGCGTGGCCTGCACCGCGAGGTCCGCGAGCGCCGGATGATAGAGCGGCGCCACCCGCGGCCGCACCGCCGGTCCAGCGGACTCGTCGAGCCCCTCGTCCCAGCGGCGTCGAACGAGATCGATGTGATCGGTGACCACGACGAGCTCACCGCTCTGCATGTCGGGCCGCAGCCCGCCCGACGCATTCGTGAGCACGAGCACGCGACAGCCGAGCGCGGCGAGCAGCTCCACGCCGCGGGTGAGCATCTCCGGCGGGCAGCCCTCGTAGCCGTGCACTCGGCCTTGCAGCATCGCCACCGGCACTCCGCCGAGCCGACCACAGACGAGCCGACCGGCATGCCCCGTGGCCCGAGACGCGGCGAGCCAGCCCGTGTCGGCGTTGGACATCGACCACGTGTGTTCGACCGCCGCCGCGAGATCACCGAGGCCCGTGCCGAGCACCACCCCGACCCGCGCCCGGGCCCCGCCCGCGGAGAGCACCCGCCTGGCAGCCTCCATCGCCGCCTGTCTCGGTCGCGCTGCCATCCGCACCTCGTGCCTCCATGCCCGGCCAACGGCCCGATCGCCCACTTTTCGCGACGGCCCGCAGCGCGTTTGCCGCTTTTCCGTAACCATCATATCCTTGCCCGCCATGCCCACCCGCGGCGTGGAGCTGC
>JBJTIE010000032.1:0-19796 GCA_046094845.1 Planctomycetaceae bacterium | reverse complement strand
CGGTGACCCGGCGGCCACGGCGGTGTGGCTGGTTCGACGCCGTCGCGGCCCGCTACACGGCGCGGCTCTCCGGCGTGGACGAGATCGCCGTGATGTTGCTCGACGTGCTCGCCGGGTTCGACGAACTCCGGATCTGCTCGGCCTACGAGATCGACGGCGTGCGGACGACGCAGTTCCCCGGCCAGATCGACGACCTGCGGAAGGCCGTGCCGGTCTACGAAACACTCCCCGGCTGGACCGAGGAACTGACGGCCGTGCGGTCGTATGCGGCACTGCCCGCCGCCGCCCGCCGGTATGTCGAGCGAATCGGCGAACTGCTCGGCCGGCCGGTGTCGTTCGTGTCGGTCGGACCCGACCGCGACCAGACCATTTTCTGCGAGACCGCCGCGCGAGACTCACGCCCATGGCCACGCCCCCAGCCCCGCACCCCGGCTCCTGCGTGAACACGCAGGCGTCCGGCGGCGACACGGCCCGGCCCGCGGGTGACGACCGCCTGCCGCGACACGTCGCCATCATCATGGACGGCAACGGCCGCTGGGCACAGGCTCGCGGACTGCCGCGGATCGAAGGTCACCGGCAAGGCGTGGCCTCGGTACGGCGGATCACCGAGCACTGCGCCCGCCTCGGGATCGAGCAGCTCACGCTCTACTGCCTGTCGAGCGAGAACTGGCGGCGGCCCGCCACCGAACTCTCGTTCCTGATGCATCTCCTCGAGCAATACATGATCGAGGAGCGATCGCTGCTCATGCGCGAGGGGATCAGGCTGGCGACGATCGGCCGCCGCGACGGGCTGCCCGCGGCCACGCTCGAGGCGCTCGACACGACGGTGGCGATGTGCGCGGCCAACACCGGCATGCGGCTCTGCCTCGCGATCAACTACGGCGCGCGGGGCGAGATCGCCGAAGCGGCACGGAAGCTGGCCGTTGAGGTGCAAGCCGGCAGCCTCGCACCGGAGGCGATCGACGAAGAGCTGTTCGCCAGCCGGCTCGATACGGCCGGCATGCCGGATCCCGACCTGCTCATCCGCACGGCCGGCGAGATGCGGATCAGCAACTTTCTGCTCTGGCAGATCAGCTACGCCGAGCTCTGGGTGACAGACGTCGCCTGGCCCGACTTCATGGAGAGCCACCTCGACGGGGCCATCGCGGCCTTCGCCGGCCGGGAACGCCGGTTCGGAGGGCTTTCGATCTCGTGACGACCCCCGTTTCACCCGCCGCCCGCAGTTCGTTCGCCTCCCGCGCCGTCGTGTCGGCGATCGCCGTGGCGATGATCGTGGCCCTCACCTGGGCCGACGCCGTCGGCGTCGGCGGCGCGCAGCCCGTATGGTGGCTGTTGCCGCTGGCCGTACTCGTGGCCCTGCGGGCCACGAGCGAGTGTGCGGGCCTGTTCGCTGCACGCGGTGTGCGTCTCCGGACGGGTGTCGTGATGATGGCCGCCGTGACGATCGTGCTCTCTGCGGCGGCCGGCGGGGCGGCGTTCGCCGCCACGGCCACGCTCTCGCCCCTGGGCACGCTCGGCTGGACCGCCCTGGCCTGTGCCGCCGCCTGTGGCCTCGTGATGGCCGCCGAGATTCCCGGCTATCGTGCCGGCGGCGGAGCGCTCGATCGCGTCACCGCCGGCATCTTCACCGCCTTGGCCGTCGGCCTGCCGCTCGCCTTCATGGTGGCGTTGCGGCTGCTCTGCGTCGAGAACCTCGGGCCCGAGCAACGCGGCCCCGGTCATCTCGGTGTGCTGCCGCTCGTGAGCCTGATCGCGGTGGTCAAGGCGGGCGACATCCTCGCCTACATGGTCGGCTCACTCGTGGGTCGCACGAAGCTGGCGCCGGTGCTCAGTCCGGGAAAAACCTGGGAAGGCGCCGTCGGGTCGCTGGCCGGCTCGCTGCTCGCCTCCTGGCTCGTGTTCGAGCGGGCCGGTTTCGTCACGCAGGCCCGGCCCTGGGGCGGCTGGATCGTGTTCGGCCTCGCGGTCGGCGTGGCGGGCATGCTGGGTGACCTGGCCGAGTCGCTCGTGAAGCGTGAACTCGGCGCCAAGGATTCCGGCCGGGTGCTCGGCGGTCTCGGGGGCGTGCTCGACCTGATCGACTCCCTCTCCTTCGCCGCCCCCGTCGCCTGGCTCCTGTGGGTCTTATAGGTCGCGGCCCTCACGCAGGTCGGGGCTGCCTCTGCCGTCTCGCCGGACGCTCTCGTAGGTGGTGCGCTTTCACACGAACCCGATTCACGTGCGTCGCCGGCTCGGGGGCGGTACAAGTCTCGTCGCGGTGGACCTCGAGGACTCGGTCCAAATGCTCCTCGAGCTTGCACCGACCCCCTTCGCCTCCCCCGTTCCGATTCCTCACGACCAGAGAACGGCCCGTGAGGGGTTGCCCAATGCCCTGAGAGCCGGCGTTGGCGGCAAGCGAAGGCAGGATGCCGAGAGCGTAGCCGCCATCGAGCGAGCGGAGGGCAGGGATGCCCGTAGCGAGCGTCCGGCGACGGGGCATGGGCAACCCTGAACCCGCGCCACAGGAGGTTACAGGCCGTCTACGCCCCTGTTTTCGGCCCGAAAACCGGGGCTGGTTCGGCGGGGTATAGTGAGGGAGTGGTTGCACCCGCCCCTGACGACCGGCGGCGACTCCAGTCGCCCCGGGAATCGATGACGCGTACGACAATTGCGGTGGTTGACTCGAAACGGCTCGTGGCCGTGTTCGGTCCGCGTGATCAGCATCTTCGTCGCATCCGCGCCGCGCTCAACGTCGGCGTGTCGGCCCGCGACGACTCCATCCAGATCGAGGGGGAGGAGTCTGCCGTCGCCCGGGCCGCCGAGATTTTCGAGGCCCTGGATCGGATGGCCCGTGACGAGGGGAGCGTCGACCCGGACCAACTAGGCCGGCTGTTGTCGGTGGCGACCGGCGAGAACCCGCCGGAGCGGCATACGCCGATCGAGATCCAGCAGCCCGGCAAGCAGCTCGTGCCGCGGTCGGCCGGGCAGGCCGCCTACGTGCAGGCGATTCGCGATCACGACGTGGTGCTCTGCACCGGCCCCGCCGGCTGCGGCAAGACGTTCCTCGCCGTGGCGATGGCCGTGTCGTATCTCCGCGCGGAGCGGGTGCGAAAGATCGTGCTCGTGCGTCCGGCCGTCGAGGCGGGCGAGAGCCTCGGCTATCTGCCGGGCGACCTCCAGGCCAAGATCAATCCCTACCTGCGGCCGCTCATGGACGCGCTCCGCGAGATGATGGATTTCGAGGCGCTCAAGCGGCTCACCGAGCAGGACATCGTGGAGATGATTCCACTGGCCTACATGCGTGGCCGCACGCTCAACAATGCGTTCATCATCCTCGATGAGGCGCAGAATACGACCGTCTCGCAGATGAAGATGTTCCTCACGCGGCTCGGCCACGGCTCGAAGATGGTGATCTCGGGCGACACCACGCAGATCGACCTGCCACCGGATCGCACGAGCGGCCTCGTCGACGCCGCCCGCCGGTTGGAACGCGTGCCGGGCTGCGTTCGCGTGCAGCTCGGCGGCGCCGACATCGTGCGGCATCCGCTCGTCCAGCGGATCGTCGACGCCTACGACGGGTGAGCCCCTGATGCAGCTGCCATCGCCATCACCGTTTCGCCGCCGCCGCCGTGGGGCCGCCGTCGATGCGCCGCCGGGCTTTTTCGGCACGCTTCTGGAGAACGCCTCGCGGGGCGACGTGCTCCTGCGGCTCGGGCTCTGTCTGGGCTCGGCAGCCGTGCTGCTCGTGCTGCTCCACGGCTGGGAGGAGCCGTTTCCCTTCCAGGTCGGATCGGTGCCGCCACGCGGCGTCGTAGCGCGGGTGCCGTTCGAGCGGCCCGACGCCGAGGGCACCCGCGAGGCCCAGCAGCGTGCCGCCGCCCGGGTGCGGATCGTGTACGCCCAAGACAAATCGCCCATCGTGCGGCTCCGCGATGGCCTCAAGAATCGCGTGGCGGAGATCGCGGCCGCGGAGAGCCTCGGCAAGGTGTCGAAGGAGGCCTGGCTCGAGTTCGCTCCAGAAGCGGCGGCGGCCATCGATCTCGCCGTCGTCGCCGAAGCGGCGAAGGCCAAGGCGGCGCCACCGGTGGCGCCTGATCCTCCGTCGGAGGATGGGCCGCCCGCGGCCGCCACCGAACCCGCGGCCGCTGAAACCGCCGCCCCGGAACCGGCCGGCGTCGAACCGACGGACGCAAAGCCCGCAGCCGGCGATGGGCCGGCGCCGGATCGGTCGGTGGCCGAGGCCGAACAGGCGTTCCAGCGATTCCGCGGCAAGATCGACACGAAGGAACGGCTGGTCGAGTTCGAGAAGGCGATCGACAACGCCTTTGCCGACGTCGAGAACCAGGGTGTGATGGAGAAGATCCAGCACGGCATCGATGAAGGCAGCCAGACCGAAATCGACGTTCATCCGCTCGGCAACACGGCCGAGGCGACACGGGTGCAGGTGGCCCACGTGCTGCTCGGCGAGGCCAAGGCCCGGCTCAAGTCGCGGATTCGCGAGGAGCTCGACGAAGGCCCCTTCGCCGAGCGGATCTTCACCTGGATCGAGTCACGGCTCGCGGGCTCGCTGGAGCTCGATCGGGAGGCGACCGACCGTGCCAAGAAGGAGGCGATCGCCAAGACCCCGCAGCAGTTCGTGCGGTACGCGGCCGGCGACGTGCTCGCCGAAGCGGGCGTGCCGATGGCCGCCGAGGCCGTCGGGCTGTTGCGGCGGGAGCACGATGCCTTCGTGCGGCAGCAGGACACCCGGCAGCGGGTGGCCCGCACGCTCGCGCTGCTCGGCCTCTTCGTCGCGATGTTCGCCCTCTCGGGCTTTTACATTCATCGCCACCATCGTGAACTGCTCGACGACGTCGGCAACGTGATCGCCCTGCTGGGCCTCTCGGTCGTCACGATCGTGCTCGCGCTGCTCTCCGCCGGTGAGTCGTGGCAGGCCGAGGTGGTGCCGCTCCTGATCTTCGCGATGACCGTCGCGTTGGCCTTCGACCAGGACGTGGCCCTCCTGCTCACCGCCCAGGCCGCGCTCGTGGTCGTGGTGGGGCTCGGCCACGGCCTCGCCTCCTACGTGACGCTCACGGCGGCCGCGGCGGCGATGATCTTCTGGACGGGGCGGATTCGCAGCCGCAGCAAGCTGATCTACGTCGGCCTCTGGGCCGGCGCCGTCGCCGCCCTCACGCAACTCGGGGCGAGTCTGCTGGAAGAGCGGCCGCTCGATTGGCAGCTGCTCTACGCTGCCGGCCGCACGGGCGTGTGGACGCTGCTCGCGGGCTTCCTGATGACGGGCCTACTGCCCTTCATCGAGCGGTCGTTCGGCGTGCTCACCGACTTGAGCCTGCTGGAGGTCGGCGATGCCGCCCATCCGCTGCTGCAGGAGCTCGTGCGGCGGGCGCCCGGCACCTACAACCATTCGATCAACGTGGCCAGCCTCGCGGAGGCGGCGGCCGAGGCGATCGGCGCTCGGGGTCTGCTCGTGCGGGTGGGAGCCTATTTCCACGACGTCGGCAAGATGCTCAAGCCGGCCTACTTCGTCGAGAATCAAGGGCGCGAGAATCGCCACGATGCGCTCGTGCCGGCGATGAGCACGCTGATCATCGTCGCCCATGTGAAGGAGGGCGTGGAGCTCGCGAGGCAGTACAACCTCCCCGCCCCGCTCGTCGACCTGATCGCGGAGCACCATGGCACGACGCTCGTCGAGTATTTCTTCCGGCGGGCCACGGAGCGTTCGCAGACCGATCCCAACGGCGGCGAAGTGGACGAGCAGACCTACCGCTACCCGGGGCCGAAGCCGAGCACCCGTGAATCGGCGGTGCTCATGCTCTCCGACGCGGTCGAGAGCGCGAGCCGCACGCTCACCGAGCCGACGCCGGCGCGGATCGCGAGTCTCGTGCACGAGCTCGCGATGAAGCGGCTGCTCGACGGCCAATTCGACGATTGCGGGCTCACACTCGAGGAGCTGGGCGTCGTGGAGCAGAGCCTCGTGAAGAGCCTCACGGCGGTCTACCACGGACGCGTGAAGTATCCCGATCAGCGGACGGCGTAATGACGCCATCCTCGCTCGCCCGTCGTCCGCACGCTCGCTGTGCGGTCCCAGGGAATTGTGTCACATGAACTCCGCCGCCATTCAGATCGACATTCTCGACAAGCAGCGGGCCGTGCGGGTCGGGGCGGCGTGGCTCGAGCGGGTGGTGCGGCGGGCGCTGGCTCGCGAGGGGGTCGATCGTGCCGAGATCTCGATCCTGCTCGTGGGCGACCGGCGGATCGCGCGGCTGCACGAGGAGTGGCTGGGCATCCCGGGGCCGACGGACGTGATCACGTTCGACCTGGCCGCGGGCGGACCTGCGGACGGGCTGCACGGGGATATCGCCGTGAGCGCCGAGACGGCGTGCCGGATGGCCCGTGAACTCGGCTGGGCGCCCCGGCACGAGGTCGCGTATTACGTCGTGCACGGGCTCCTGCACCTGGCGGGGTACGATGATCTCGTGCCCGACGCCCGCCGGGCGATGCGGGCCCGTGAGCGGGTGGTGATGGCGGCCGCGGGGCTGCCCCGCCCGCCCCGTGCACGCCCGCGACAGGCTGGTCGATGAGCCCCCTCGACTCCGTCGGTTTCGAATCGGCCCTGCTGCTCCTCGCCGTGGCGAGTCTCGCCGCCGTGCAGGCGCGGGCCGTTCGCGGTGCGCAGCGGCAGATCATCCAGGATCTGTGCCAGCGGCGACGAAAGCCCGAGCGCTATGATCAGATCGTGGCGGCGAGCGAGACGATCGCCTTCATCGCGGCCTCGGTCGTGGTGGGCGCCTCGGTGGCCGCCACGCTCCTGGCGTTCCGCGGCCCGCTCGGATCCGCACGACCGCTCGCGTTGGATCTCTCCGCGGTCGCCGGCTGGATCGGTCTGGTCTGGGTCCTGCTCGTCGTGGTGCCGATCCTGCTCGTGCGGTTCGCCGGCCCGTGGATCGTGGTGGCGACGTGGGAGATCTGGCGGCCGGTCGTGGCCGGGATCGCGCCCGTGGTCCGTCAACTCGGTCGCTTCGCGACCGTGCTGGGCGGGCTCGTCGGTCGCAAGGCGGCCGAGCCAACGCGGCCGGGCGACGAGCTGCGGCTCGTGGTGGACGAGGCGCATCGCGAGGGGCGGCTGGAGGGGGCGGCCCGTGACATGATCCGGGGCGTGATCGGTCTCGACGAGGTGCGGGTGGCCACGATCATGACGCCGCGGACGGCCGTGATCTCGCTTTCGATCGCCATGCCGTGGGAGCAGGCCGTGCGGCTTGCGGCCGACAGTGGTCATACGCGGCTGCCCGTCTGGGAACGCTCGCCCGACGACGTGGTCGGCATCCTGCATACCCGCGATCTGCTTCGCCGCATCGCCGCCGGTGACACGGCCGGGGCCGAGCCGCCCGCCCTCCGGCCACTGCTGCGGCCGCCATGGTTCGTGCCGGAGGCGATGAGCGTGCAGACGCTGCTCCGCGAGTTTCAGCGGGGCAACACCCACATGGCCGTCGTCACCGACGAGTTCGGCGGCGTGTCGGGCATCATCACGATCGAGGATGCCCTCGAGGAGATCGTGGGCGAGATCGCCGATGAGCACGACGAGGCGTTTACCGACGGCATCCGGATGCTGTCGGCCGCGGCCTGCGAGGCGTTGGCCCACGTGCGGATTGGCGTCGTGAACGAGCGGCTCGGGGTCGCGCTGCCGGAGGAGGAGGATTTCGAGACGATCGGCGGATTCGTGTTCCACGAGTTTGGCCGCATCCCGCAGGCCGGGGAGGCGATCGAGTCGCACGGCGTGCGGCTGGAGGTGCTGGCCGCGACCCGCCGCCGCATCGATCTCGTCCGGGTGGAAAGGCTCGGCGGCAACGTCGAGCAGACGGCGGGTGGATCGCGCGATGGCCGCTGAAAAGTCCCGCGCGATCGTGATCCGCTCCGTGCCGTTCGGCGAGACAAGCAGCGTGGTCGGCCTCTATTGCCGCGAGTTCGGCAAGGTGCGGGCTTTGGCCAAGGGCGCATGGCGGCCCAAGAGCAGCTTCGATGGCGGCCTTGACCTGCTTTCGATCTGTCAGGTACTGCTCCTCCGCAAAACCTCCGGCGGCCTCGATCTTCTGACCGAGGCGTGCCTCGAGCACAGATTCCGCGTGGGCACGAGCCTCGCGGCGCTCGCCGGTGGCATGCACCTTGCCGAACTGCTCGAGGCCCTCACCGCCGATGCCGACCCCCAGCCGGAACTCTTCGACGCGGCACATGCGACGCTGCGATCGCTCTCGGCCTCGGCCGAGCCCGACGCCGTGGTCGCGGCCCGCGTGCTGTGGATGGAACTGGCGTTCTTGCGGCTCACGGGCCTCGGACCGGCCGTGTCCGCCTGTGCCGCCTGCCATGCTGACCTGCCCCGGACCGGTCGGATCGCCTTCGGCATGCTCGACGGCGGCACGCTCTGCAGCCGTTGTCGCGCCGGCCGTCGCACGGTCATCTCCGTCTCGCAGGCGGCCCTGGCCGCCCTCCACTCGTGCGGTGACCCCCGTCTGCGGGTCGCCGACGCGGTCCTGGATCCGGCCGTGGCCGGGGAGGTGCGGGCCGTGATGAACTCCTACCTCGCCCACACGCTCGAGCGGCCGCTCGCGGCCGCCCGCTGGCTGCCGTTTCAGGCGGCCCGTCGGCCAACCCGCGTCAATCCACCCCGCCGTCCTGCCTCGTGAGCCGCATGCCCAGCATCATCAGGACATTCCCCGTGCGGTCGAACCGGCTCATGCCACTGGTGATCGTGGCCTGCGCCGTCGCGGTGCCGGGCTGCGCAACCTTCAAAACGCCCACCTGGCCGTGGGCGAAGGACGCGCCGCTGGCGGATGCCGACGACGAGTCGACGGTGATCTCGTCGGAGTCCGCCGCTCCGGAGGGCGAACTCGGCTGGGACTATTTCAAGGGTGAGAACGTCAAGAAGCGGTGGAAGAAGATGGTCGGCCGCGGCCCCAACGAGCCGGTCGCCCGCGCGGCGTTGGCCGAGGCCGACACCCTGTTTCGCGAGGGGAAATACAAGGAGGCGATCCCGAAGTACAAGAAGGCGATCGACCGCTGGCCCGACTCGGTGATCGAGGAGGACGCCATGTGGCAGCTGGCCGAGTGCCTGTTCTTCACCGATCAGTATCCGAAGGCCGAGGACTGCTTCGACGAGCTCGTGAAGAAGTACGCCAACACCCGCTACCTCGATCGGATCGCCCAGCGGCAGTTCGTGATCGCCCAGTATTGGATCGCGGTCGATCAGAAGAGCCCGCTGCCGGTGATCGTGCCGAACCTCTTCGACCGCAGCCGGCCGCTCTTCGACACCCAGGGCCGGGCCCTCAAGGCCTACGACCACGTGCGGATCAACGACCCCCGCGGCCCGCTGGCCGACGACAGCATCATGGCCCAGGCCAATGCCCACTTCCTCGACCGGCAGTGGCTCGACGCCGACTACTTCTACGGCCTGCTGCGGAGCGAGTATCCCGACAGCGACTTCCTCCTCCAGGCCCACATGCTCGGCCTGCAGGCCAAGCTTCGCGCCTATCAGGGACCGGCCTACGAAGGGGGCATCCTCGAGGAGGCCGAGGTGCTGGCCGATCAGACGCTCGTGCAGTTCCCGGACCAGCTCTCCCGCGAGGACGAGTCTCGCCTGGAGGAGACGCGGGGCCAGATCGCCGCCCAGCAGGCGCAGCGACACTTCAACCGGGCCGAGTTCTACGCGAAGGGCAAGCACTACAACTCCGCCCGCATCTACTACGCCCTCGTGGCCCGCGACTATCCCAAGACGATGCTGGCGGCCAAGGCCCGGGAAAAGTACGACGGCATCAAGGACCTGAACGACGTCTCCGACGATCCGTTTCCGATGTTGACCCGCGTGCTGAACCCCGACTCCCTCAAGGAGGCGGAGCTCGACGCGATGGCCGAGGCTGAAACGGCGATCGCCCGTGGCGACAACTCTGGCGCGTCGTCCCCCGTCTACTGAACTCGGGAGTGATCCGGCGATGACCTCGCACGCTCTCCCGCGCCGACGGATTCTCCTCGCCGGCCTCGCCTGCATCGTGGCCGGCTGTGCCAACTACCGGTTCGGCAACAACACGCTCTACGCGCCGAACGTGCGGACGGTCTACGTCCCCGTCTTCCAGTGCGACAGCTTCCGGACGACGCCGGCGGTGGACATCGGCGAGCGGCTCACCGAGGCCGTGTGCAAGGAGATCGAGAAGCGGACGCCGTTCAAGGTCGTGGGATCGGAGGGTGGCGCCGACAGCGTGCTCACCGGCCGAATCGTCGCCGACACGAAGCGAATGGTGGTGGAGAGCCCGACCGACCAGTCGCGGATGGTGGAGATGAACTACCAGGCGCTGGTCACCTGGGCCGATCGTGGCGGCACGGTGATCGCCTCCGGCGAGGTGCCACTGCCGGCGGCCACCGTGGACGTCGGGCAGGCGGCGGCCCTCGTGCCCGAATACGGCCGCTCGGTCGTGAGCACGCAGCAGGAGGCCATCGTGAAGATGGCCCAGCAGATCGTCGGGCTGATGGAAGAGCCATGGTAGCGGACGGGCGCGCGGCCGCGAGCCGGGATCGCGGTCGCGGGAGATGGGGCCGGCGAGGGGGCGGTGCCGCATTCCGCAGAGTACCACTCCGCGGCTACAGGGCTTATGGGCAGTGCCTCCGCACAGTGAGTAGGTGCAGACTGGCAGTCTGCACACGGTGGAAGGCTAATCGGCATTGCGGTGGCCGAGTGAGGTGACGGGCCTACGCGAGACGCTGCCGCTCCGCGGCGGTGTAGGATCGGTGTATGAATGCGCATTCCCTTCCCACGCACTGGCAGTTGCGGACGCGGCGGCTCGAGTTGCCGCGGCGCGAGGGGCCGCTGCGACGGCCGCTCGTGATGGGGATCGTGAACGTCACGCCGGACAGCTTTTCAGACGGCGGACGGCATGCGGGTGTCGAGGCGGCCGTCGCGCATGGGTTCCGGCTCGTGGCGGCAGGAGCCGATCTGCTCGACGTCGGGGGGGAGAGCACCCGGCCGTTTTCGACCGCCGTGAGAGCCGAGGAGGAGTGGCTCCGGGTCGGCGAGGTGGTGCGGCGGCTCGCTGCCGAGGCGGGTGTGCCCGTATCGATCGACACGTCGAAGGCGACGGTCGCGGCCCGAGCCATCGAGGCGGGTGCCGAGATCATCAACGACGTGACGGGGCTCACGGGTGATCTGGAGATGCTGCCGCTGGCCGTGGAGTCGGCCGCCGGGGTCTGCGCGATGCACATGCAGGGCACGCCGCAGACGATGCAGATCGATCCGCGGTATGACGACGTCGTCGCGGAGATTCATGCCTACTTGGCCGAGCGGCGGGATGCACTCGTGGCCGCCGGCATCCCGCTCGCCCGGATCTGCCTCGATCCGGGCATCGGCTTCGGGAAGACCCACGCCCACAACCTCGAGCTGATGGCAAATGCGGGGCGGTTTCTCGATCTCGGCACGCCAATCCTCGTGGGGCATTCGCGGAAGGGGTTCCTCGGCAAGGTGCTCGAGCGCTCGCTTGGACGCCCCGCCACCGATGCTGAACGCGACGCGGCCACGGCCGGTGCGGCCTGCAGCCTAGCCGCCGCGGGCGTGCAGATCGTGCGGGTTCACGCCGTCGAACTCGTGCGGGCCGCCCTCGAAGGCTTTCTTGCGATGCCGTAGGCCGCACACTCCGCGCCGTAGTCCGCACACTCCGTGTGCGGCAGCGGGTATGAAGGCCGAACGGCCGGGCTATTCGTCCGGGGGTGGGCGAACCTGCGGAGGAATATCACGGGCCTGCGGTGTTTTCACCGTGGGCCACATGCGGAGCAGGTGGACTACGGCGCCGCTACGGCTCTACGGGGTCCAGATGACCTTCTTCTCGCCGCTGGGGCCTGCCTGTTCGCCGCCGCCCGGCGTCCAGAGCTTGCCGGCCTCGGGAGCGGCCGCAGTCGCAGCGCCGCCGGGCATCCCGGCCGGCATGCCCGCGCCGGGCTGGCCGGCGAGGGCGGAGAGATCGATGCCCGCCTCGGCGAGCACCTGGGCGAGTGCCTGCAGCACGCGGTGATCGCGGGAGTGATCCCGCCGCAGGCGGTCGAGCAGCCGCACGATCTCGGTCTGATCACCCCGCTGCAGCCGCACCCGCAATTCGGCGACGTCGAGCATTCCCTCGCTCGCCTTGAGCTGCTTCGCGAGCCCGCGGAGCTCCGCGATGAGTTCGAGCTTGCGGACGCTCGTGCTCGCCCGCTCCTCCAGCGCACCGAGCGCCTCCCACCGGTCTTCCGGCGTGGCATCGCTGCGCGACGCGAGTGCCTCGGCCGCCCGTTCGGTGGCCCGATCGAACCCCGCGTCCATCGCGAGGACCACGAGTCCACGAAGCTGCTCCAGCGGCAGCTTCGCCATGTCGAGGCGGTGCCACCGCAGCGGCGCCACGTCTTCCAGCGGCTGATCCGCGGCGATCGCGGTGGGCGCGGGCAGGCCGAGCCGCTCCCGCACCAGCGTCCAGCCGGAGGCGAGATCCTGTCGCCGGGCCGTCGCCTCCCCCTCGGTGAGCAAGGCCTCCACCCGCCGCCGTCCTTCCGGCTCGGCGACCGCCTGTCGCGGCGACTTGCCGAGGAGTTCGGGGAGCGGCGTGTCGGGCCAGGCCTCGACGAACCGGTTGCGAACGGCCGTCGCCTGCTTCTGCACGAGCAGATCGAAGGTGGACAGTTCACCCGCTGCTGGCGGTTTCGGGGGCGTGGTCGGCACCGGCAGCCGGAACTGACCGCCCAACAGCCATTGCGTGGGCGGGATCACCGGCATTCCGGGCACGTCGGCGGCCTTCGCGAACCCGCAGCCGACGAGCCCCTCCACGACGGGCTGCGCGGCGGCGACGGCGGGGCAGTTCCTCGCGGCGCATCCCGCCAACCCGCTTGCCCTCGGGCAGTCGGCGGTCACCGAAGCGGTGGCCGGCCGGATTCAGGAGGCGGCCGCGCTCTTCGACAAGGCCCGCGAGGCGGCCATGCAGACGCCGGAAGGGGGCACGCCTCCGCTCCAGGAGCTGGCCCGCATCGCCGCGACGCTCGTGCAGGCCGCGGCCCAGCTCGGCCACGTCGGCTTCGCCCAGGGCATCGTCGACTGGCTCGTCGATACGGGCGTGGGCTCGGCCGACGAGTTGCGACTGCTCGCGGCGATCGTGGGCTCGTCGGGCGTGCCCGCGGCGCTGCGGTCGCGGATGCCGCTCGAAGACTTCACGGGCGACGCCGCCTGGCGGCCGGAGTTCGACGCCGCCCTGGCGCACGCCCGCGAGTGGCGGCTGTCGCAGGCGCTCACGGGCTTCCGGAGCCTCAAGCCGCTGGCCGGCACGTGTCGGCCGCTGTTCGCCAACATCGGCATCCTGTGCGAGATGCTCGCGCGACCGGTCGAGGCGTCGGAAGCCTGGCTGACGGTGTCGCGGCTGGGCGAGGTCGGCCCCGACGACGCGATCGAGGCCGTGGGGCGGGCGATCGCGCTCGAGACCGAGGCCGATCCCGACCGCTCACCGCAGATTCCGTTCGCCAGCTTCTCGGCGCCGCTGGCAGTGCCGGCTGGCGAGGAAGGCACGCGGGCGCTCGAACTGCTGGAAGACAAGCTGCGGCACGATCCGCGGTGCGAGGCGACCGGTTTCGACCGCTCCGCCTGGGTGTCCCGCAACGCGGTTCCCCCGCGCTCGGTATGGCGGATCTACGAGGCCGCCGTCGGCGATGCACTGCCCCGGCTGCTCGCGAGCCTGCTGCTCTTCGGCCGCCAGACCGACAAGGAACCGGAGGCGGTGCTGCAGGGATTCGCCCCTGACGTCGCCGCCGCGCAGCCCGTCGTGGAGGGGCTCGTCGGCTGCGTGGCCAGCAGGCAGGCGCGGCCGGGATGTTTCGCGGCCAGCCGTTTCACCTGGTCGAGCGCCGCCGAGATCTGGTCCCCTTCCACGAGCCGGTCGAGCTGCTCCAGGTCGCCCACGAGCTCGGAGCAGCAGAACTTGATCTTCTTGCCGGTGCCGCCGGGGCAGGGCGCGTAGGTGTCGATGGCCATCGGGCGGAGGCTCCTGGAGGAATGTCCCTGCGAAATGTACCAGTTCGTCGAGACGGCGGAAGCGAGGCGGCGGGTTGCCCATGCGCGTTCGCGGCTGCATACTCTCGCGGGTTCAGCGTGGGTAGGCGGCCGGCGCGGAAACAGCCCCCGGTCCCCGCAGGGAGCCCGAGCCGCACGTGCAGCAGCCCCGCATTTTGATCATCGATTCCTCAGGTCCGACGGCGCTGCCCTACGCACGCTTGAGCGCGCGGCTGCAGCCGCTCGACGTCCGGGTCGAGACCACGCTCGACAAGGCGCTCGCCACGCTCTCCCGCGACACCTGGGATCTGGGGGTCGTGACCGCCCGCTCCGGGCCGACGGCCGACGTGCTCTTCGGCGCCGTCCATAAGGCCGATCCGCAGCTGCCGGTGGTCGTGATCGACCCGAAGCCCAGCGTCGATACGGCGCGGGCCTGCCTCCAGGCGGGCGCCGGCGACTACCTCGACATCGCACGGGTCGAGACCGACCTCGAGGATTCGCTCGTTCGCCTGCTGACGGCCTCGCGGCACAAGGCGGCGGAGGAGTTGCTGCGGCGGGCGGTGGAGCGGCCCTACACGTTCGACGACTTCCTGGGCGAGAGCCCGGCGATGCAGCAGGTCTATTCGATCATCGACCGGATCGCCGTCAGTTCGGTGGACGTGCTCGTGACCGGCGAGACTGGCACGGGCAAGGAGCTCGTCGCCCGCGCGATCCACAAGCGGAGCCGACGCAGCACCGGACCATTCGTGCCGGTGGACTGCGGGGCGATCCCCGATGCGCTCATCGAGAGCGAGCTGTTCGGCCATGAGCGCGGGGCGTTCACCGGCGCCGACTCCCGCCGCATGGGCCTCGTCGAATTCGCCGACGGGGGCACGCTGTTTCTCGACGAGATCGGAGAGTTGCCACTGCCGTTGCAGGCCAAGCTGCTGCGGGTGCTGCAGGAGCGGCGGGTGCGCCGCGTCGGTGCCCGGCAGGAGAATGCGGTGGATGTCCGCGTGGTGGCGGCCACGTCACGGAACATCGATCAGATGGTGGAGCGGGGGGAGTTTCGCCGCGACCTCTTCTACCGGATCAACGTGGTGCGGATCGATCTGCCGCCGCTCCGCCAGCGGGGCGACGATGTCGGCCTCTTGGCCGAGTTTTTCGCCAACCGGGCCGCGGGTGAAATGGGCCGCGAGGTGGGCGGCCTCACCACCGACGTCTACCAGGTGCTCAAGTGCTACCACTGGCCGGGCAACGTGCGGGAACTGCAGAACGTGGTTCGCCGCGCCATCGCGATGACCCGGCATCCCATGGCCGGGATCGACGACCTGCCCGACGAGGTGGTGGCCGCGGCGGGCCGCAACGCCGGCGCCGAGGCCGGGGCCGTGGGCTTCTTCGCCCAGCGGACGGAGCACGTGGCGAGGTTTGAGAAGCAGTATCTGACGGATCTGCTCGCACGGCATCTCGGCGACGTGTCGGCCGCCGCCCGCGAGGCTCGGCTCCCCCGTGGCACGCTCTACCGGCTGATGAAGGGGCACGGCCTCGACGGCGCGACCTTTCGGAAGTGAGCCGGAAACCGCGACGTGGGCGTGACACGCGCCGCGCCGGCGCGACAGCCGCCGTTGGCTCGGCGAATCACGGGCCTTTTGGCGTGTGTGCGGGCCTCCCGTGGCGCAGGGAGCGCATCCTGAAGGACACAGGCCAGAAGGCCGGTGTGCAGTTTTCCCCGACAATTCCATTTGGCATGCCGGATGCATATGACTTGAGGAGAGAGGGGCCGTCAACGCGATCGGCCCTGCAACGCAGAGCGGCGGGCGGGCCGCGATACAGAGGAGAAAACCATGAAGAAAATCGAAGCGATCATCCGGCACTTCAAGCTGGAGGAAGTGAAGGACGCACTCAACGCCCTGGGCGTGAAGGGCATGACGGTGACGGAGGTTCGGGGCTTCGGCCGGCAGAAGGGGCACACCGAGACCTACCGCGGCGCCGAGTACTCCGTCGACTTCCTGCCGAAGGTGAAGATCGAGGTCGTGGTCAGCGACGACGAAGCCCAGGCCGTGATCAGCAAGATCATGACCACCGCCCGAACCGGCCAGGTGGGCGACGGCAAGATCTTCGTGACGCAACTCGCCGAGGTCGTTCGCATCCGCACGGGCGAGACGGCCGCAGCCGCGATCTGAACGAAGCGGCCCGGCGGCGTGTAGCCGCGGAGCGGCTCGCCACTCGGCCGAACGCCGCTCACGTCGCCAGCGGCCGCGTCATCTCCACCGGCACGACCCACCGGTCGTACTGTTCGGGGGTGACGTAGCCGAGGGCGACCGCCGCGGCCTTCAGGCTCGTGCCCTCCACGTGGGCCTTCTTGGCGATCTTCGCCGCCTTCTCGTAGCCGATGTGGGTGTTGAGGGCCGTCACGAGCATCAGCGAGTCGTCGAGATGGTGCTGGATGCGGGTGAGGTTGGGCTCGATCCCCGTCGCGCAGTGGAGCCGCATCGAATCGCAGGCGTCGGCGATGAGGTCGGCGCTCTCGAGCACGTTGTGGATCATCACCGGCTTGTAGACGTTGAGCTGGAAGTTGCCCTGGCTGCCGGCGAAGGCCACCGTGGCGTCGTTGCCGAAGACCTGCGCACAGACCATCGTGAGCGCCTCGCTCTGCGTGGGGTTCACCTTGCCGGGCATGATCGAACTGCCCGGCTCGGTCTCGGGAATGGTGATCTCGCCGATGCCGCACCGCGGTCCGCTCGCCAGCCAGCGGATGTCGTTGGCGATCTTGAGGAGCGCCATCGCGAGCCCCCGCTCGGCAGCGCTCACCTCCACGAGCGCGTCGTGCGCCGAGAGCGCCGCGAACTTGTTCGGTGCGGACACGAACGGATGGCCCGTCTCCCGCGCGATGTGCGATGCCGCCGTGTCACCGAACCGCGGATGGGCGTTGAGACCCGTGCCCACGGCCGTGCCGCCGATGGCGAGCTGGTAGAGCCCGGGCACGGCCCGCTCGATGCCGGCGATCCGGTCGTCGAGCTGGGCCCGCCAGGCCGAGATCTCCTGCCCGAGCGTGATCGGTGTCGCATCCTGGAGGTGCGTGCGGCCGATCTTGACGACGTCGGCATGACGCCGTTCGAGATCGGCGAACACGTCGCGCAGGGCCCGCACCGCGGGCAGGAGCCGGTCGTGGATGACCTCGACCGCGGCGATGTGCATCGCGGTGGGAAACGTGTCGTTGCTCGACTGACCCCGATTGACGTCGTCGTTGGGATGGACGGGCTTCTTCGAGCCCATGGCTCCGCCGGCCATCTCGATCGCCCGATTCGAGATCACCTCGTTGGCGTTCATGTTCGACTGCGTGCCGCTGCCAGTCTGGAAGACGACCAGCGGAAAATGGTCGTCGAGCGTCCCGGCGATCACCTCGTCCGCGGCGGCGACGATGAGCTTCACCCGCTCGGCGGGGAGCTGCCCGAGTTCGCCGTTGGCGAGCGCCGCGGCCTTCTTGAGGATCCCCAGCGAGCGGATGATCGACCTCCCCCAGCGGAAGCGGTCGACACCGATCCGGAAATTGTCGCGGGACCGCTCGGTCTGCGCGCCCCAGTACCGGTCGGCGGGCACCTGCACGGTTCCCATGCTGTCGGATTCGGCGCGAAACGCGGCTGCGGACATCGACGACACCCTCGGCGGCCAGCGGAGCGGAATGCCGGGGACTCGCGAGGCCGCGGCCCGGGCATCGTGCCGAGTGTAGCAGCGTGGCCGACGGATCAGCCCGCGCTCAGCGGCGCCGGAGGAGCCGCTGGGCCGGCGCGCCGGTCGCCGTCGCCGGTGCGGCGGAGACACCGGCCGTCGTGGTGGGAGCCAGCGCGAGGGCGAGCCAGCCGTCGGTCGCGACCGCCTGGACGGCGCGCAGGTCGGCCAGTCGCGGGTTGGATGCCATGCCCTCGGGCAGGAGCGGGATGCGCCGCTCCTTGGCGAAGATCTTGCCGAAGATCGTGCGGAGCGCGATCTCCATCCGGCCCTGATGCCCCGGGCCGGAAAGCTGCACCGGCCCCTCGCGCTCGAGGCACACCTGCATGCCGTCGACGACCGGCCGATAGGCCACGTGCGCGACGATGTCGTACCACGAGCGGCGGCTGCTCTCGAGCGAGTCGAGCGTGACGTGGACGTGCACGAGCCCGTCCTGGCACGTCACGCGGATCGGCTCGGCGGCCGCGAAGCTGACCGCGACGTGCTCGGGGAGGTCGTCGGGCACGTGCGGCTCGACCCCGAGCCGTGCGGCCACGGTCGTGACGAGGTCCTCGAGCGCGAACCGCCGGCCGGAGAGGCCGAGCCGTGCCACCGCGTTGTTCGCCGCCGACTCGTGCACCTGCACGGCGAGCAGCGCGTCGCCCGGGGGCTTGGGCCGCGGCGTGTGCGCGGCGAGCTGATCGCGCCCGGCCAGCCTCAGGCGGGCTGTCGCGACCCCGCTCGACGTCGAGAGCACGACCGGGGTGGGTTCGAGCCCGAGCTGGACGAGCGGCTCCCAGACGCGCTGCCGCACGCGCTCCGCCGCGGAGGCGAACTGTGGCTCGGCCTGGCGATCGACCTCGCGGCAGGCTCGCAGGATGATGCGTTCATTCACCTCGCGCGAGGCCGCCTGGCGGTTTTCGTCGTGCTGGTTGCGGGCGATCGTGCGCACGAGCGACCCCATGATCGGCACGCTGTCAAAGCTCGTCTGGATCGTGGCCAGTTGCGTGCGGTTCGACGCGGTGCCCAGCGCTGCGCCGATGTCGATGCCCGCGGCGGACACCACGAGCGGCTTGCGCACGGTGAACGTGGCGGCGCCCCGCGAGTGGAACGCCACGGGACCCGATTCGGTGACCGTGCGCGAGGCGACCTCGCCGTTCACGAACAGCTCCGCGCGGATCGCCTCGGGATCGGGAATGAATCGCAGGCTGAGCGACTGCTCGACGGTTCGTGTGCCCGTCACCGGACGTCCGAGGATGAAGTCGTGGAGCGGGCCCGTCTCGACGGTGGTATCGGGCAGGAGGCGGGAGACGAACCGCTCGTGTACCGTCACGCGGACGTTCGGGGCGAGGGAGTGGTCCGCGACGGCACGGGTGGCACCGCGCGGAGCCATCCCTTCGAAAGCCCCCATCGCCTCGAGCGCCGCGCGGACGACGGCGGCCTCTGCTGCGTCGGTGCTCGTTTCGAAACGCTCGAGCGCCGCGAGCAGCCGTCCCGTCGCCGATTCGAAGCCGAGCGGCGCGAGTGAGGCGGCGAGGCCGTCGAGCCCGGGCGGCGGGGGAGACGAAGCGGCGTCCGAGCAGGCCGTCGCCGCCGCGCGCCAGACAGATGCCCGCCGTCCGACAGCGAGCGCGGCACGCCGCACCTCGGTCGCGACCTCGCGATCCTCGAGGCCATCGGCGATCTGCAGCCCGGCTTCCGCGTCCTCGCCGAGCCGCAGCAGCATCTCGGCCGCGGCCGGCTGCCGTGGGCCGCCGGTGTCGAGCACCGCCTCGAAATCGTCGAGCGTCGCCGCGGCCCACGTCGCGACGTCGGCGTGGCCGCCCGAGCCGCCGCGGAGGGCCGCGAGGCGGGACAGCTGCTCACCCACGTGGAGTGGATGCGGCCAGGCCGCGCCGCTCGCCGTCGGACGACGGGCGTCTGTCTGGCGCGCGGCGGCGACGGCCTGCTCGGACGCCGCTTCGTCTCCCCCGGCGCCCGGGCACGACGGCCTCGCCGCCTCACTCGCGCCGCTCGGCTGCGAATCGGCGACGGGACGGCTGCTCGCGGCGCTCGAGCGTTTCGAAACGAGCACCGACGCAGCAGAGGC
>JBJTIE010000031.1:0-3574 GCA_046094845.1 Planctomycetaceae bacterium | reverse complement strand
ATCGGGCACCATCCAGCCCACGGGCGGGATGGTGCCCGATGCCACGCCCTATGTCGAGGCGTTACGCGGCCTCGATGTCCTGTATATCGCCGACGGCCACCATCGCTCCGCCGGTGCGGAGCGGGCGGCGACGGCCTCCGCGAAGGCGAATCCGCGGCACGCCGGCGGCGAAGAATACGGCCGGTTCCTCGCCGTCGTCTTCCCGCACGACCAGCTCCGCATTCTTCCCTACAACCGCATCGTCAACGATCTCAAGGGTCTCGCCCCGGCCGATTTCCTCGATCGCCTGCGGGGTGTTGGCGACCTGCAGCCGTCGCAGGCGGGCGAGCCGGAACAGCGGGGCACGGTGCGCGTCTACGTGGACGGCCGCTGGTGGTCGCTCACCTTCCCCGAGGCATCGATCGACCGAGCCGATCCGATCGCGAGCCTCGATGTCTCGCTGCTTCAGGACCGCGTGCTCGCCCCCATCCTCGGCATCGGCGATCCGCGGACGGATGCCCGGATCGAGTTCGTGGGCGGGATTCGCGGCTGCGACGAGCTCGAGCGACGGACGGGCCGCGGTGTCGCCTTCTCGATGCACGCCACGAGCCCCGACGAGCTCCTCGCGGTGGCCGACGCCGGCGAGATCATGCCGCCGAAGAGCACCTGGTTCGAGCCCAAGCTCCGCAGCGGCCTCTTCGTGCACGAGTTCGAGCGCATCCCCGGCGCACACGCCTGAACCCGCCGTGGGCCGCTGCCGCCGCGTCGTCTCGATCAGGCCGAACGGGTTCGTCCGGCAGACTCATGGTGCGGCTCGTCCGGCTGTGGCCACTTCGCTCGACCGGAGCCAGGCTGACCAGGCGGCGAAGAGCACCGCCAGGATTGCGTAGGCGGCGGCGAGTTCGAGCGGGCCGCGGCCGCTGGCAACGGCGGGAAGCTCGCCGATCGACCAGGGAAGGAAGAGCCGGCCGTCGGTGAACGGCGAATGGATAATGCCGAAGAGCGTGCAGCCGGCCGCGGCCGCCGCCCAGCCCGCGGCGGCGAAGAGCTTCCGATCGATGAGCGCGGTCACGAGTCCCGCCCAGAGCAGGCTCGTGACGATGAAGCCGGCCGAGAGCATCCGGATGGAGAACAGCTCCCGGGCGAGCGCGGCGGCGGGTTGGGCGCCGGCGGCAAGTATCTTATCGGACTGGATCATGACGAGCGCCGCGAGGGCGGGGATGCAGGAGATCGCCACGGCCGGATAGTGCTTCTGTGGCGTCGCGTGAAAGCTCTGCGCCGTGATCTCCAGACCCACGAACACGAGCACCGGCAGGATCGCCGGACCGGGAATCGCCTGATACAGATAGGCGAACGTGCCGGTGACACCGGCGAGGCCGATGAAGGCCGCGGTCGCCAGCGTGTAGGCTGCGCGGCCCCCCATCGCCTTGTAGGCGGGGTGGCCGATGTAGGGCGTCGTCTGGATCACGCCGCCGCAGGCACCGGCCACGAGCGTGGCGATCGCCTCGGCGGCGATCACGCGGCCCGTGTCGTATTCGTCCCCCGCCGCGGCCGCGCTTTCGGTGCAGTCGATGCCCCCCACGACCGTGCCGAGCGCGAACGGAATCACGATCGGCAGGTAGCGGAGCATGTCGGGCCAGGCCTCCAGCCACTCGAGCCGCAGGGCCGAGAGCCATTCGCTCGGCCAGAGCGATGCGGCGGGATCGATCGCGGCGTGGGCTTCCAACGACGGAATCCAACCCATCGACGTGCCGAGCATGTGCATGCCCCAGCCTGCGGCGAGGGCGGCCAGGGCACCGGGAATGCGGCCCGGGAAGGGAATGTGGGCCGTGAGCGTAGCGAGCGTGATGCCGAAGGCGAGCACGCCGACGAGCGGTGACCCGAAGATCTCGACCGTCGGCAGAAACGAGATCAGTGCCAGCGCGATCGCCGTGAGGCTGCCGAGCAGCCCGGCCCGGGGCACGAGTCTCCGCACCGGTCCGGCCACGAACGCGCAGGCCATCTTGAAGAAGCCGCTCGCCACGATCGCGCACATCCCGACGTGCCAGGCGTGCCGGGCCGCGGCCTCGCGCTCGAGTCCGCCGGCGACCGCCGCCGCGAACGCCGGCCCGATCACGAAGAAGACCATGCCGAACGTGCTCGGCGTGTCGAGGCCGAGCGGCATCGCCGTCACGTCGGTCCGGCCCGTCCGCCGGGCGAGCCGAAACGCCATCCAGGTGAAAAGCAGGTCGCCGACCACCACCCCCAGGGCGGTGCCGGGCACGAGGTGGGCGAGGGCGAATTGGGCCGGGTAGTCGAAGACGGCCGCCAGCAGCGACACCGTGAGCACGAGGCCGGCGAGGTTGTCGATCGACAGCCCGAAAAAGGCGTTGAGATCGCCTGGAGCGGCCCAGCGGTAGGGGTGCGTGCGTTCCATGTGGCCGGGGCGGAATCTCGGCTGCGGGGGCCAAAAAGTCAATCACCGCAGGCGTTTATGGCCGCCAGGGGCCCTCGGCCCGAATGCCCGGCTGGGCACACGGGCAGGCTATACTCCGACGGCGGGGTTTCTTTCGCCCTGCCGAACCTTTCCCCGATGGCGGCCGTACCGGAGATGGATCTGCACGACAGGGATACCGGCCAGCGGCCGGCCGGCCCAACGGCTTTTCCGGCCGCAGGGACCGGTGACGGAGTGGTTTCCGACGAGGAACTGCTGCGCCGCTGTCGTGCGGACGGCGACTCGACCGCGTTCGCGTCGCTGGTGCATCGGTATGAACGGGAACTCTTCAGCTACCTCCGCCGCTACCTCGGCAACGCGGAGATGGCGGAGGACGTGTTCCAGGCGACGTTTCTGCAGGTTCACCTGAAGAAGGAGCAGTTCGAAGAAGGCCGGCGGTTTCGTCCCTGGCTCTACACGATCGCCACCAATCAGGCCATCGATGCCCAACGGCGGAACCGCCGGCATCGCATGACCAGTCTCGACAACCGCTCCGGCGGGTCGGACGACGTGGGGGCGCTCGTGGAGATGCTGGCGGGCGACGGCCGCACCGCCGATCAAGAAATGCAGGACGAGGAGGCGCGGGAATGGGTGCGGCGGGCCGTGGACGAGCTGCCCGACACGCTCAAGTCGACGCTCGTGCTCGTCTACAACCAAGGCATGAAATATCGGGAGGCTGCCGACGTGCTCGGCATTCCCGTCGGCACGGTGAAGAGTCGGCTCAACTCGGCATTGCTCAAACTCAACGAGTCGTGGCAACGAACCAGAAAGACGTGAGCACGATCCATGCGAGATGAAGCGGCGATGCGTGATGAACTGGTGGGCTATCTGCTCGACGCCCTCGACGAAAGCGAGACCCGGCGCGTGGAGGCGGCCCTCGCCGACCCACACCGAGGACCGGCGCTCCGCGGCGATCTCGACGCCCTCCGGATGGCCGTCCGGCCGCTCGCCTTCGATCGGGAGTCGATCGACGTGCCGGCCGGCCTCGCGGCCCGCACCCTGCAGTTCGTGGCCGCGCAGACGGCGGTCGCCCCAGACCGCCGTCCCATGCCGACGCCGCGGGTCTTTTCGCCGGCCGACGAGGGGCACGAGGCCCCGCGCAGCCGCCGCTGGGTCGATCGA
>JBJTIE010000030.1:0-11490 GCA_046094845.1 Planctomycetaceae bacterium | reverse complement strand
AGGGGGCTCTCGCCCGCGGCCTCGTCGATCTCAAGGGGCACCGCTCCGTCGGCGGCATCCGGGCCAGCATCTACAATGCGATGCCATCGGGGCTCAAGGTGTCGAGGACGATGATCGAGGGCATGAATCCTGGTCCGGGGGTGGATGGGTGAGATGACCGTGGATGAGCCGCCGGCGGCGGGTGCGGCGGCGTCAGGAGCGGCGCGACTGCTGAAACTCGAGCATGTGATCCCGCAGCGCTTCGACGCCCTCGACCGGCATCGCATTGTAGATGCTGGCCCGGATGCCGCCGACGGAGCGGTGCCCCTTGAGATCGACGAGGCCGCGGGCGAGAGCCCCCTTCAGGAACTCCTTTTCAGTCGCCTCGTCGGGGAGGCGGAAGGTCACGTTCATGTCGGAGCGGCAGTCCGGTCGGGCGTGGCCCGCATAGAAGCCGCCGGAGCCGTCGAGCACGTCGTAGAGCAGTTTCGCCTTCGCGGCGTTGTGTCGGGCCATGCCCGTCAGGCCGCCCATCGACTCCCTGATCCAGCGGCAGACCAGGCCGAGGACGTAGACGGCGAACGTCGGCGGCGTGTTGGGCCGCGAGCCGTTCTTCACGAACGTGCGGTAGTCGAGCATCGTGGGCAGGTCGTCCCGCGACCGCTCGAGCAGGTCCTTGCGGATGATCACCACGGTCACGCCGGCGATGCCCGCGTTCTTCTGGGCGCAGGCATAGATCAGCCCATGCTTCGCCACGTCGATCGGCCGCGAGAGGAAGTCGCTGGAGCAGTCGCAGACGAGCGGGGCCGGGCCGACGTCGGGATCGTGCTTCCACTGCACTCCCTGGATGGTCTCGTTGCTCGTGACGTGCACGTAGGCCGGGGCGGAGGAGAGGCTGATCTCGCCGGCCGTCGGCAGCCGGTCATGCTGCGAGGACGCACCGTCCCAGGCGACGTGGACCTTGCCCTCGCGGCGGGCCTCCTTGATCGCGGTGGCGCCCCAGGTGCCGGTGAGGATGTAGTCGGCGGCGGCCGACTGCCCGCGGAGCAGGTTCATCGGCACCATCGAGACCTGCAGGCTCGCGCCCCCTTGGAGGAGCACGATCTCGTGGTCCGCGCCGATGCCCAGAAGATCCTTCAGCCCCTGCAGGGTGTCGTCGAGAATGCGGTCGAACGCAGGACTGCGGTGGCTGATCTCCAGGATCGAGCTTCCCACGCCGGGCAAGGCCAGCAGGTCGGCCTGGGCCTCCTCCAGCACCGAGAGCGGCAGCACCGCGGGGCCCGGCGAAAAATTGAACACCCGCTCGACCATCGGCCCCGTCGCTCGCTCCATCACGTGCCGCTCCACTCGCTGGTGGCCTCGAAAATTCGTTTCGACGCCGCAGAATATGGGGCATGCCCGGGACGGTCAACGGGCCGGCACTCCGGGCGGGGCCTGGATGACGGCGGCAGGAACAGGCGGCGCCGTCGGCGGCGGCAGCGCGGCCGTTCGCACACCCTGTGCGGATCCTTGGATCGTCGCCACGCGGGCGGCCACGAGCGGCTGGGCCGGATCGATGGCCAGGGCGCGGGAGTAGTTGGCCAGAGCCTGCCCCTGGTCGCCGGCCTGTTCGCGGAGACTCGCGAGGGCCACCAGGGCGCGGGGGTTGTTGGGGTCGACGGCCAAGGCATCGATCAGCTGGTTCTCCGCCTCGCGGATGTCGCCATGCTCTTGCGAGAGCCGTGCCAGTTCGATGTGCGGATTGGGATTGCCGGGCTGGCCTTTCGCCCAGCCCTGCAACTGGGCGACGGCATCGGCCTGCCGGTTCTCCTCGACCAGAAGCACGGCCAGCGCCCGCTGGCAGGCCTCGTGATTCGGGTTCCGGGCGAGGCAGAGGTGGTAATACTGCTCGGCCGTCGCCATGTCGGCGGGCCGGCTGAAGAGCTTGGCCTGCTGGTGGTACGTCGCGCCGAGGTTGTAGAAGCAGTCGGCGTTGCCCGGCTGCTTTGCCAGCGCCTGCTGGAAGTGGTTCACCGCGCCGAGGTAGTTGCCCTGCTGGTAGAGCTTCACCCCCTCGGCGTTTTCATTGCGCGCCATGCCTCCGCACCCCGTGGCGACGGCCAGGCACGCTGCCGTGAGCAACCAGGCACTGAAACGCACAGGAGCCTCCACGCCCGCACGCCTGTTCCGAGCAGGCTTCATGCGGGGGCGGGACGGTAGCGGCTCGGCTGGGCTTGGAGCAAGGTCGCCGCAGTGTGCCGATTTTTGCTGGTTTGCCGGGGTGTAGGCCCATCACTCCGTGACGGGCAGCCCGTTGCGGGGCAACAGGCCTACGGCAGCCCCGAACCCACGCCACAGGAGGTCGATCTGCGGAGGAATAGACGGGTCTGCGGTGCTCAGACCGCGGGCCGCACATGGAGTGTGCGGACTACGGTCGGAGTATGCGTCAGGCGGGGCACTCGGCCGGGCTGCGGGTGTAGCCGAGCGACTTGAGGACCTCCAGCACTTCGCTGCAGGTGGGGAACGTGCGGCCGCTGGATCGCTTGTACTGCTCGAGGGCCCGCATGAATTCGAGTTCGTCGGAGCCGTAGTCGCGGTCGCAGGTGGTCGGATCGATCTTGCGGCGGCGGGTCGTGCGGGGCGGCTTCAGGGCGGCGGCGGGCATCGCAGGGCTCCTTGGGGCGGTGGAAGACTCTGCCGAAACTATGCACGCTGCCGGCTGCGGTGAGGCTGCCGGTTGCGAAAACTCTGCCCCCGCACCCTGCCGGTCGTGCCGGTTATGCCGGCGCCCGCCCGTCAGCGGTTCTCGAAGAACTTCTTCAGGGCCTCGGCCGCGGCGTCACGCGACGAATCGGACTTTTTCTTGGCCGCCGTGGGCAGCGCACCGGGAGTCGACTTCGCCGCCTTGAGGGCGTCACCCACCACCACCGGGCTGCGGGTGATGGCGGAGGAGTCGGCAGCCACGGGAGTCGCCTCGGGCTGCGGCGGCTCGACGGCCGGCTGCAGCGGCATCGTCTGCGTCGTGTCGAACATGCCGGCCGGCTTTTCGTCGGCCACCAGCCACCGCGACACGTCGTCCTCGGAGCCCGCCTTCGCCGCCGGATCGGCGCACGAGAGCTTCAGTTCGAGCACACCGACCCGAAGGATGTCGCCATCGACGAGTTTCGTCTTCTCGCCGATCCGCTGGCCGTTCACGAACGTGCCGTTGCGGCTGCCAAGATCGGCCACCCAGACGTCTGCAGGGCCGACGATCACTTCGCAGTGCCGCCGGCTCACGTCCTCGCTCAAGGGGCGGACATCGCACTCCTCGGCCCGGCCGATGAGCAGCCGGTCGCGCCTGATCGCGATCGATCGGCCGGCACTCTTGCCCGACGCAACGATCAGCGTGGCGATCATGGTGGCGGAAGGAGGGCGGAGGGGAGAAAGGGGGGGGAACCCATTCTATACAGAAGTCGCTCGGCGAAGGCCAGCCGACACCTCACCGGCGGCCGAGCCACCGTGGGTCGGCATAGGCTGCGATCCCAGCGGCCGTTTCGTCGGGGGCAGAGGCCGCGAACCGGCCGTCTTTCCAGCTGACGTCGTGCCCCAGCCGCGGGCCCAGGCGGTCGAGCCACGCCGCCGCCAGGTGGCGCAGGTCGATCGAGCGGAGTGCCTCGTGCAGATCCATGAGCCCCGGGTGTCGGGCGGCAGGGCCGACGCCAGGGTTGGCATGCAGGAGCAGGCTCCCGTGTTGGACGACGGCGGCCGCCAGTCGTCGCTGGGCGCTGCCCATGATCTTTGAATCCGCTGCGGTCGGCCCGCGGCCCACTGCCTCCACCACCAGATCGCCTCCAGCCCGCCGGGAAAAACAGAAAAAGTCGGCGTCGTGCGTTGGATCGGCGTAGAGCCGGGCGGCGATGCCATGGGCTCCGAGCACGGCCGCCAGGGTGTCGTGGGCGGCCGTGTAGAGCTGCTGCGGCGTCTGGCCGAAGGGATGGCTCTTCGGCACGGCAAGCGCGTAGGTGAGGTCGCTGCCGTGAACGATCGCGCCGCCGCCGCTCGGCCGCCGCACGAGGTTCGCCGTGGCGATGTCGGGGATCGCCCGGGCATCGGCGAGCCGTTGGAACGCGCCCAGGGAGACCGTCGGCCTGGACCAGCCGTAGAACCGGATCAGCGGCATGCCCGAACGTTCGGCCGCGGCCCCGAGGACCTCGTCCGTCGCCATGTTGACGACGCCGTCTGCGTCGCCGTCCCACCAGGCCGACAGCGTGCCCACGGGATCAGTGCGACGTGTTTTTCACGACGGCGTCGTAGGCCGTCTGGTCGAGCAGTCCGGCCAGCTCGGCCGGATCGGTGGGACGGATCTTCATGACCCAGCCGGCCCCGTAGGGATCCTTGCCGAGCAGGTCGAGCTGGCCGGGCAGCGCCGTGTTCACCGCCACGATCTCACCCGACACCGGGGCGTACAGATCGCTCACCGCCTTCACGCTCTCGATCTCCCCGAACGATTCGCCCGCCTTCACCCGCCTGCCCACGGCCGGCAGCTGCATGAACACGAGATCCGTCAGTGCCTCCACCGCGTAGGCGGAGATGCCGACCGTGGCGAGGCCGTCGGCCTCGGGCCTGATCCACTCGTGCGTCTTGGCGAACTTCATCTCGGCGGCCATGGCAAGCTCCGCGGGTGTCGTGGGGAAAGGAAACCGCAGCAGAATACCGCAATCCTGCCGTCTGTCAGCCGCCGCTGTCGCCGCGGCGGTAGAAGGGGAGTGGCACCACCCGCGCCGGCTGGGCGGCATCCCGGATCAGCACGTCGACGACCGCCCCCTCGACGACCGCCGCACGATCGATCAGAGCCATCGCGACCGCGTGGCCGAGCGTGGGGGCGAAGCTGCCGCTGGTGACGACGCCGAGCGGCGCGGCGGTGGTGCCGCCAGCAGGCACGACGACGCTGCCCTCGCGGGCGGTCCGTTTCGAATCGAAGGCCAGACCAACCCGCACGCGGCCCGGCTCGAGCGACTTCATCCTGCGCACAGTCGCCGCCCCGGGAAACACCCGGGGGGCGCCCGCTGCCGTTTCGAGATTCACCGCCAGGCCGAGTCCCAGTGCGAAGGGGTCACTGTCAGCCTGCAGTTCATGCCCGTAGAGGGGCATGCCCGCCTCCAGCCGGAGCGTATCGCGGGCGCCGAGGCCGCAGGCCCGCGCGCCGCGGTCGGCACCGGCGGCCAGGATCGCCTCCCAGACCGCCGTCGCCCGATCCGCCGGCACGACGAGTTCGACGCCATCCTCGCCGGTGTAGCCGGTGCGGCTCACGGCGGCAGGGACACCTCCGACCGCAGCCCGTGTCGCCCGATAGCCGCGCAGGCCGCGGATGCGGGCGGCCTCGTCGGCCGCGCAGAGCTCACAGACGAGGTCGATGGCCAGCGGCCCTTGCACCGCGATCATCGCTGTTTCGGTCGTGTGGTCGGTGAGCGTCACGCCGCTCGCAGGCAGCCGGCTCCGCAGCCAGGCGACGACGGTCGCACGGTTGCTGGCGTTGACGACCAGCGACATCCGTGGCGCGCCGTCTGCCGCGTCGGCCTCCCGGGCCACGAGCGCATCGTCGAGCACGGCGAGGCCCGTCGGTGAGCCGGCATCGCTCGTGATGAGCGTGTAGCGACACTGGCCCGGCGTCATGTCGCCGACCCGGCGGGTGAGCAGTGATTCGAGCCAGGCCTGCGAGCCGGGCCCATCGACCGAGAGCCGGCCCATGTGCGACACGTCGAACAGGCCGGCCGCCCGCCGCGTGGCCAGGTGCTCGTCCACGATCGAGGCATACTGCACCGGCATCGACCAGCCGGCGAAATCGACCATCCGCCCGCCATGAGATTCATGCCAGCCACACAGAGGCGTCCGCAAAAGCGAGTGGGTCACGAGGCGTTCCACGAGGTGTGATTGAGGGGGCGTCGCAGTGTAAGAAATCGCGTGAGGGGTTGAACACTGGCCCGGGGAGTCGGCGTGGCTGATCGGCGGCCTGCTGCGGAATAGCTTGGGCCTGCGGTGTTCAGACCGGGGGCCGCACACGGAGTGTGCGGACTACGGCGCAAGCGGATGCGGACTACGGTTGCGCACCAATTACGCCGAACCCCCACGCACGCGGTCGCAGTTCATGACCAAAACCGCTCAACGGCCACGGTGTTTGCGGTGCCGAGTCTGCTTCGCGGCGGCCTTCTTGCCGCGGCCCTTCGGTGTGGACGGCTTGCTGTGGCGGCGCGGGCGAGGCGCGGGCACGCGGCCGCGGCGACCGAAGCCGAGGAGGCGGAAGTCGAGCGTGCGTCGCTCGAGATCGACGCGGGCCACCGCCACCCGAACGCGGTCGCCCAGCCGGAACGACTGGCCCGGCCGCCGGCCCGAGAGCGTGTGGCTCGCGCGGTCGTAGCGGTAGGTGTCGTCGGGGAGGGCGTCGAGCGGCACGAGGCCTTCCGCCGGGATCGCGAGCCCCTGCACGAACAGGCCGAAGGCCTCGACGCCGGTCACCACCGCGTCCATTTCCACGCCGATCTGCTTCGAGAGAAAGAGCAGCAGCTTCAGCTTGATGAGCTCCCGCTCGGCGGACTCGGCCCGCCGCTCGAGCTCCGAGCATTCGGCCCCGAGCGTCATCAGTCCCTCGGCAGGCGGCCTGCGGCCCTTCGCGATTGCGGCCAGCGCCCGGTGCACCGTGAGATCGGGGTAGCGGCGGATCGGTGACGTGAAGTGGCAGTAGCAGTCGCTGGCCAGGGCATAGTGGCCGTCTTCTTGTGGCCCGTAGGCGGCCCGGGTCAGGCTGCGGAGCACGGCGTAGTGCACGGCATGCTCCTCCGGCTTGCCGCGGGCCATGTCGAGCAGCCGCTGCAGCTCGAACCGGCTCTCGAGCGTATCGACTTCGAAGCCGAGCTCTGAAACGAACTCGGTGAGCTGCCGCAGTTTCCGCGGATCCGGCTGCGGGTGGATCCGCCGCAGGAAGCCCGCGCCAGCAGCCGCCAGGGCGTTGGCCACGGCCTCGTTGGCGGCGAGCATGAACTCCTCGATGACCTGGTGGCTCTCGGTGTTCTCGACGACGTGGGCGCCCGTGACCCGGCCGTCGCGGTCGAGGTCGATCTTCACCTCGGGCATCTCCAGTTGGAGCGCCCCGCGGGCCATCCGTCGGCTCCGCAGGATTCGCGCGAGGTCGCGCATCCGGCCGAGCAGTGCCCGCACTTCCGGTGTCATCGCGACTGTCGCGGTGTCGGGGTCGGCGAGGAAGACGTCGACCTCCTCGTAGGTGAACCGCCGCCGGCTCTTGATCGCCGTGGGCTCCTCGGCCGCGTGCACCGGCACGCCGTCGGGCGTGAACTCGATCCAGCAGGTGCGGGCATACCGCACCTTGCCCGGCTGGAGGCTCGCGAGATTGTTTGAGACGATCTCCGGGATCATCGGGATCACGCGGTCGGGCAGGTAGACGCTCGTGCCGCGGTTCCGCGCCTCCTGATCCAGCGGCGAGCCCTCGCGGACGAAGTACGACACGTCGGCGATATGCACGCCGAGCAGCCAGTGGCCGCGCTCGACCCGTTCGAGCGAGATCGCGTCGTCGAAGTCGCGGGCATCGACCGGGTCGATCGTCACGATCGTGCGGTCGGTGAGATCACGGCGGCCTGGCGGCACCGACTCGTCGAACCGGTCCGCCTGTCGGCGGGCATCGTCGAGGGCGGCCTCCGGGAACTCGCCCGGCAGGCCGAACTCGTGGATGATCGTGAGCGTATCGACGCCCGCCGCGCCGGCCTTGCCCAGCACCTCGACGATCACCCCTTCGCCGTCCCGGAGGTGCGTGGGGAATCGCACCATCTCGACGACGACTTTGTCGTGCGGCCGCACGCCCTTGGCGCCGGGATCACCCACGGCCACCGGCCGGGCGAAGCCGGTGCCGTCGATCTGCACCCAGCCGAGGTCCGTCGCCTCGAAGTAGGAGCCGACGAATCGCGTCGTCCGCCGCTTCACGATCTCGATGATCTCGCCGGAGGGCCCGGGCCGGCGGACGTCGCGGGCCTTCGAGAGCCGCACGCGAACGGTGTCGCCGCTGGCGGCATCGAGCGAGGCCGCGGCCGCGATGTGGACGTCCTGCGACCTGTCGCCGGCCGGCGCGTCGAGCGGTCGCACGAAGCCGTAGCCGCCGGCCATCCGTCGAAAGGTGCCCACGACGCCACCGCGGCCGGCAGCAGCTTGGGGGGTGGCTACCGGTCGTTCGCCACGATCCCGCTTGCGAGCCATGAGATGGCCTCCGATACCTGTCGGGAGACGCGGCTATATCCGGCCGCGGAAGAATTTGCGGCCGTGATGCTGATGGAAATGGGTCCAGCCCCCTTCGATCGACGCCTCGGCCCGCAGCAGCTGGGTCACGGCCGCCATCTTCGCGTCGAGCAGGTCGATGTGATGGAGCGCCACGGCCTCCAGCGTCATCGGCACCTTTGCGGCGCCGAAGTCGAGCTGGCCGTGGTGGCTGGCGATCATGTGCTTGACGCGAACGGCCGTCTCGGCGTCGAACGCCGCTTCCGTTCGCTCCTCGATCGCGCGGATCTTCTCGTCCACGATCTCGAGCCCCAGGAGCACGTGGCCGAGCCGCTGGCCCGCATCGGTATAGGAGAAACCCTTCTCGCTCTCGAGCTCCACCGTCTTGCCGATGTCGTGCACGAGCACGCCGACGAGCAGGAGGTCGCGGTCGAGGGCGGGGTAGAGCGGGGCGATGCGGTCGGCCAGCCGGAGCAGGTTGACGACATGGTCGAGCAGCCCGCCGGCGTAGGCGTGATGGTGCTTGACGCCCGCAGGGCAGCGGCAGAAGGCGGCGCAGAGCTCCTCGTCGGCGAGCAGTTCGTCCACGAGGGCCCGCAGCGGGGCCGAGCGGATCGTGTCGGTGATCGACCGCAGTTCGGCCCAGAGCCGCTCGAAGTCGGCCTCGGCGAGCACGCGAAACTCCGACTCATCGACCGTTCGCGAGTCGACCCGCTCGATCGCGGTGACGATCAGCTGGAGGCTGCCGGAGTAGAGCTGGGTGTGCCCCTCGACCCGCACGTAGTCGCCGTCCTCGAACGCGTTGAAGTCGTCGTCGGAGGCGTTCCAGAGCCGGCCCGTGATCGCCCCGCTCTTGTCGGCGAGATCGACCTGCAGATAGAGCTGGCCGTTGCGGTTGGGCCGCAGTTGCTTGTGGGTGGCGAGAAAGACCTGGTCGACCTGGACCTGCGGCTGAAGTTCGGTGATGAGACGGCGTGGCATACAGGCGAGTGTAGGGGCGGAGTGCCGTGATTCACACCCAACGGCTACAATCCGCCCCGATTCGCCGTCCCCGTGGAGCGTTCCATGCCCGATCATGCCATTTCCCCGACCCGTGCCCAGGACTATCCCGAGTGGTATCAGCAGGTAGTCCGCGCGGCCGACCTCGCCGAGCAGTCGCCCGTCCGCGGCTGCATGGTGATCAAGCCCCACGGCTATGCCGTCTGGGAGCGGATGCAGGGCATCCTCGACCGCGAGTTCAAGGCGACGGGGCATCAGAACGCCTACTTTCCGCTCTTCATTCCCCTCTCCTATCTCGAGCAGGAGGCGAAGCACGTCGAAGGCTTCGCCAAGGAGTGTGCGGTCGTCACGCACCACCGGCTCGAACTCGGGGCCGACGGCAAGCTGATTCCGACCGGCAAGCTGGAGGAGCCGCTCGTCGTCCGCCCCACGAGCGAGACGATCATCGGCGCAATGTACGCGAAATGGATCCAGTCGTGGCGGGATCTGCCGGTGCTCATCAACCAGTGGGCCAACGTGGTGCGGTGGGAGATGCGGCCCCGCGTGTTTCTCCGGACGGCGGAGTTCCTCTGGCAGGAAGGGCATACGGCCCACGCCACGAGCGAAGAGGCGGTGGAGGAGACGCTGCGGATGCTCGACGTCTACGCCACGTTCGCCGAGCGCGACCTGGCGATGCCCGTGATCAAGGGGCCGAAGCCTGCCGGCGAACGGTTCCCCGGCGCCGTCGAGACCTACTCGATCGAGGCGATGATGCAGGACGGCAAGGCCTTGCAGGCCGGCACGTCGCACTTCCTCGGCCAGAACTTCGCCCGGGGCCAGAACATCAAGTTCGCGGGCCAGAGCGGCGCCGAGGAGTTTTGCTGGACGACCTCGTGGGGCGTCTCGACCCGGCTCATCGGTGCGGTGATCATGACCCACTCCGACGACGACGGCCTCGTGCTGCCGCCGCGGATCGCCCCTGCGCAGATCGTGCTCCTGCCGATCAGCCGCACCGACGAGGAGCGGGCGGCGGTGCTCGACGCCTGCCGGACGATCGAGCGGGAGCTCGCCTCACTCTCGTATGGCGGCGAGCCGATCCGCGCGAAGATCGACGCCCGCGACATCCGCGGCGGCGACAAGGTGTGGCAGCATGTGAAGCAGGGGGTGCCGGTGCGGGTGGAGATCGGCCCCCGCGATCTCGCCGCCGGCACCGTGAGCGTGTCACGACGTGACCGCGGCCCGAAGGAGCGGGAGGCCGTGCCGCTCGGCGAGTTCGCGAAGCGGGCGCCGGCGCTGCTCGAGGAGATTCAGCGTGGCCTCTTCGAGCGGGCCAAGGCGTTCCGAGCGGAGCGGTCGGTGACGCTCGCGAGCCAGGCGGAGGTACTCGACTTCTTCGGTTCCAGCGAGGCCGACGGCAAGGGGAAGGGGCAGCGGCCGGCGGGGTTCGCCCACGTGCATGTCGCAGACGATCCGGCCGTCACCGCCCTGCTCGATCCGCTCAAGGTGACGGTGCGGTGCATCCCGATGGATGGCGCCGACGAGCCGGGCACGTTCGTCGTGACCGGCCAGCCGGTGCCCCGCCGCAGCGTGCTGGCGCGGGCGTACTGACGGGGCGTAAGCAATTAAAACGCCGTGAGGGGCTGCCCATGCCCCGGGAGCCGGCGTATGCCGCCAAGCGCAGGCAGGATGCCGAAGCGAAGGCGGCATTCGAGCGAGCGAAGAACAGGATGTCCGTAGCGAGCGTCCGGCGATGGGGCATGGGCAGCCCCGAACTCCCGCCACAGGAAGTCGCCCCGCGGAGGAATAGACGGGTCTGCGGTTTTCTGACCGGGGGCCGCACACGGAGTGTGCGGACTACGGCGGAGGCGGCGTTCAAGAGCCGCTCCAAATCCCTATGATGGATCGCGTCGGTTCCGCACGACACCCAGCCCACTGCCGTACCCATGACCCCTGTTCGCATTCCGAATCCCTGGATCATCGCCGCGGTGGCCGTCGTCTGCGGCGCCGTGGTCGGGGCTGGCGGTGCGGTGCTGCAGTCGGTTTCGCGACCGTGGCAGGTCGGTGACTTTCGTCCGGGGGCGGCGGCGCGAGCCGGTGGACCGGCGGGAGCCGTCGATGTCGGGGAAACCGTCCATGCCTTCGGCACGGTCGGCACCGGTGGCTCGGGCTCGCACGACTTCGCGATCCGGAACGCCGGCACCGGGCCGCTGACGCTCCGCCGCGGCGAGACGAGTTGCACCTGCACGATCTCCGGCTTCGAGGCTGCCGACGGCGAGGCATCAGCGCACGAGAAGGTGG
>JBJTIE010000029.1:0-2446 GCA_046094845.1 Planctomycetaceae bacterium | reverse complement strand
CCGGGCGAGCATGGCCGACGAGATGCTGGCCCCGGCGGCACCTGGGCCACGAGCTGCTCCGGCAGCCGGCCGTTGGCCGCCGTGACGACCGCGGCCCGCGAGGCGTCGTCGTGGAGCACGAGCCGGATCCGGTCTACGAGGCCGCCCGTGCCGGCGAGGTCGGTGAGGGCGGCAAGGTCGAGGACGATGCCCGCGCCGTCGGCGAACGAGATGAGCGACTGGGGGTCGGCGATGCCCGCGATCGTGAATCGCCGCACGCCACGCCTGGCGAAAAAAATCACCTCGTCACCGGCGCGCCGCCCGATCGAGTCGGCGAGCCGCTGCGACAGGATCAGCTCGTCGGGCTGCTCGCAGGGCCGTCCGGCGGTGAGCGTGAGCAGGCCCGCCTCGACGAGCCCCGCGGCATCGAGGCCTACCGCCACGTCGCGGACTCGCGCCTCGCCGGCCCGGAGCAGGCTCGGGCGAAACACGAGCGGCACCGCGGCCCTCACGCCCGGGATGCCGACGAGCTGCGGCGCGAGGTGCGGATCCCAACGCCCCCCTGCCCTGGCCACGACGTCCACGGCGGGCCTGCCCTCGATCGATGCGGCCAACGCGCGGTAGCCGCCCCGCGAGGCGTCGCTCGCGATCCAGGTGGCCACGACGGCGCCGATGGCCACGGCGATGCTGGCCACCGTGGCCAGGGCACGGCCGGGGCGGTGTTGCCATTGCCGCAGCAGCAGCGCCAGCTCGGTCATCGCGTCACGCTCGTGTCGTCGGAACCGGCGATCAGCCCATCCACGACCCGGATCGCACGGTTCGCGGTTGCGGCGATTGCAGGATCGTGCGTGACGACCACGACGGTGAGTCGGCGGTCCTCCACGAGCCGCGTGAGCAGCCGCATCACCGCCCGGGCGTTCGTCGAGTCGAGAGCACCGGTCGGCTCGTCGGCGAGCACGACTGCGGGCTGCGTCACGAGGCCGCGGGCGATCGCGCCGCGCTGCTGCTCGCCGCCGGAGAGTGCGTCGGGGCGGTGCGTGACCCGCGGTGTCAGTCCGACTGCGTCGATCGCCTCGAGGGCCCGTTCCCGGCACTCCCGTTCCGGCCGGCCGTCGAGGACCAGCGGCAGCGCCACGTTTTCGACGAGCGACAATTCCGGAAGCAGGTTGTACCGCTGGAAGATGAACCCGATCCGCCGGCGGCGGACGACGGCGAGCCGGTCGTCGTCGAGGGCGGCGAGGTCGACGCCCTCGAGCAGCACCCGGCCGCTGGTGGGCCGCGTGATCCCGCCGAGCATGTGCAGGATCGTGCTCTTGCCGGAGCCCGAGGCGCCGATGATCGCCAGCATCTCGCCCGCGGCCACGGCAAAGCTCACGCCCTGCACGGCCGCGACGAGGGCTCCGTCGCCGCTGCCGGTGGCGAACGTCTTGGCGAGCTGCTCGGCGACCAGAACCGGGGCGGCGGGCGGGGAAGAGACGGTGGCCATGGGCAGGTGAATCCATCATACAGCGGCAGGTGGGAACCATGGCGGGGCGGAAGTGTAGCCTTGCCGCGAGTCCTCAGGGCCGTTGGCCGCCGACGGCTGCTCGATGAGTGGATCCGGGGCGGCAGCGGGCGCTGCGTTTAGCCGCGGTCGCCATCGGCGTCGAAGCCGATGGAGCGGCGAATCCGGTAGGGCCGCGGGTCGCCGGCCACGTGGACGATCAGTTCGGCGAGCAGGCCCGTCGTCACAACCTGCACGCCGATCACGATCAGGAGCACGCCGAGCGTGAGCAGCCACCGCTGGCTGCTCATCTGCCCCGTGCACCAGAGGGCCGTCAGGTATCCGCAGATTCCGATCCCCGCCCCGCACAGGAGCAGGCCGATCCAGCCGAAGAAGTGCAGCGGCTTGCGGTCGTATGTGGTGAGAAAGCTGACCGTGCACAGGTCCATCAGGCCGCGGAAGAATCGCCTGGGCCCGAACTTCGAGACGCCGTGCCGCCGCGGATGGTGCTCGACCACGATCTCGCCGACGTTGAAGCGGTTCATGGCGGCCAGGGCCGGGATGAAGCGGTGCAACTCGCCATACACCCGGACGTCGCGGAGTACCTCGCCGCGGTAGCACTTGAAGCCGCAGCTGATGTCGTGCAGCGGCACGCCCGTCAGCCGCCGCACCAGCCAGTTGAAGGCCCGCGACGGCAGCACCTTGTGCCACGGGTCGTGCCGCTTCTTCTTGAAGCCGCTGACCACGTCGAGGCCGCCGTCGAGCGCCGTGAGGAACCGCGGAATCTCCTTGGGGTCGTCCTGCAGGTCGGCATCGAGCGTGAACACCACCTCGCCGGCAGCCCGCTCGAAGCCGGCCGCCAGGGCGGCGCTCTTGCCGAAGTTGCCCCGCAATTCGACGAGTTTCACCAGGCCGGGATGCCGGGCGGCCAGTTCGGCGACGCGGGCGGCGCCGGCGTCGCGGGAGCCGTCGTCCACGAAGATC
>JBJTIE010000028.1:0-6871 GCA_046094845.1 Planctomycetaceae bacterium | reverse complement strand
CCGTTGCCCTCGCCGCCGATAATGGCGCCGGTGGCGAGCATCCGATCCACGACGTTGGCCTCACCGACGGCCGACACATGGCAGGCCACAGAGCTGGTTGCCCGTGAACGTCTGCCAGCCGCTGCCGGCCGCCGGCGTGAGCGGCGCCGCGGCCCCGAGCCGGTCGCAGTCGGGATCGCTCGCCAGCACGAGGTCGTCGCCGCGGGCCTGTGCCTCTTCGATCGCCCCCGTGAGCACGGCCGGATTTTCAGGATTGGCCACGTGCCCCGGCACGTTCGGGAAATCGCCGTCGGGCTGCGCGTGGGGGGCGTAGAGCCGCACGGCGGCGAAGCCCGCCTGATCGAGCACCGGCACGACGGCCGACGCGCCGACGCCATGCAGCGGCGAGTAGAGGACCGACACGTCCCGCGGCCCGGGGGCCGACTGCTTCACGACGGCGGCCACGAACGCCGGATCGATCTCGGCCTCGACGAACCGTACGCGGCCCGAGGCGACGCCGGCGTCGAACGACTCCCGGTGGACAGCCTCCACCCGCATGACGCGGTCGATGATCCCCTTGTCGTGCGGCGGCAGCACCTGCACTCCCCCGGCCCAGTAGACCTTCACGGCGTTGTCGCTCGGCGGGTTGTGGCTGGCCGTGACCATGATCCCGCAGGTGGCGTGCGTGTGTCGCACCGCGAACGACAGTTCAGGCGTGCTGCGAAAACCGCGTAGGAAGAACACGCGAAAGCCGGCTGCGAGCAGCACCTCGGTGCACAGCTTCGCGAAGTGCTCCGACCGATGCCGCGTGTCGTAGGCGATCGCGCAGGTGGGCGTCTCGCCGGCGGGGAGCGCGCTCCGCACATAGTCGGCCAGGCCCTGGGCGCTCTCGCCGATCGTGCGGTCGTTGATCGCGTTGGAGCCCACCGGATACATCATCCCGCGGCGGCCGCCGGTGCCAAAGGGGATCACCGTCCAGAACACGTCGTCGAGTTCCTTCCACTGCTCCGCGTCGATCCTGGCGGCCAGGTCTCCCGCGAACTCGGCGTAGCGGGGCTCGGTGAGCCAGGCCCGCATCGTGGCCGCCGAGTGGTCGGTGATCCTGCCCGCGGCATGGGCGTCTGCGACGGCCTCGAGGCGGCGTGACTGATCGGCGGCAGAGGGCGTCATGAAGGGCTCCGGGGTCGAAGGGGGCAGCCGGTTCGAGGCCAGCGTTTTATACTGCGGCCGCATGAACGTCACCGCTGCCACGCCATCCGCCGTCGAGCCGCTGATCGTGAGCGTGTCGGGCCTGCGCGGGATCGTGGGGGAGACGCTCACCGCCGACGTGGCGGCCCGCTATGCCCGAGCATTCGCCGGCACGCTGCCGCCCGGGCCCATCGTGATCGGCCGCGACGGCCGGGCCAGCGGCCCGCTGCTGGCCGCGGCGATCGCCGAGGCGCTCACGCGGATTGGCCGCGACGTGATCGACCTCGGCCCGGCGGCCACGCCCACCGTCGGCGTGGCCGTGCGGTCGCTCTCCGCCGCCGGCGGCATGCAGATATCGGCGAGCCACAATCCCGCCCGCTACAACGGCCTGAAGCTGTTCTCGGCAGCGGGCCGCGTGATCCCGGCGGCGGCCGGACGCGACGTGCTCGCCCGGTTCGAGTCGCCGCCAACCGGAGCGGAAACGGCGGGTGTTTCGTCGCCCGGCAGCGTGAGGGCCCACGATGCCACGGCCGAGCATGTGCGGCTCGTCGCGGCACTCGTCAACGCGCCTGCGATCCGACGGCATCGGCCGCGGGTTTGGCTCGATGCCGGGCACGGTGCCGGCAGCCGCGTGGCCCGACCGCTCCTCGAGCATCTCGGCTGCGACCTCGCCATCGAGGGGGGCGAGCCCGACGGCCAATTCTCGCATGAGCCGGAACCAACAGCGGAGAATCTCGCCGGTCTGCTGCCGCACATCAGGCAGCAGCACGCCGATATCGGATTCTTTCAGGATCCCGACGCCGACCGGCTCGCGATCGCCACGGCCGAGGGCCGCTACATCGGCGAGGAGGCGACGCTCGCCCTCTGCGTGGAAGGGGTGCTGGCGAAGACACCCGGCCCGGTCGTCATCAACTGTTCCACGAGCGGCATGACGCAATTCATCGCGGCGCGGCATGGGGTGGCCTGCCATGTGTCGGCCGTCGGTGAGGCCAACGTCGTGGATCGGATGCTCGCCACCGGCGCCATTATCGGCGGCGAGGGCAACGGCGGGGTGATCGATCCCCGCGTGGTGCTCGTCCGCGACAGCTTCGTGGCGATGGCCCTCGTGCTCGATCGCATGTGCGCGGGTGAGCGGCTGGCGAGCGTTGAAAGCCTCGCCGCGGCGTTGCCGTCGCTCGTGATGCGGAAGACGAAGGTGGGCGTGTCGCCCGGGCTTCGCGGCCCGGCGTTGGCTGCCGCGTTCGAGCGGGTCGCGGCTGCGTTTCCCGTGGCCCGGGCCGATCGCCTCGACGGCCTGCGGCTCGACTGGCCTGGCGGCTGGCTGCTCGTGCGGGCCAGCAACACCGAGCCGATCGTGCGGATCGTGGCCGAGGCCGAAACCGAGGCCGCGGTCGATGCCGCCGTCGGCCGTGCAGCGACGGCCATCGCGGGCGGATAGCCCTGTTTGCCGGGGCCTCCCAGCTTGCCCGGCGACGGCTCGTTCGCTCACTGCGAGCTGATGATCGTCGGCTTCGTCCGCCGAAAAACAGACGAGGCCGTGGCGTCCACGTTCGTGTACCGTCATCTGGAGGAGCCTGGCTGCATGTCCCACACCTTCGCCCGCGGCGGCGTCCAACTCGTCGTCTGTGAGCCGCATCGGCTCATCTACCGGCCGCTGCAGAAGTGTGCCTCGACCACGGTGATCGACTTCATCGGCGATCTCGTCGGGCATGATGCGCGGCGGGACGGCCGCGATTTTCTCCCGTTCGTAGCGGCCGACGTGTCGCCCGGTCACGGTGGCACTTACGCCGTCAAGGTGCCAGCTGGTGCGATCGACGGATTCGTGGAACGGTACGCCGGCTATCTCTGGTTCTCGGTCGTCCGGGAACCGTATGCCCGGCTCAAGTCGAACTACTTCAACAAGCTCAATCGCTACGCCCGCCAATTCGAGCCGATGGTCTACCTGCTCGCCTACGCACGCCAAATCGTTGCCGGACGGGCAATCTGGCGGCCCGACTCGGTGGGAGAGCGGGTCGCCTGCATGCAGGCCCGGATTCCGTTTTCACGGTTCGTGTCCGGACTGCAGGAGCATGGCATCTCCTGGGACTGCCACTTCACCGCCCAGGCCGATCTGCTGCGGACCGATGTCATCCCCTATCACCGACTCGTGCGGATGGAGCACCTGGCCGACGGGCTGCGGGAGGTGGTGGCGGATGCCAGCGCGACCGCCGCGGCGGCACCGGCCCTCGAGACCCTCAAGCGTCTCAACCGCTCGGCAGCCGGCGCGGCGGACGACGCGGATGTCTGGACGCCGGCCGCCCGCCGGATCGCAGCCGACCTCTACCGCCGCGACTTCGAGGCCCTCGGCTACGCCGCCTGACGGGCTGGCGGGCGTCAGCAGCCCCCGCGCGCGGTGGGCACGCGGTGTGGCGGCGTGCCATACTCCTCCCGCAGCATGACTGCGAGCCCGGCTGTTGGGAGGATGTGTGGCAGTGGAAGGCGTGGCTGGTGACGGCGGGCTGGCCGCGACGAGCGACGAGGATCTCGTCGCGCAGGCTGCCCGCGAGGGCTCCGACGGCGTCGCCTTCACCGAGCTCATGAACCGGTTCCGTGACCGCGTGTGGCGGGTCTGCTGGCGGCTGATGGGGAGCCGGCACGATGCTGAGGACGCCGCGCAGGAGGTGTTCGTGCGGCTGTTCTTCGAACGGGGGAAATTCGCCGGCCGCAGCCGCTATTCGACCTGGCTCCATGGCGTCGCCATCCGCACCTGCCTCGGCATGCGCCGCTCACGGTCGCGGCGGCGTCGCCGCGAGGTGCCGGGGTCGGCTTCCAGTGACGACGGCCAGGATCAGATCGAGACGCAGGCCGACGATCGCGCGGGGCAGGCCGATGCCGTCGATGCGGCCGACGCCGCCGAGAAGCTGCTGGCGGGGCTCGACGAGGAGGATCGGGCGCTTGTGCTGATGAAGTTTGCCGAGAATCACGACTACGAGGCGTTGGCGGAGATGTTCGACTCCACCCCGGGCGCCCTGCGGATGCGGATAAGCCGGATCCGCGAGAAGCTCGCGGGGAAGGGTAGGGCGTAGTCCGCACACTCCGTGTGCGGCAGGAGGCCCGAAGGCCGAGCGGCCTGCTATTCGGCCAGACGTTTGCGGACCTGCAGGCCGGTAGCTCGGGCCTGTGGCCTTCGTACCGTGGGCCACATGCGGAGCATATGGACTACGGGGGACTATGCAGTGGCCCACGAAGAAAATGTGTGACACGGCAGCGGTGGGCGGCAACTCACCTGGTGTCGACCGGGGTGCGGCCGCGTGGCCGCCCGGGCGAGGCGAGGGTGAAACGACACGGCATGGACCTGCTCGAACACCTGGCCGACGTGGACGTGCCGCCGACGCCGGCGGCACCGGCCTTCACCGACGGCGTGCGGCGGAAGCTGCACCCGCGGCTGCTGGCGCTGCACGTGGCCGAGTTCGCGCTGGGGGCCACCGTGTGGGCGGCAAGGCACATGCTCGTGGCATTGTTCGCGGCGATCGTGTTTTCGGTGACAGGTGCGTGGCCACGAGGGCCACGCCACACAAGAGGAGAAGGCAATGGCTGATTTCGTGGTGCTCGGCCAGACGGCGGCCGAAACGGCTCGGGAGACGGTGAACGTTTCGAAGCAGGCGCTCGTGGACAGCTTCACCCAGGCCTGGAGCCAGGTGATCCTGCTCGCGCCAAAGATGGTGGCGATGGTGGCCGTGCTCGTCGTCGGCTACGTGCTCGCCCGCGGGGTTGGGGGCCTGATCGCGGTGGTGAGCGAGACGATCGGCCTGCAGACGGCTGCCGAGCGGAGCGGGCTGGCCAAGAGCATGCACGACGTGGGCATCCGGCGGCCGGTGCCCGCGATCGTCGGGGGCATCGTATTTTGGCTGTTGATGTGCGTGTTCGTGATGGCGGCCTTTAACATCCTCGGCCTCGAGAGCGTGTCGAACGCGATGGGCGAGGTGGTGAACTACATCCCGCGGCTGCTCGTGGCGACCGTGGTGGTGGTGGTCGGCCTGCTTGCAGCCACCTTCCTCCGCGGTGTCGTGGCGACCAGCGCCGACCGGGTCGGCCTGTCGTACGCCGAGTATCTCGCCGGCGGCTGTTACTGGGTGCTCTCGCTGCTGACGTTCATCGCGGCTTTCAACCAGCTCGGCATCCAGTTCGCCCTGCTCGAGAAGCTGATCCTGATCGGCTCGGCCGGTCTGTCGGCGGGCTTCGCCCTGGCCTTCGGCCTCGGCGGCCGAGACGTGATGAGCGGCATCCTCTCGGGCTACTACGTTCGCCAGCGGCTGCAGGCGGGCGACACGGTCAGCGTGGCCGGCCTCGAGGGCACGGTTCGTGAAGTTGGCCCGGTGGCCACGGTCATCGAGACCCGCGACAACGGCCTCGTGTCGCGGCATTCGGTGCCGAACGCGAAGATGCTCCAGGAAGCCGTGCGGTAATCGGCTGCCTCGAGACGATGCAGAACGGGCCCGCGGTGCAGGAAGCGCCGCGGGCCCGTCGGCGTCATCCCTACTGCCGGATGAGGACGCGGGAGCCAGGGCCGAGGATGTCGATCAGTTCGGCCAGGTCGCGGGGGGAGATGACGAGACTCGAGGAGGGCGCCGCGTCGGCCACCGCGCCGGGGTCGTCGACCGCTTCGATCACGAGGCCGTCGGCCAGCGCGATCGACGGACGTCCGGCAGCCGGTCCGCCCGGCAGGGCATTGGGATCGCCACGGCTGATCGTGGCCACCGGGATCGACCCTCCCACGCGTTCGAGATAGTGCCGGCCCACAACCACCGGGAAGCTGCCCGCATAGTTGCCGTGCAGCTGCATGCTGATGCGGCGGCGCGAGACGCTCACCACCGCGTCGAACGGGCCACGGACGAGCTTGAGTCGCTCGCCCGGGATCAACTGGAGTGGATCGGTCACGCCGTTGATTTTCGCGAGCAACTGCCACGACACGCCGAGCGGCACGGCGATCGCCTGGAGGGTCTCACCGGTCGCGACGACGTGGGGGGGCAGCAGCAGGTCGTCCTGGGAGTAGATGACCGTCCCCGCAAGCTGGCCCAGCAGGTCTTCGAGCCGCTGGCTCTCCTCGAGGCCGAGCGAGGGGTCGTCGTACCACACCGACAGCCCCGCGAGCGCCTCGGCATAACGACCGGCGGCGAGCTTGTCGTGGGCGTCGGCCCAGGCCGAGGCGAAGGCGGCTGACGACGGAGCTGGCCCCGCCGATGCCGGCGGTACGATCGCGGCGGCGGCCGGTGCGGGAATGGCGTCGGGCATCGTCGCGGGAAGCTGCGGCGTCGGCAACGTCGCGAGCCTCTCGGGCCGCGGGACGGCATCGGGGGGCGTCGCGGCCACGGGCTCGGAAACCGGTGGGGGGGCCGATTCGGCCGTGAGATACGTCGGCGACTGTGCAGGCTGGGGCGGAGGCGTCGGCATCGACTGCACGGCCTGGGCCGGAGCGGCGGCCGGGGACGGGAGCACAGGAGCCGGGAGTACGGATGCCGTCGCGGCCGCGGCGGGCAGTGCCGGTGCCGTGCCGGTCGGCGCCGGGAGTTGCACGTCGGGCGGGGCGAACACGGGCGCGTCGCCGGCGACGGTGGCGGCCGCGGGTTCGCCCGTGCCAGGGGCCTTCTGCACCACGGAGTAGGCACCGTACAGGATGGTGCCGAAGAGTCCGAGCACCAGCAGCGGTTTGAGCGCTTCCATGGAA
>JBJTIE010000027.1:0-4586 GCA_046094845.1 Planctomycetaceae bacterium | reverse complement strand
AGATCGATCTCGAGAGCCTGGTCGGCGGCGCCGGTGGGTTCGGCGACCTCTTTGGCCGCGGCCGCGCAAAGCCGTCCCGTGGGCGTCGCCGTGCGGCACAGATGCCCGGCGAGGATGTCACGGCCCGGATCGAGATTCCGTTTCGGCTCGCGATCGACGGGGGCAAGACCGACGTGCGCGTGGAGCGTGAAGCCGCGACCGAAACGATCACCGTGACGATTCCGCAGGGGCTGCCCGACGGGGCGCGGATGCGGCTCCGGGGCCAGGGGCTTCCGGGCTCCGGTGGCGGGCCGGCCGGCGACCTGCTGCTCGAGGTGCACGTGCAGCCGCATCCCGTGTACCGTCGCGACGAAGACACGCTCGAGATCACGCTGCCCGTGTCGCTGGCCGAGGCCATCAGTGGGGCGAAGGTCGACGTGCCAACCCCCTGGGGCACGATCGCCCTGCGGATTCCGCCCGGCACGTCGGGGGGCCGCAAGCTCCGTGCCGCCGGCATGGGTGTGCGGCATGCCAATGGGTCGAAGGGCGATCTGATCGCCGAGGTGCAAATCGTGCTCCCGGAAGGGGCGGAGCCGGCGGCCCTCGAGCAACTTCTCGAGGCCGCGCGGCAGGCCGAGACGTCCGGGGCGGCCGCGCCGAGGGCCCATCTGCGGTGGTGACGCCTGCCTACCGCGGATTCCCCAGAACGGCCCGGCTGACGCGGCCCGCCGACTTCACACGCGTCTATGGCCGCCGCCAGTCGGCGGCGTCGGGCCAGTTGGTCGTCTACGCCCTGCCCAATGGACTGCCCGATGGGCGGGTGCGGCTGGGTCTTTCCGTGTCCCGCCGCATCGGCACGGCCGTCGTCCGCAATCGCTGGAAGCGTCGGCTGCGGGAGGCGTTTCGACTGGTGCGAACTGACCTGCCGCCGGGCATCGATGTGATCATCGTCGTGCGTACCGGCGAACCACCCTGCGGTGCCGCGGGGCTGCGGCAGACGGCCGCCTCGATCGCATCGTTGGTGGCCCGGGTCACCGGGCGACCAGGCTTCCCCGGAGTGGAGGGCTGACGGTGCGCGGAGCCATGCAACGCTGGCGGGTCATCAGCGCGGCCTGCGACCGAGTCGCGTCGGCCGGTCTGATCGCGGCCGTGGTCGCCTACAAATTCCTGATCAGTCCACTGCTCGGCAGGCACTGCCGATTCCAGCCGACGTGCAGTTCGTATTTTCGGGAGGCCGTCGAAAAGCACGGCGCCCTTCGCGGCACCGCGAAGGGGCTGGGGAGGATCTGCCGCTGTCACCCGTGGGCTCCCGGCGGCTACGACCCACCGTAGGCCCGTTGCTCCTCAACTGGCTGCTCGTCACGGAGTGACGCGCCTCCGTACCGCAGCGTCACTCCTGCTTCGGGACGAGATCGAGCAGGCGGCCGGGCGACCCCATGATGTTGTAGCCCGCGTCCACGTGGAGAATCTCGCCGGTGATGCCGAGCGATTCCCGGGAGAGCAGCCAGGCGCCGGCCTTGCCGACTTCCTCGTGCGAGATGTTGCGGCCCATCGGCGACATGTGCTGGTAGAGACCGAGCATGTCGTCCACGCCCGCTCCGCGGCCCGCCAGCGTGCGGAGCGGACCGGCGCTCACCGCGTTGACCCGGACGCCCATCGGCCCGAGGTCGTAGGCCATGTACCGCATGCAGGTGTCGAGCGTGGCCTTGCACACGCCCATGATGTTGTAGCCAGGCACCACCTTCTCACCGCCGAAGTAGGTGAGGGTGAGGATCGACGAATCCTTGGCCATGATGCCACGGGCGAGCCGGCCGACCGCGAGGAGGCTGTAGGCGCTCGTCTCCATCGCGATGCGGAAGCCTTCGCGGCTGCAGTTGGTGGTTTCCCCCTTCAGGTCCTCGAGCGGGGCGTAGGCGATCGAGTGGACGAGGAAGTCGAGCGTCCCGAACTCCTGCTTGGCCCGGTCGATGACGGCCGCGATCTGCTCGTCGCTCGACACGTCCATCGGCACCAGAAACTTCGCGTTGGGCTCGGAGTCGGTGAGCTGCGAGACACGACGCCGGTTCCGCTGCCGCTCGTCGTCCGGCCGGTCGGGCAGGTGTGAGAAGCCGATCTGGCCGCCTTCCGTGAGGATCTCCTTGGCGATCGCCCAGGCGATCGAGTGGTCGTTGGCGACGCCCAGAACGAGACCTTTCATGCCGTCGAACCTGCCCATCGAAAACCTCCGGAAACGCGGGGAGCGAACAGAACCGCGGGAATGTAGCCGCTCCGGGGAAATCCCTCAACGCGGCCCGCCGCGCGGCCCTTGCCGATGCGGTGCGGCAACGGTACAAAACGGTGTCGCCTCGTTAGCTCAATTGGTCAGAGCATCTGACTCTTAATCAGAGGGTTCTTGGTTCGAGTCCAAGACGAGGCAATTCGGTCGAGGCACTGCGGACGGATGGAGGCGCGGGCGGCCGTGGTTGCCGTCACATGCCGTACGGAAAGTCGGCGTGCTCGATGAGGCCGGTGGCTCGGACTGACGTCAGCGCCTTCGAATACTCCAGCAGGATTCGCAGGGCAAAGTCGATCCGCCTGCGGAGCCAGGCATCGCGCTCGTCGGCGGGCGTGTCGCCCTGGAGCACATCCCCGACGTCGTGCACGAGCACATGCTCCGGAATGTGGAGCAGGCGGTTGTTCTTGTAGCCGCTCGTCCGCAACTCGTTCACGGGATAGCTTCCGCCGCGAGAGGCGGACACCGTCACGATCAGGGCCGGCTTGTGGCCCACCTCCTTCGGCCCGGCGAAGAGCAGCAGGTTCTTCAGCCCCGGCGGCACCATGCCGGCCCACTCGGGCGACACGATCACGAATGCGTCGGCCTTCCGCAGCCGGTCGCGGATCGGCTTCCATTGTGCGGCCAGCGGGCTGCCCCCCTGCCACAGGCTCTCGTCCCACAGCGGCAACGGATTGCCCGCGAGGTCGAGCGTGTCGACGCTGGCATCCGGTGCGATCCGGGCCAGATCCCGCGCCACGTAGGCGCCGACGCGACTCGACTCACTCTTCGATCGATGACTGCCGACGATGATGACGATGTGCATGGGAATGTTCTAGGCGATCACGCCCTTCACCACGTGTCCGTGCACGTCTGTGAGGCGGAACTGGCGGCCCTGATAGCGGAAGGTGAGTTTCGTGTGGTCGATGCCCACGAGGTGCATGATCGTCGCCTGCATGTCGTGGACATGAACGGGATCGGCCGTGATGTTCCAGGCATAGTCGTCGGTCGAGCCGTACACATGCCCCTGCGTCACGCCGCCGCCGGCCAGGAGCCACGAGAAGGCCCGGCCGAAGTGGTCGCGGCCCTTGGGGTTGCTAGGGTCGCCCTGGCCGAACGGCGTGCGGCCGAACTCGCCCCCCCAGACCACGAGCGTGTCGTCGAGCAGGCCCCGGTCCTTGAGATCCTGCACGAGCGCCGCCGTCGGGGCGTCGGTGTCTTTGCACTGCACCGCGAGGTGGTGGAAGAGGTTGTTGTGCTGATCCCAGCCGGCATGCATGAGCTGCACGAACCGCGTGCCCCGCTCCAGGAGCCGCCGGGCGATCAGGCAGTTGAAGGCGAACGTGCCCTTCGTCCGCACGTCGGGGCCGTAGCGGTCGATGACGTGCTGCGGCTCGTCGGAGAAGTCCACGAGGTCCGGCACGCTGGCCTGCATGCGGTAGGCCATCTCGTACTGGGCGATCCGGGTGTCGATCTCGGGGTCGCCGTAGTCGGCCAGGTGCGCCGCGTTCATCGCGGCCAGGTCGTCGAGCAGCGCCCGGCGGGCCTCACGGCTGATCCCCGCGGGATTCGCGAGGTAGGGCACCGGATCGCCCGTGTTGCGGAAGCGGACGCCCTGAAACCGGCTCGGCAGGAAGCCGCTGCCCCAGTAGTAGTCGAAGAAGAGCTGTCCGCAGGTCTTCGCCTTGTCGGACGACGTCATCACCACGAACGCCGGCAGGTCTTCCGTCTCGCAGCCCAGGCCGTAGCTCATCCACGCGCCCATGCTCGGCCGGCCTGGCACCTGGGCACCGGTGAGGAAGAACGTCACGCCCGGCGCATGGTTCACCGCCTCGGTGTTCATGCTCCTCACGAGGCACAGGTCATCGGCGAGCCCGCCGATGTTCGGCAGCATCTCGCTCATCTCCATGCCGCACCGGCCGTATCGCTTGAACGGCTTGATGGGCGACACGATCGGCCACTTCGCGTAGCCGCTCGACATCGTGGAGAGTTTGGTCGCGCCCCGGACGCTCTCGGGGATGTCTTGCCCACCGCGCTCGATGAGCGCGGGCTTCGGATCGAAGAGATCGACGTGCGACGGGCCGCCTCCCTGCCAGAGCATCACGACTCGCTTGGCCTTCGGCTCATGGTGGGGCAGGCCGGGCAACCCCGGCATCCCGCGGGGCGCGGTAGCTGCCGGCGACTCACGCTGCACGAGCGCGGCGAGTGCCACCGAGCCGATGCCCATCCCGGCCGAGCCCAGCAGCCGGCGGCGGGTCAACCGGGCAAGGTTCTCGCGATGGAGAAAATGGTGCCCGCCCCCAAATCTGGGGGAGTTCGTTGGGGGTTGCATCGTCGGAAGGCCGCCGGGGTTGGC